>DASSIB010000060.1:0-16942 GCA_035692365.1 Candidatus Limnocylindria bacterium | reverse complement strand
CGCCGCGCTCTGCGGAAGGCAGGTCGGCGCCATCGGCTGCCAGGACGACTCCGTCCGGCACCTTGACCCCGTCTGCCATCAGCTCGCCGAGGCTGGCGGCCTTTCCGCCGACCTCGGCGGCATCGGTCAGGCGGACGTCTGCCAGGCGGCGAACGAGGGGGGATCCACTCACTTCGTCGCCCTCCTCGAGGTCGCGGCGAGGATCGTGCGGAGCAGCCAGTCGACGTCGTCGGCGGCCTCGTCGACCGATGAACCGAGGTGGTCCAGCCACAGCCGCATCGACGACGAGCTGGCAAGGATGAGCAGCACACGCGCCAGCCGATCCCGCTCGACCTCGGAGGCGGCGGGCATCACGCTGGCCGCGAACCTGCGGCTCATGGCATACCGCGCCGGCATCTGCGTTCGCCGCGATTCCTCCGACGCGGGGCTGGTCATCGCTGCCCGGGCATCGCCACCAAGCGAGCTCAGCCGACCGAAGACGCTCAGCACCATCTCGCGGAAGTCCTCGACCGATGCCGGTTCGGCCACCTGCCCCAGGCCCGCGCGACGCGCGAGGTGCGGGTAGACCGCGGCCAGGAGTGCCTGCTTCGTGCCGAAGTGGCGATAGACGGTGGGAACCGAGACGCTCGCCTCGCGCGCCACATCGGGAACGGAAAGGGTGGCGATGCCGCGGGCCATGACGCGAATGGTGGCGTCCAGGATGCGGGCGCGCGTCTCCTCCGCCTGCTCCGCTCGCAGCTGGCTGCGGTAGGTGCGCCTCGATTCAGTCGTGATACGAGTCATATTGTGAATATATGACCCGTGTCAAGAGGCAGTCAGGTGAGGCAAGATAGAGGTTGGAGCGGGAGACGAGGTTCGAACTCGCGACATTCAGCTTGGAAGGCTGACGCTCTGCCAACTGAGCTACTCCCGCCCGCCTCCCCATCGTAGCCGACGCCTCGTCCAGCGACCAGTCGAACGCGGTCGTCGCGGTCCGCCGGGCCGAAACGAATTGACCGATGGCCCGTCGATCCGAGCACGCCGGCCCTTGTGGGACGACGGGCTCCGGCATGACGCTGAGCCCCGGGCCGTGTGGCCGCTGAGGCCCTTGGCCGGCTGATGATGCAGAAACGGACGGCCGCCGCCGCGGCCGCCAAAGGAGGTCGCTGATGAAAGTCCTCGTCGCATATGCCAGCCGTCACGGCGCCACCCGCGGAATCGCGGAGCGGGTTGCCGAGACGCTGAAAGCCCAGGGTCTGGATGTGGCGCTGGAGCCGGTCGACGACGCGACCGCGACCAGCGACTACGACGCATTCGTGATCGGCAGCGGGGCGTACATAGGTCATTGGCTGAAGGACGCGACAAGGTTCGTGCAGCGCAATCGGGCGGTGCTGGAACGCCGCCCGGTCTGGCTCTTCAGCAGCGGTCCCATCGGCACCGATACGGTGGACGCGAAGGGCCGCGACGTGCTCGAGGCAGCCGAACCGCAGGAGTTCGCGGAGTTTGCCGCGACGATCCACCCACGCGAGCAGCGGGTGTTCTTCGGCGCCTTCGACCCGGACGCGGAGCCGATCGGCCTTGCCGAGCGCCTCGGGGCGCCGTTCATGCGGATGGCCTCGGTTCGACAGGCGATGCCGACCGGCGACTTCCGCGACTGGCCGGCGATCGAGGCGTGGGCCGAGGGCATCGCGCGTGAGCTGCAGCCGGCAGCCGCTGCGATCGCGCCCGCCTGACGTCCTGCGCTGAGCAGAGGAGGTGCGGCCGTGCCCAGGATGGCGATTCGGGATGTCTCCCTCTTTGTCGAAATCGTCGGGCAGGGATACCCGCTGTTGCTGATGCACGGCGGTCCAGGGGCAGATCACTGGACGCTGGCGCCCTTCCGACGCTGCGCGGATCGGTTCACCCTCGTCTTCTACGACCATCGCTGCAACGGGCGATCAGAAGGCGCCGAGCTGTCGTCGATGACCTGGGAGAACCTGACCGCCGATGCCGATGCCCTGCGCCAGAGGTTCGGCTACGACAGGTGGGCGGTGCTCGGTCACTCGTTCGGGGGCCATGTCGCCCTTGAGTACGCCCTTCGATATCCGGAAAGCGTGTCGCACCTCGTCCTCCTCGATACCGGGGGCGACAGTCGATGGCCGCAGGAACACGCGCCGGCGCTCCTCGCCAGGCGCGGATTCAGCCCCGGGATCGTGACGCTCGCAGGACGCTTCCTCAATGGGCGGATCACGCCGAAGGAGTTCCTGCCTGCCCTGCTGAGGCTCGGAAAGGCGTACGACCCGTACGTGAGTCTTCCGCAGCTGGCGCGTGGCCTGCTCCAGGGCCAGTGGCGCTCGAAGCTCAGGCCCGAGGCGCTCATCTTTGCAGCGCCCAACCTGCTCACGGGCTGGACGGTCATGGATCGGCTCGGCGAGATCATGGCACCGACGCTGGTGATGGCGGGACGCGACGACTTCCTCTTCCCACCCGAGCATCAAGGGGTGCTCGCGGCTCGGATCCCGAACGCGCGCCTCGAGATCATCGAGCGCGCCGGCCACAATCCCCACCTGGAACGCCCGGCCGAGGTCTTCGCGGCCCTGACGGACTTCATCCTGCCGGGTGCGGTGAGTCCGGTGAGGTCGCTGGCGGCGCAGCCGGGCTAGGACCGGTCAGCGACCCGCCAGGGCCGTCACCAGCGGGGCCATCGCCTCCATCGATCCCTGGCGAATGGCGTAGTAGCTGATCGTCGTGCGCTCCCGGCGCCGCTCCAGCCGCTCGCGGAGTGCCGGCAGCGTCCCGTACAGGAAGTACGGGCTCCCGGCCAGCCCGACCGACGCGACCTTGGCCGCTGCCATGACCGAGCGTGCGACCGGCTGGCCGCTGCCGACCATCCCGGCATCCACGATGAAGAGGTTCAGCTCGAGGCGCTCGAACCGGTCGCCTGCCGCCTCGCGGACGATCGCCACCTTCCGGTCGAGGGCGGTCTCGCCGACGTCGGTCAGGATCGGGCGTCCGCGCTGGCTGAACTGCGGGATGAAGCCGACGATATCGGCCTCACGAGCGGCCAGCCGCAGCATGCGCGGGCCGCCTCCGCCCATGATGATCGGCGGGTGCGGCCGCTGGATCGGTCGCGGCCAGACGCGCGCCGCCCCGAGCTGGTAGTGCGGTCCCGCGTGGGTGACCGTCTCGCCGCTGAGGAGCCGCTTCACCAGCAGGCTCGACTCGACCAGCCGGTCGATCCGGCGGCCGGGGGCGTCGTACGGCATCCCCAGCTGCCGATAGTCCGAGGTGCGCCATCCGGCTCCCAGCCCGAGCTCCAGCCTGCCATTCGAGAGGAGATCGAGGGTCGCGGCCTCGCGGGCCAGCATCAGCGGGTGCCGGAAGTCGTTGGCGAACACGAAACCGCCGACGCGCAGGGTGGTTGTGGCAGCCGCCGCGGTCGCGATGGCAGCGATCGGGGAGAGCTGCTGGCTGAGGTGGTCCGGGACGAGGAGCGCGCCGTAGCCCAGCTCCTCGGCACGTCTCGCCAGCGCCGCCCAAGCCTCGCCGCTGCCGGCATGGCTGGCGGTGACGCCAAACCGAAAGGTGCGCATGCGGCAACGGTACGCGACGCGCGACCGGCTCCGCGTCCTACACTCCGGCGAGGAGGTATCTCATGGCCGACAAGACACCCAAGCGACCCCCCAAGCCGAAGAAGCCGAAGAAGCCGAAGGCCTGAGGGGCGGCCCTCAGGATCCTTCGGGCGTCGAGCCCGCCGTGAGACCGTGGACCGGCGGGATCGTGCCCATGCGCCCCGCCTGGTAGTCCGCCACCGCCTGCAGGATCTCCTCGCGCGTGTTCATAACGAACGGGCCGTAGTGCGCGATCGGCTCGCGGATCGGCTGACCGCCGAGGAGGAGGACCTCCAGCGTCGGTGACGCTCCCGCCGGATTGCGGTCGGCGCTGATCGTCACGTGGTCGCCGGCGCCCAGGATGGCAAGCTGCCCCTCGCCGATGGGTGCATCCTCCGGGCCGACGCGCCCGCTTCCCGCCAGGACGTAGACGAGTGCGTTGAAGTCGGCTCGCCACGGCACCGCAAGGCGAGCCTCGGGATGCAGGGTGGCGTGCGCGTAGGCGATCGGCGTGTAGGTGACCCCCGGCCCGGCATGGCCGTCCAGCTCGCCGGCGATGATCCGCACCAGCGCGGAGCCATCGGTGTTGGTGATGAGCGTCACCTCACCGGGCACGATGTCCTGGTAGCGAGGCGGGCTCCACTTCAGCCGCGCCGGCAGGTTGACCCACAGCTGCACGCCATGGAAGAGGCCACCGGAGCGGACCAGGTACTCCGGCGGCATCTCGGAGTGGACGATCCCGGCGCCGGCGGTCATCCACTGGGTGGCGCCGTCGCTGATCGTTCCGCCACCGCCCATGCTGTCGCGGTGCTCGATCACCCCGTCGAGCATGTAGGTCACCGTCTCGAAGCCGCGGTGCGGGTGGTCCGGCGCGCCCTTCGCCTCCCCGGCGGCGTACTCGACCGCCCCCATCTGGTCGAGCAGGATGAAGGGATCGACCAGGGAGAGGTCAATTCCCGGGAACGGTCGCCGAACCGGGAAGCCCTCCCCCTCGAAGGTCTGGATGCCCGTCACGATGCCGCGCACCGGGCGCGCCACGCTGCCGGTTGCGACGGTCGAGAGTCGGGGGAGGGTGAGAAGGTCGGCGGTGACGGCGGGCATCGGTTGGCTCCATCGAATTAGTTGCTAGGTCAACTATAACCGATTCGCGGGCGGTTGGTCCCGGTCTCGCGGGACCTTCGGCACTGCTTCTCATCGCGCGACGGAACGCACACTCGGCACGATATGCATCGCAGCATGGCTGCCGCGCGCTGGCGTTCGGCAGCCCTCCTCTCCTCGATCGTCGGCGCCGCCGCGTCCGCCTACCTGCTGGTGGAGTACGTCACGGGACAGCCGGGGCTATGCCTCACCGGCAGCGGCTGCGACGTGGTGCGAGCCAGCGACTTCGCCTATCCGCTCGGGGTCCCGCTCCCGCTGATCGGCCTCCTCTTCTACCTCGCGGCGATCTGGCTCACGCTCGCGGCTCCTGGCGCGCGCCCGTTCGCCGGGATCCAGGCGGAGATCGCGCTGCTCGGGCTGGCGGTGGCGGGTGCGATCGCGTCGCTGGTCCTCACCGGCCTGGAGGCATTCGTGATCCGCGCGTTCTGCAGCTGGTGTCTCGTCCAGGCCGCCGCGAGCTTTGCCCTGCTCGCGTCCGTGGTGATGGTGGTGCGCACGAAGGAAGACCCACCCGCCGCCCATTCCAGCCGGACGCGCCAGCAGGCGGCCAGGGCACGCGACCAGGAGCGAGCGAGCCTCCTGCGCATCGGGTGGGCAGGCGGCGGGGTGGCGACCCTGGCCGTGGCCGCGCTCCTGGCGCTTGGTGCCAGCAGCGGGACCCCGACCGTATCGCCAGGCCCATCAGGGCTCGCCGGGGCGGACAGTCCGCGCCTGGGCAGCGGCGCCGTCGAAGTGGTCGAGTTCGCAGACTTCCAGTGCCCCGGCTGCGCCTCACTGGCGCCGATCCTCGCCCAGCTCGCCTCGGCGAACGAGATGACGCTCGTGTCGCGCTACTTCCCGCTCGACGCGAATCACGCCAACGCGGATCGCTCCGCGCGGGCAGCGGCAGCGGCGCATGAGCAGTCGTCATTCTGGGAGATGTCGGATGCGCTATACGCCCGCCAGGGGTCGTGGCAGAACCTCTCCGGCACCGATGCCGATGCCTTCTTCATGACGCTCGCCGGCGAGCTGGGGCTTGACACGGAGGAGTGGCGGGCCGCCTACGCGTCGGCGGAGATCGCGGCGGTCGTCGACGTCGACCGGCAGGCGGCCAGCGCGCTGGGGCTCAACTCGACGCCGACCCTGTTCATCGGCGGAACGCATTACACCGGCCCGCTCAGCATGGACGGCATCCGCGCCGCGATCGCCGCGGCGACGCCCTAGGCGGCCTCTCCGGAGATCTCGAAGCCGCTCAGCCGTCGAATCGCGATCCCAGTGGTGAGCACGAGAAGCGCGATGCCGACCACGACCGCCGTGGTCAGGCCCACCGGCGCATCGAAGATGTCGGCGCGGATGCCACCGATCGCATCGGCAAAGGACAGCGTCAGCTGCCGGACGCTGAAGGTCCGCGTCCCGGCGAAGAGACCTGCCAGCAGCCCCTCCCAGATCAGGACGTAGCCGAGCCCGAAGACGAGGGCGCGCCCGGTGACCAGGCTGAGCGCCAGGAAGACCGAGGCGTACAGGATCGAGCCGATGGCGGCACCGGCCACCATCCCGAGCACGAGCCCGTCCCCCAGGCCACCTGCGGCAATCACGCCGGCGAGCAGCATCGGCCCGCAGGTCAGTGCCGCCGCGCAGACCGCGGCGACGGCCAGCTTGGTGAGGACCACGGTGGCGCGGCGGATCGGCTTGGCGAGCAGGAAGATGGCCGTCCCGTCCTCGATCTCGGCCCCGATCGCCCCGGTGCCGAAGATGAGCGCAACCAGCGGCATCAGCGTGCCGATCCCCAGGTTGCTGAGGAGGCCCGCCGTGAACGGGAGGGCACGAGCCTCCTCCCCGGCGAGCCGGAAGATCCCCGCCGCCAGCACCAGCACGCCGCCGAGCAGGAGGAGCAGCAGCGTGCGTCGCCGCGAGAGGAGCTGGCGCAGGGTGATCCGCGCGATGACCCAGTTCATCGGCGCACCAGGTAGCTGAAGACCGACTCGAGCGACTCGTCGGTCGGCAGCAGCTCGTGCAGGCTGATCTGGTGGCGCCGGGCGATCCCGCTCACGGCGCGGCTGAAGGCGCCGAAGTCGTTGCTGCGCACCGTCAGCAGCCCGCCGTCGAGCGCCGCGCCGGCGATCGTCGGCTCGGCCAGCAGGGCGGAGGCGAGGGCACGGTCGTCCGAAGAGCGGACCGTGAAGGTGTGCGGGCGGTCGGTCATCAGCCGCCGGATCTCGCGGAAGTCGCCCGACGCGGCGAGCCGCCCGGCCACGATGACCAGCACCCGACCGGCGAGCCGCTCGACCTCCTCGAGGATGTGCGACGAGAAGAGGATCGTCCGCCCCTCGGCCGCCATCCCGTGCAGCAGGTCCATCATGTGCAGCCGCTGCCGGGGATCCATCCCGTTGAACGGCTCGTCGAGGAGCAGGATCGGCGGATCGTGGACCAGCGCGGCGGCCACCTTGGCCCGCTGCCGCATCCCCTTCGAGTAGGTGCCGATCGGCCGGTCGGCGGCGTCCTCCAGCTCCACCAGGCCGATGGCGCGGGCCGCGGCGGCGTCGGCGTCGGCCGGCGTCATCCCCTGCAGTCGGGCATTGGCATGCGCGAACTCGCGACCGGTGAGGAACGGATAGACCGCCTCGCGCTCGGGAACCAGCCCGATGCGCCGGTACATCTCCGGGTGGCGCCACGACGGCGAGCCGCCCACCGTCACCGCGCCCGATGAAGGTGCCAGGAAGCCCGCCACCATGTGCAGGATGGTCGACTTCCCGGCGCCGTTCGGGCCGAGCAGTCCGGTCACGCCGCCCTCCAGCTTGAAGCTGATGTCGTTGACGGCGACCACGTTGCCGTACCAGCGCGAGACGTTGGCCAGCTCGACCGCCTCGCTGGTGCCGACGGGGGTCGCGCTCATGCGGCGATCCGCCGGTAGCGCCACAGCACGGCGGCGATGCCGATCACGGTGAGGACGGCGGTCAGGGCACCGAAGACCGGCTCCGCCAGGTCGGCGCGCGAGACCGGGGAGTCCGGGATGCTCGCACCGAGCAGCCAGTCGCGCGTGCCGTCGAGCAGCACGAAGGGGTTGATCAGCGGGGCGACCAGCGAGAGTCGCCCGCGGCCGGCTTCGGCGAGGATGCCACCCACCGCGGCGCTGACCAGGAAGACGGCGATGATCGCCCCCGTGGCATACGCCCGGCGAGGGGTGAAGGAGGCGATCGCCATCCCGAGCGCGGCCAGCGGAATCGCGTAGACCAGGGGCGACCCCACGATCTGGGGCAGGTTGCCGAGCTGGTCGCCGATGGCGGCGGGCACATCGGTCGAAACGAGGATCGATGCGAAGAAGATCACCAGCAGGGGAGCGAGGGCCAGGAAGAAGAGGGCGGCGGCCATCGCGCCGAACTTCGCGAGCGCGTAGTCGCTGCGGGCCAGGGCGTGGCTGAAGTAGAGCGACAGGACCCGGTTGCGCTGGTCGCTGCTGACCAGCTCGGGCGCCTGGGCGGCCACGAAGAGGGCGAGGATCGCCTGGAGGTCCCAGAGGTAGTTGTCGTAGTTGAAGGGGGAGAGGCCGCCCGGCGCGAGCGCCTGGATCGCTCCGGCCACGGCCGCGGGCACGATCATGATCGCGCTCAGGCCCCAGGGGACCACCTTCGAGCGGCCCGAGCGCCCGAGCCCGAAGGCGGCCCGCAGGCTGGCCCAGAAGAGCGTAACGAATGCGGCCCTGCGTCCCAGCCGCGGCCCGTCGTAGCCTCGGTATCCCAGGTCGTAGATCGCACCTGTCGCGCTCTCCCGTGGCGCGACCGCCGCCTCACGCCGCGTCATCGGTGCGACCCTCCGCGCGGAACAGGTCCTCGAGCCGATGTCGCCGCTGCTCGAGCCGCGTGAGCGACAGCCCCATCTCGTCGATCACGTCGCGGACGATGTCGTACGGCCGCTCGTCGGGGCAGTCGACAAGGACGCTGCGCCCGTCGGCGCGGGCGGTGAGGCCGGCCGCGACGAGGCGCGCGGCGAGGGCATCGGCGCCGTCCTCGACCTCCACGCCCAGGGTCCCGGTGCGCTCCACGAAGGAGGCGATCGGGGCCGACTGGAGCAGCTTTCCGGCGTCGATCGCCAGCAGGAAGGTGCAGACCCGCTCGATCTCGCCCAGCAGGTGGCTGGCGACGACGGTGGCGATCCCGAATTCGGTGCCCGTGCGATGCACCAGGTCGAGCATCTCGTCGCGGCCGGCCGGGTCGAGCCCGTTGGTCGGCTCGTCCAGGAGGAGGAGCTTCGGGTCGTGCACGATCGCCTGCGCCAGCTTGACGCGCTGCTTCATGCCGGTCGAGTAGCCGCCGATCGGCCGGTAGCGCTCCTCGTAGAGGCCCACGTGGCGGAGGACCTCGGCGGTTCGCTCGCGTGCCGCCGCGGGCGGCAGCCCGGCCATGCGGCCCATGTGGCTCACGAAGTCGGTGGCGGAGACGTCCGGCGGGAGGCAGTCGTGCTCCGGCAGGTAGCCGACGTATTGGCGGATCTCCGGTCCGCGGGTGGCGACGTCCATCTCCATCACCGTCGCGCTGCCGCTGGTCGGCTTCAGGAGCCCGAGCAGGATCTTCAGCAGCGTGCTCTTGCCGGCGCCGTTGGCGCCGACCAGGCCGATGATTCCGGGCTGGACCTCGAGCGTCAGCGCGTCGAGAGCCGTGACCGAGGATCCGTAGCGCTTCGTCAGGGACTGGGTCGAGATGAGGGGCATCGCGCCCGAGTCTAGCCGCGCGCCCCTACATGTGCGGCACGAAGTCCGGGTCGAAGAAGCGCTTCGGGTCGTCGAGGAATTCGAGCCGGCAGCCTCGGCCGCAGAAGTAGTAGCTCTGGCCCTCGTGCTCGGCCGAGAGCCCGGCGGCGCGCGCCACCTCGGGGTTGACGGTCATGCCGCAGACGGGGTCGTGCGCGAGTGGGGTGGCGTGGGGAGTCTCCATCGGTGCATCCATCCTTTCAGCTGGTTCGGAAGCCACGGAGTCGAAGGGAGTTGGTGACGACGCTCACGCTCGAGAGCGCCATGGCGCCGGCCGCCAGCGCCGGCGAGAGGAGCCAGCCGGTGAGCGGGAAGAGTGCCCCCGCGGCGACCGGGATCAGGACAAGGTTGTAGCCGAACGCCCAGGCGAGGTTCTGGCGGATCGTGCGCATGGTCGCGCGCGAGAGGCGGATGGCCGCCGGGACCGCGCGCAGGTCGTCGCCGATGAGGGTGATGTCGGACGCCTCGACTGCCACGTCGGCGCCCGTGCCGATCGCGACTCCGAGGTCGGACTGGGCCAGGGCCGGCGCGTCGTTGATCCCATCGCCGACCATCGCGACGACCGCCCCGGCGTCCTGCAGCTCCCGCACCTTTTCCGCCTTCTCGCCCGGGCGGACCTCGGCCAGGAGCCTGTTCGACGGGATGCCGACCTGGGCCCCGATCGCCTCGGCCACGGCGCCGCGATCACCGGTCAGCATCCAGACCTCGAGGCCCGCCTCCTGCAGGCGTCGCACCGCGGCGGCCGATTCGGGCTTCACCGTATCGGCGATGGCGATCACCCCGATGGCGACGCCCTCGATGGCCACCAGCACCGGCGTGTGCCCGGCTGCCGCTGCCTCTCGGGCCAGCGACTCGAGTGGTTGAACATCCACCCCCTGCTCGCCGAGCAGCCGCTCGCTGCCGACGATTGCCCTGCGCCCCTCGACCATCGCCTCCACGCCGCCGCCGGAGATGGAGCTGAAGTCGGTGGCTGCCGGCGCCTCGATCCCGCGGCTCGTCGCCTCCCGCACGATCGCCTCGGCCAGCGGATGCTCGCTCCCGCGCTCGACCGCAGCCGCCACCCGCAACAGCTCCGCCTCGCTGGTTCCCGCGGCTGGCCGAAGCGCCACCACCGAGGGCTGGCCGCGGGTGATCGTGCCGGTCTTGTCGAGGACCACCGCGGTGACCCGCTGCGCCTGCTCCAGGGCGGCGCCGTCGCGCACCAGGATCCCGGCCTCGGCGCCCTTGGCGGTCCCGACCATGATCGCGGTGGGGGTGGCGAGTCCCATCGCGCAGGGGCAGGCGATGATCAGCACGGCGACTGCCGCGGTCAGGGCTGCGGGGAGCCGCGGCTCGGCGCCGAGCAGCAGCCACGCGCCGAACGCGACCGCGGCGATCAGCACCACCGCCGGGACGAACCGGGCAGTCACCTGGTCGACGACCCGCTGGATCGGCGCCTTCGAGCCCTGCGCCTGCTCGACCAGCCGCGCGATCTGCGCCAGGGTGGTGTCGACCCCGACCCGCTCCACGCGCATCACGAACGAGCCCGACGCGTTCATGGTTGCGCCGGTGACGGCATCGCCGACGCGCTTGTCGACCGGTATCGACTCGCCGGTGAGCATCGACTCGTCGATCGCGGATCCGCCCTCGACGATCGCGCCATCGGCCGGCACCCGCTCGCCCGGTCGGACGCGGACGAGATCCCCGGGCCGCACCTGGTCGATCGGCAGGTCCGTCTCGCGCCCGTCACGCAGCACCCGTGCGGTCGTGGGTCGCAGCTTGAGCAGCGCCTTCACCGCGCCCGCCGCCTGGCTCTTGGCCCGCGCCTCGAGCCAGCGACCGAGCAGCACCAGGCCGATGATTACCGCCGCGCTGTCGTAGTAGGTCTCCGTCGCCGATCCCGCCAGGGTGATCGCCAGCGAGTAGCCGTACGCGGCGAGGGTGCCGAGCGAGACGAGGGTGTCCATCGTCAGATCCCCGTGGCGCAGTCCCTTCGCCGCTGCGACCAGGAAGCGCCGGCCGAGGACGAACTGCACCACCGTCGCCGGCGCGAGCATCCAGACGTTGATGCGCTCCATCGGCCATGGCGTGCCGCCGGGCCACATGGAGACGACCATCATCGCCAGGCCGATGGCGGTTGCGATCACCGCGTCCCGCAGCAGCGCCCGGCGCTCGGTGGCGCGCGCCAGGTCCGCCTGGTCGTCCACCGCCCCGGTGGTGGAGGCCGGGGCCGCAACCTCGTAGCCGGCCGCCTCGATGGCCGCCACGATCCCGCCGCGATCGATGCGGCCGGGATCGAAGTGCACCGTGGCCCGCTCCGTGGCCAGGTTGACCGCCGCGTCCGCGACACCATCGGTCCGCCCCAGGAAGCGCTCGATGCGCGTGACGCACGACGCGCAGGTCATGCCCACGATGGGGAGCGAGAGCTCGGTGAGGGGTTCGGCGGCGGGGCTGGTCATCGGTCCTTCAGGATACTACAGGGGAGTATACGGCAAGGCCCTCGTCGTGGCCGTCCGCGACCGCCCGACGCGCTACGCTGGCTCCAGCATGAAGGCCCTGCTGCTCACCAACGAATATCCGCCGCATGTCTACGGCGGTGCCGGGATGCACGTTGCCGAGCTCAGCCGACAGCTGCGTCGCCTCGTCGACCTGGAGGTGCGCACCTTTGGCGACCAGGACGAGGACGAGCCCGGCTGGCGGGTCCGGGGATACCCCGCGGCCAGCGAGGAGGGAGCGGCCGAGGATCAGCTGCGGCCGGCCTGGGACGCCCTCGCGCGCTGTCTCGCCATGGCGGCAGATCCGACCGATGCCGACCTCGTGCACTGCCACACCTGGTACACCCACCTCGGGGGCCTCCTGGTGCAGAAGGCACGCTCCGTGCCCCTGGTCATCACCGTCCACTCGCTCGAGCCGCTGCGGCCGTGGAAGCGCGAGCAGCTCGGCGGCGGCTACGACCTCTCTTCCTGGGTGGAGCGAACAGCACTCGAGTCGGCCGACGCCGTGATCGCCGTCAGCCGCGGGACGCGCGACGACGTCCTGCGCCACTTCGCGGTGGAGCCGGAGCGGATTCACATCATCCACAACGGGATCGACGCCGAGTTCTTCGCACCCGATCCCGCGACCGACGTGCTCGTTCGGCACGGGATCGACCCGGATCGGCCCTACGTGCTCTTCGTCGGGCGCATCACCCGCCAGAAGGGGATCGTCCACCTCGTCCGTGCGATGCGGCTGCTCGACCCGGAGATCGGGGTGGTGCTGGCGGCCGGGCAGCCCGACACGCCCGAGCTGGCCGCAGAGGTGGAAGCCGGAGTGACCGCGGCCCGGGCCGAACGTCCGAGCGTGGTCTGGATCCCCGAGATGCTGAGCCGCGCGGAGATCCGCCAGCTCTACAGCCATGCCGCCATCTTCGTCTGTCCATCGGTCTATGAGCCATTCGGCATCACGAACCTGGAGGCCATGGCCTGTGAGCGACCGGTGGTGGCCACGGCGGTGGGTGGCATCCCCGAGGTGGTGGTCGACGGCGAGACGGGCATCCTCGTCCCGGTGGCCTTCGACCCGGACGAGCCGATGTCCCCGGCGGATCCCGACCGGCTGGCGAGCGAGCTGGCATCCGCGATCAACGGGCTGATGGCCGATCCGGCGCGGCGGGCTCGGATGGGTGCCGCCGGCCGGCGCCGAGCGGTCGAGCGGTTCAGCTGGGCATCGATCGCCGAGCAGACGGCGGCCCTCTACGTCAGCCTCCTTACGGTCGGCTAGGATTCCGCGGCCATGAGTGGACCGATCGTCGCCGCACGCGACCTGCGAAAACGCTACGGGAGCCTGCAGGCGGTCGACGGCGTCAGCTTCGAGATCGCGGAGGGCGAGGTCTTCGGCATCCTGGGACCCAACGGCGCGGGCAAGACGACGACCCTCGAGATGATCGAGGGGATGCGCCCGATCGACTCCGGCAGCGCGGTCGTGGACGGCATCGACGTCACCCGCGACCCGCGCGGCGTGAAGGCCCGGATCGGCATCCAGCTCCAGGCATCGAGCTTCTTCGACGAGCTGAACCTCGTCGAGCTGCTCGAGCTGTTCGGCCACCTCTACGAGCGCCAGGTCGACGCGATGGCGCTGCTCGCCGACGTGGAGCTGACCGAGAAGGCGCGCTCGCAGGTGCGCACCCTCTCCGGTGGGCAGAAGCAGCGCTTCAGCATCGCGGCCGCGCTCGTGAACGAGCCCCGCGTCCTCTTCCTCGACGAGCCGACGACCGGCCTCGACCCACAGGCGCGCCATCACCTGTGGGGGCTCGTGCGCCAGATCCGGGAGCGCGGGCACACGGTCGTGCTGACGACGCACTACATGGAGGAGGCGGAGGAGCTGTGCGATCGCGTCGCGATCATGGACCGCGGGGTGATCGTCGCCCTCGACACTCCCCAGCGGCTGGTGGACGCGCTGCTCGGCCGGGGATTCACCAAGGCCCGGGTCGAGCGGCTCGCCAATCTCGAGGACGTCTTCCTCGATCTCACCGGCCACGACCTGCGCGAGGAAGGTTGACCGATGCGCCCGTTCGGGATCCGGCTCGGCATGTTCTGGGCGCTCTTCGTGGCGAGCGTCAGGATGTTCGTGCGCAACCGCGCGGCCGTCTTCTTCAGCCTCTTCCTGCCGCTCATCATCATGTTGATCTTCGGCGTCCTGAACTTCGAGGGCGCCACCACCATCGAGCTCGGGGTCGCCGATGAGGCGCACAACGAGGCGAGTGCCGGCCTGATCGACGGGCTGGCGGGATTCGACTACATCGAACCGGCGAACGGCTCACGCGATTCGCTGCTGGCGGACCTGAAGGACGGCGACCTGGACTTCGTCCTCATCATCCCGTCCGGCTTCGATCCGGAGCTCGGCCAGGAGAGTGGCCTCGTCGCATACGCATCCAGCGCCGACCCTGCGCAGGCGCAGGTTGCCCAGGGGCTGCTCCAGCAGGCCGTCGGCCAGGCCCTCTTCGCCCCGGGCGGCGGCGAGCCGCCGGGCGGCGTCTTCGGCTCGCCGCCGGTCCGCTTCGAGTCGGTCCAGTCGCGGGACCTCGGCTACATCGACTTCCTGGTGCCGGGGATCGTGGGCATGACCGTGATGCAGCTCGGCCTCTTCGGGGTCGCCTTCGGCTTCGTCCACCTCAAGCGCACCGGGGCGCTGCGTCGCCTCTTCGCCACGCCGACCCCGCCGGCCTACTTCCTCGCCGCGCAGGTTGCGTCGCGACTGATCATCGCCGTCGTGCAGGTGGCGATCCTGTTCGGGATCGGCATCTGGTTCGGGCTCCAGATGTTCGGTGACTACGTGACCCTGGCTGCCGTCGTGTTCCTCGGCTCGGTGATCTTCCTCGCGGTCGGCTTCGCGATCGCCGGATGGGCCAAGAACGAGGACCAGGCCGCACCCGTCGCCAACCTGATCAGCCTGCCGATGATGTTCCTCTCCGGCGTCTTCTTCCCCCGTGACGCGATGCCCGACTTCCTGGCCGGCATCACCGGGTACATGCCGCTGACCTATGTGAACGAAGCGCTGCGAGCGGTGGTCAACGAAGGCGCCAGCTTTGCCTCGCTGGGTCCGCAGCTGCTGGGGATGGGCGTCTGGGCGATCATCACCTTCGTGCTCGCCATCCGCATGTTCAGGTGGGAGTGAACCGCTCCGCCGTCGACCTCATCCTGCGAGCGGAACAGATCACCGTGCTCGCGCTGGGGATCGGCCTGTGGCTCGTCAACGGGGGTTCGGCTTGGCTGCTGATCCCCGCCTGGCTGCTGGTCGACCTGTCGATGATCGGCTACCTGGGGGGCCCGCTGCTCGGATCGATCACCTACAACGCCGCCCACAACCTCGTGCTCCCGGTCGTGCTGCTCGGCCTCGGCTGGTGGACCGGCACGTCGTGGCTGCTGCTGGCCGGTGCCGTCTTCATCACGCACATCGGGCTGGATCGCGCGCTCGGCTATGGGCTGAAGCTGCCGACCGACTTCCGCGACACCCATCTGGGGCGGATTGGCCGCGGCTGACGGAGACAAGCCCTTGGCACCACCTCCGCCCGCTGTTCGGCCGCTGATCTCGCTCGGCGGCGCACCCGTGCGGGGCAGCGTCGATCGTGGGCCCGAGCGACGCGTCGTGCTGCTTGGGATCGCCGGTGCCGCCGCGTTCGTCGCCGCGGCCGCGCTCGTGTTCGTCACCGGGATCGGCGGGGGCGGCTCCTGGCTGCCGCTGCACCTCGCGCTGGCCGGCGGGGCGGGCCTGGCCATCGCAGCGCTCCTGCCGCACTTCACCGTCTCGCTCGCCGCTGCCCGCCCCGCTCCAGCGCGCGTGCGCCTCGCCGGGGAGGTCTGCATCGCCGTTGGTGTCGTCGCCTTGGCGGTCGGGTTCCCGACGGGGGCGAACCTCGCGACCCTGCTGGGCGCAGGCGCCTACCTGGCGGGGATCGCGATCAGCGCGGGCACCGCTTTCATCCCCGCGCGGGCGGGGCTCGGTCGGCGCTTCGGCGTTGTGGAGGCGGCCTACGGGCTGGCGCTGCTCAACGCCGCGGCTGCGGTGGTGCTGGCCATGCTGCGCGTTGGCGGCGCTGTCACGCCTGGCGGCGCGTGGCTCGGCCTCAAGCCGGCGCACGCCTGGCTCAACCTGATCGGCTTCCTCTCGCTGGTGGTGGCCGGCACGCTCATCCACCTCTACCCGACGGTGATCGGCTCGCGGATCCGCTCGCGTCCGGCGCTGGTCGTCGTTGTCGCCGGCATCGGGCTCGGTGCGCCGTGCGCGGCGATCGGGTACGCCGTCGGGTCGGCGGTGCTGACGATCGCCGGATCCGCGGCTGTGATGGCGGGGGCCGCCGGGCTGGCCGTCGTGGCGACGGGGGCGTGGTCGGGTCGCGGCAGGTGGACCACCGATCCGGGCTGGCATCGGCTCACGATCGGGCACCTGACCGCGGCGGTCGCCTGGTTCGGGATCGGGACGCTGATCCTGGCGACGGGAGTCGTCCTCAATGGAGCCGGACCGGCCGGTTGGTCGTTACCGCGGGTGGTGGGGCCGATCGTCATCGGCTGGGCGCTCCAGGCGCTGATCGGGTCCTGGAGCCACCTCCTCCCCTCGGTCGGGCCTGGTGACGCCGCCCGCCACGCCGCACAGCGGAGGGAGCTGGGCAGGTGGGCGACGACGCGCCTCGCGGGATGGAATATCGGTGCAGGTTTGGTGGCGGTGGGCGCATTCGGCCCCGGTTGGCTCGGCATCGCCGGAGCGGCGGTGGTCGGGACGGTCCTGCTCGGCTCGATAGTTCTGCTGGGACGGGCGCTCGTCGTTCGCGGCGCGGAGGGCGGCTAGGACCGATCCTCGCCGAGCCGATGCTTGGCCACGAATGCCGCCGCCTGCGCCCGGCGTTGGAGGTTCAGCTTCGAGAGGATGCTGCTGACGTAGTTCTTCACCGTCTTGTCCGAGAGGAAGACCTCGGTCGCGATCTCCTTGTTGGTCTTCCCCTCCGCGACCAGTCGGAGGATCTTGCGCTCCTGCGCGGTGAGCT
>DASSIB010000059.1:0-8069 GCA_035692365.1 Candidatus Limnocylindria bacterium | reverse complement strand
GCAGCCGACAAGGCGCACCGCACCTGGTCGAAGTCGACCAAGGTCGAGGAGCGCGCTGCCCTGATCCGCCGCGTCAGCGAACTGCACCGCGAGCGCCGCCAGGAGCTGGCGGAGCTCATCGTGCGCGAGATGGGCAAGCCGATCGCGCAGGCGCTTACCGAGGTCGACTTCGCTGCAGACATCTACGAGTACTACGCCGACCACTCGGCGGAATTCCTGAAGGACGAGCCGATCCAGCTCCTTGCGGGGGATGGCTCGGCGGTCATCCGCCGCTCGTCGCTCGGGGTGCTGCTCGGCGTCATGCCTTGGAACTTCCCGTACTACCAGGTCGCCCGCTTCGCCGGCCCGAACCTCATCATCGGCAACACGATCCTGCTCAAGCACGCCGGGCAGTGCCCCGAGTCCGCCGCCGCGATGCAGCAGATGTTCCTCGACGCCGGCTTCCCGGTCGGCGCCTACGTGAACATCTACGCCAAGCACGACCAGATCGAGCGGGTCATCGCGGACCCGCGCGTGCAGGGCGTCTCGCTCACCGGCTCCGAGCGCGCCGGCGCGGCGGTCGCCGAGATCGCGGGCCGCCACCTGAAGAAGGTCGTGCTCGAGCTCGGCGGCTCGGACCCCTTCATCCTGCTCTCGACCGACGACCTCGACGCCACCGTGCAGAACGCGGTCGATGCCCGCCTCGACAACAGCGGCCAGTCGTGCAACGCGGCCAAGCGCTTCATCGTCGCCGACGAGCTGTACGAGCCCTTCCTCGAGAAGTTCACCGCGAAGATCGCCGAGATCGAGGCGACGGACCCGACGTCGGCCGACTCGGCGCTCGGTCCGCTTTCCTCGCTGAAGGCCGCCGAGGGTATCGACCAGCAGGTCAAGCGCGCAATCGAGCACGGCGCGACGCTCGTGCACGGCGGCACCCGCGACGGCGCGTTCTTCCAGACCACCGTGCTCACGGATGTCACTCCCGAGAACCCCGCCTCCAAGGAGGAGTTCTTCGGCCCGGTCGCGCAGGTGTACCGCGCGAAGGACGAGGCCGATGCCGTGCGCATCGCGAACGACACCCCGTTCGGCCTGGGCTCGTATGTCTACACCACCGACCGGGAGCAGGCGCTCCGCGTCGCCGACGGCATCGAAGCCGGCATGGTGTTCGTGAACGTCGTGCTCGCCGACGGCGCGGAGCTGCCGTTCGGCGGCATCAAGCGCTCGGGGTCGGGCCGCGAGCTCGGCCGCTTTGGCGCCGACGAGTTCGTGAACAAGAAGATGATCCGCATCGGCTGAGGAGCCGATGGAGTTGATGGGGCGCCTGACACCCGCCTCTGCTGGCTGGCGCGACAGCCCTCGGCGGGCGCCGGTCACCCCCTGAACTTCTGGGCGCCCCTGCGAGGCTGGTCAGGCTTCGGAGTCTTCGTCCTGGTCCTCGGGTGACTTGTCGAGCTCGTCCTCGGCATCGGTCTGGTCCTCGCGGCGCTTCGCTTGCTGCTCGACCTCTTCGATGACCTCGTCGGGGTTCCTGAAGATGTCCATACTTGCCGCCTCTCTCGAATGGGAGCTATGTCGTACTAGTCTGGGCGCCCAAGTCAACTCTGGGGAGTCACCGGAATGGCGTCATCGGTCCATAGCACGATCACCATCAACCGGCCGATCGAGGACGTCTTCGCCGTCCTGACCAATGTCGAAAACACCGGGAAGTGGTTCCCCGGCAACGTCACGGAGTGGTGGACATCGCCGCCGCCTCATGGGGTGGGATCCACGCGGCGAGCCCGCGTGAAGGTCGGGCCGATGACCACCGAGAACGATGCCGAGTCCGGCGAGCTCTAGCCAGTTGACGACGCTTGCTCTCGGGGCAACGCGAGCTGAATGGTCGTGCCAGCGGCAGGATCCGAAGTGGCCGTGATCGTCCCGCCGTGGGCCTCGACGAGACCCCTGGCAATGGGGAGGCCGAGGCCGCTGCCCGGGGAGTCGGAAGAGCGGTAGAAGCGCTCGAAGATCCGGTCGAGCTGGTCCGGCGGGATGCCGCTGCCGGTGTCGTGGACGGTGACCTCGACCTGGTCGCCGGCGAGACCGGCCGAGAGCTCAACCGTTCCCTCGCGCGGGGTGTGGCGGAGGGCGTTGGTCAGGAGGTTCGACACTACCTCTCGGAGGCGAGCCGGGTCGATGTCCAGGATCGGCAGGTCATCCGCTGCGGTGACGCTCAATGAGATGCCGGACTGCTCCGCATGGCCGAGGTAGCTGGCCGCGACATCGGTCAGCAGCGCCCCGAGGTCGGTCGGCTCGCGGTGGAGGACGAGGCTGCCGGCCTCGGCCAGGGTCAGCGTTCGGAGGTCCTCGATCAGTCGCTCGAGGATCCGGGTCTCGGCCAGGATCGGCTCGAGGTGGGCCGCATCGGCGGGGTAGACGCCGTCGACGAGGGCTTCGAGGTTGCCCTGGATGACGGTCAGCGGCGTGCGCAGCTCGTGCGAGACGTCGGCCAGGGCGGATCGGCGGTCCTGCTCTGCCTCTTCCAGCTTGGCGCTCATGGCGTTGAAGGCCCGCGCCAGGGCGCGGACCTCGCGCGGACCGGTCTCCTGAACCCGGCTGCTGAAGTCGCCAGCCTCGATGCGGCCCGATGCCTCGATCAGGTCGCCTACCGGCGCGGCGAGGCGGCGCACGATACGGCCG
Source organism: Candidatus Limnocylindria bacterium (assembly GCA_035692365.1). GTDB lineage: Bacteria > Chloroflexota > Limnocylindria > QHBO01 > QHBO01 > CF-167. Next base: position 5,414 of record DASSIB010000059.1, on the reverse strand, counting down.
AGGATCGCGAGGACGAGCAGCACCAGGAGGCCGATGAGGATGGCGCCGGGGGCGGACCGTCCGGCGCCCAGGGCGCTGCCGATCAAGTACGCGACGAACCCCACCAGCGACGCGACGACCAGGAACATGAACAGGAAGAAGCAGCCCATCCGCCGTCGGAAGTGGCTTCGCACGCGACGCCGCCCCTCTTCGTCGGTCGGGGGCCAGGCTTCGTCCTCCGGCCACCACGGTGGCCGATGCTCCCCGCGGTAGCCCCAGCGATGGTCAGACATCGGCCAGCCGGTAGCCGACGCCGTAGACCGTGAGCAGGTAGCGGGGCGCCCGCGGATCGGGCTCGATCTTGCGCCGGATGTTCTTGACGTGCGCATCGATTGCCCGCTCGTACGAGTCGAATTCGACGCCGTGGATCGCGTCGAGCAGCTGGGCGCGCGTGAAGACGCGGCCCGGTTGGCGGGCGAGCGCGGTGAGGAGCTGGAACTCGGTGGCGGTCAGGGACGCCGGTTGGCCGGCGACTTCAGTCCTCAGGCGCGGGACGTCGAGCGTCAGGTCGCCGGCGCGGAGTATCTCGGCGTCGGTATCGCGCATGTGTCGACGGAGCACAGCGCGGACCCGTGCCTCGAGCTCGCGCGGGCTGAAGGGCTTGGTGACGTAGTCATCGGCGCCGAGCTCCAGGCCCACCACCTTGTCCGTCTCCTCGTGCCGGGCGGTGAGCATGATGATCGGCACCCCTGAGTCGCGTCGAAGGCGTCGCGTGACCTCCAGCCCGTCGAGCTGCGGCAGTCCCAGGTCAAGGACGATCAGGTCCGGACGCTCGGAGTGCGCGCGCATCAGGGCCTCGTTGCCATCGCGGGCGGTGGAGACGGCAAAGCCCGCCCGCTCCAGGTAGTCGCGGACGAGCTGGACGATCTTGGGCTCGTCGTCGACGACGAGGATGCGTGCCACGTTTGGCATGGTAGTCGGACGGGCGGCCCTGGCCGCCCGTCCGCATCGGTCTCAGGATCGGTCAGGTCCTGTCAGCGGGAGCGGCGTCAGGCTTCTCGCCGTGAAGCTCCTTGTGCCAGTCCTCGAAGTAGTCGCGCCGACTGCGCCACCTGGAGGGGCCGCCCCCGCCGTGGTGTCCGTTCCATCGGCCCCAGCCGAAGACGGCACGCAGCAGGCCGAAGAAGAGGAACAGGAACAGCAGGCCGAGCAGGAAGCCGCCGAACCCGAAGCCGTGGCCCCACGGCTGTCCGACGTACGGGCCGTAGTAGTAGCCGGCCGGAACCGGAGCCCCGGAGGCGATCGCGTTGCCGACGTCGGTGGCGATCCCGGCCGAGACGCCGGCGTTGTAGATGCTGACCCCGACGATCGCCACCAGGCCCACCAGGAGCAGGGCCGCGACGAAGCGGAAGATGAACATTGGGCTTGAACTCCTCAGTTGTGGATCCTCGCCGGATCCGATGAGGGTCAGCCTGGCGGCGGGTTGTGCGCCGATTGTGAACGCCGCGTGGAGGAATGCGGGATATCCCCGTCGAAGATCGTGCTCAGCGGTGGTGCGAGGCGACACCGCGGCCGGATCCCCCGTACCATGACTTCGAACAAATGTTGAATTTTGCATAGAGAAACCGACCCGTACCGCATCCTCCAGATCGACCCACGCGCCGAGAGCTTCGTCCTCGAGGCAGCGTTTCGGGCGCTCGCCCGCCAGTACCACCCCGACGGAAGAGCCCCTGACCTCGAGCGCATGGCCGCCATCAACCGTGCCTATGCGATGGTCCGAATGCCGGCGGATCGCAAGCGGTACGACAGCGAGCGTCTGAAGCCTGTCGGGCCCGGCCCGCCACTCGTTCCACCCACCACGTTCGATCCATGGGCCCGTCGCGAAACGGCACCGGCAGATCCCCAGCCGGCAGGTTCCTCTATCCTCGACTTCGGGCGGTACTCTGGCTGGCGGCTTGCCGACCTCGTCAGGCAGGATCCGGACTACCTGCGATGGCTGGCGCGGCACTCGTCCGGTTTCCGCTACCGAGGCGAGATCCTCGAGCTCCTTCCGACTGATGGCGCGCACCGCCGTGCCAAGGCGACGAGGTAACCCGCCCGCATCGCTGTCTGCCTGACCCTCCTCGGCGGCTATCATCGGCTCCGATGGCCGAGCCGAAGACGAAGCCCGCCTCGCGCGCCAAGCGCCCGCCGCGCAAGTCGGCAGCGGACGCCCCCCAGTCCGGGGAGCAGCCGGAGGCGAAGCTGCCCCGCGGGCGGACGCCACCGCTCGACGCGAACGAGGAGCAGGAGCTCCTGCATCGCGGCGTGGCGCTCTTCAACGGGCTTCGCTACTGGCACGCGCACGAGGCGTGGGAGACGCTGTGGCGCGCTGCCGGTGACGAGGACCGCGACTTCTACCAGGGCCTGATCATGGTTGCCGCGGGGCTCCTGCACCTCCAGCGTCGCAACGCCCGCGGCGCGCGCAACAAGCTGACGGAGGGCCTGGCCAAGCTGCAGCACTACGAGCCTGCGCACCGCGGGCTGGTCGTCAACGAGCTCGTCGCCAAGTGCAAGCTGATCCTGGTCGACCTCGACGAGGGGCTGCTGCCATACCTCATCCCACCGGTGATCCGATTCGTCGACATGGAGGGGAGGCAGGACTTCAACCGATGAGCGAGGACCGCTTGGAGCACGACTCGATGGGCGAGGTCCACGTCCCGGCCGGGGCGCGATGGGGAGCCACGACCCAGCGCGCCGTCGAGAACTTCCCGATCAGCGGGCAGCGCATCGACCCGGAGCTGATCAACGCCCTGGGCCGGATCAAGGCCGCCGCCGCGAATGCCAACCTGGCGCTGGGGATCCTGGATGCCGAGGCGGCGGTCGCTATCCGCGCAGCGGCGCTCGAGGTGGCCGACGGTGGCTGGGACGACCACTTCCCGATCGACGTCTACCAGACCGGCTCCGGCACCTCGTCGAACATGAACGCCAACGAGGTGATCGCGAACCTCGCCGCCGAGCGGCTCGGGCGGGCGGTCCACCCCAACGATCACGTCAACGCCAGCCAGTCCAGCAACGACGTCTTCCCTTCCGCCATCCACCTGGCGGCGACCGATGGCGTGGTCAACACCCTGATCCCGGCGCTCGGACGCCTGGCCGCTGCCCTCGAGGGGAAGGCGGGTGAGTTTGGCGGCGTGGTGAAGTCGGGGCGGACGCACCTGATGGACGCCACCCCGGTCACCCTCGGCCAGGAGTTCGGGGGGTACGCCGCCCAGGTCCGCTACGGCATCGAGCGGCTCGAGTCCACGCTGCCCCGAGTGGCCGAGCTGGCGCTGGGCGGCACCGCGGTGGGAACCGGCATCAACGCCCCCGCCGGCTTTGCGGCCGGGGTCATCTCCGAGCTGCGCGACTCGACCGGCCTGCCGCTGACCGAGGCCCGCAACCACTTCGAGGCGCAGGGCGCCCGCGATGGGCTGGTCGAGCTGAGCGGACAGCTGCGCACCATCGCAATCGGCCTCTACAAGATCGCGACGGATATCCGCTGGATGGGCTCCGGGCCGCGCGCCGGGCTGGCGGAGATCCATCTGCCGGACCTCCAGCCGGGCTCGTCGATCATGCCTGGCAAGGTGAACCCGGTCCTCCCCGAGGCGCTCTCCATGGTCTGCGCCCAGGTCATCGGCAACGACGGCACGATTGCCTTCGCCGGCGCCGCGGGCAACTTCGAGCTGAACATCATGCTGCCGGTGATGGCCCGCAACCTGCTCGAGTCGATCCGGCTGCTCAGCACTGCATCGGTCCTGTTCGCGGACCGATGCGTCAGCGGCATCGCCGCTGACGAGGCACGCGCCCGGGAGTACGCGGAGGGGTCGCCCTCCGTGGCGACTGCCCTCAACCCGGTCCTCGGCTACGAGGAGGTGGCGAGCATCGCCAAGCAGGCGCTGGCCGAGCGAAAGACGATCCGCCAGGTCGTCATCGAGCGCGGCCACGTCGACTCGGGGAAGGTCAGCCTCGAGGAGCTGGACCGCCTCCTCGACGTGATGCGCATGACCCAACCGGGGTAGTCGGCGGGGTTCAGACCGTGATGACGACCTTGCCCCGGGCGTGCATCGTCTCGATGTAGCGCATCGCGTCGGCGGTCTCGCTGAGCGGGTACGTCCGGTCGACGAAGGGCGTCAGCTTCCCCGCCTCGACGAGCTCCGTCAGCGTGAGGAGATCCTCGCGCCGCGGTTCGGCCATGAACCAGGTCAGCTTCTGGCTGACGAACCGTGACAGCAGCTGAGTCCCGAAGAAGCGAGCCAGGGGTGCGATCCACTTCCCCTTGGATGCGCCGATCAGCACGAGCGTCCCCTTCCGCGCCAGGACGCGCCTCATTGCGCGCACCGATCGATTGGCCGCGACGTCGACGACGAGGTCGTACCGTTCCCCGGCCTTGGCGAAGTCGGCCTTCGTGTAGTCGATGACGTGGTCCGCGCCGAGCGAGCGCACGAGGTCGACGTTCTGCGTGCTGCACACGCCGGTCACCTCGCCGCCGAGGGCCTTGGCGATCTGCACGGCGAACGTGCCGACGCCTCCCACCGCGCCGTTGATCAGGACCTTCTGGCCGGGCTTGAGGTCACCATGGTCGCGGAGTGCCTGGAGCGCCGTGACCCCCGCGGTGGGGATGGCCGCAGCCTGCTCGAGCGTCAGGTTGGCCGGCTTCGGCAGGAAGAGGTCAGGGCTGCCCGATACGTACTCTGCGCAACCGCGCCGCTTGTTGCCGAAGACCTCGTCGCCCGGCCGGAGCTGGGTCACGTTCCTGCCGACCGCCTCGACGACTCCGGCGACGTTGACGCCCGGCGTGCTGGGCTCCGGCTTCCGGAGCGCGCCGATGCGCGCCAAGTAGGGCTCGCCGCGGACCAGGTGCCAGTCGAGCGCATTCAGGGATGCGGCTCGGACGCGCACGAGCACCTCGTCGTCACCGGGGATTGGCCTGGGGACCTCCTCGAGCTTGAGGACATCGGGGGAGCCGTAGCGGCGATAGACGACTGCCTGCATCGTGGTTGGGGTGGACATACGGTGTAAGGTATACGTACGGCGTAAGCCTGTCAAGCCCAAACTTACGGCGTGAGTTAGAGTGCACGCAAATGGCCACCCAAGCCCAGCCGATCCTCGAGCCGCGCCTTCCGCTCAGCCGCGAGCGGGTGCTCCGCGCCGCCGTCAGCCTGGCCGACGAGGCTGGCCTCGAGGCGCTGAGCATGCGGAAGCTCGGCCAGGAGCTCGGGGTGGAGGCGATGTCGCTCTACAACCACGTGGCCAACAAGGACGACATCCTGGGCGGCATGGTCGACATCGTCATGGGCGAGATCGAGCTGCCTGCCAGCGGAGCCGACTGGAAGGCGGCCATCCGACGCACCGCCAGGTCGGCCTACGAGGTCCTCCTCGGACACCCGTGGGCCGCCAGCCTGGTGCTGACGGGC
>DASSIB010000058.1:0-11772 GCA_035692365.1 Candidatus Limnocylindria bacterium | reverse complement strand
TCAGCTGCGCCCGGAATCCATCGGCCTCCATCAGGTCGACAACTCGGATGCCGCGCCGCGCGGTCTTGTCGACATAGGCCGGACCGATCCCGCGGCTGGTCGTGCCCAGCTTTGCGGTCCCCCGCTCACGCTCCTCGAGCTGGTCGAGGAGGACGTGGTAGGGCATCACCAGGTGCGCCCGCTCGCTGATGAACAGGTTCGCGCCGTCGAAGCCCGCCACGGCCAGGCCGTCGAGCTCGCGCACGAGCGCCGGCGGGTTGATCACCACGCCACCACCCAGGAGGTTCCGCGTCTCGGGGTAGAAGATCCCGGATGGGATCAAGTGCAGCTTGAAGTGGCCGTGCGGGTTGACCACCGTGTGGCCGGCGTTGTTGCCGCCGCCGTATCGGATCACCAGGTCGGCATCGGTGGCCAGGTAGTCGACCACGCGCCCCTTCCCCTCGTCGCCCCACTGGGCGCCGACGACGGCGATGACGGCCATGGGCAGGCACAGACCTCAAATGCGTGGGAGAGGACGCATCGTAGCGCCGGAGGGATCGTCGCGGACAAACGGCGGACAAACGAACGCCGCCTTGGGCGGCTGGCGGCGTTCGGGTCGGCGTGCGGGTCCGTGCCGGACGGGATCAGGTCCTGGTGGCGCGGACCTTGTCGAAGCAGCTGCTGCAGTAGACCGGTCGGTCGTTGCGTGGCAGGAATGGCACCAGCGCCTGCCCTCCGCACTCCGCGCAGACTGCGGCGTGCATCTCGCGCTGGCCGGTGCCACCCCCGGAGCTGATCCCCAGCGCCCGATTCTGCTTCGCGGTGGCGCGGCAGCTCGGACAGCGCTGCGGCTCGTTGACCAGCCCCTTCTCGGCATAGAACTGCTGCTCGCCCGCGGAGAAGACAAAGTCCATCCCGCAGTCACGGCAGCTGATCGTCTTGTCGGCGTACACCTGGCCCTGTCCTCCTGCGACACGCGTCCGGGCCGATCTGGACGGTGCTGTTCCTCGGGCCTGGGCTGACCGGCGGCGCGGCGCTGGATCTGTCGGACTCGGGTAGAGCATTGGACCGGACGTTGCGCGGCCGACTATACACACGCGTTTCGAGGCTGCCTAGAGTGCAAACTGCCTCGAATGGCCGATGATACTGGCGTGAGCGGCCCCGCTCCCTCGCCATCGCCGGGGTCCCGGTGGCCGTGGCTGGCGGGCCTGGTCGCGCTGGGGGTCGGTGCCTTCCTCGGCTACTCGGCCGCGTACCAGTCCTCGGTCGGTGGACTGGGGGGCATGCTGGGGGCGGCGTTCCTGTGGCTGGCGGTCGGCGCCCTGGCAGTGGTCGCCGGTCTGGTTGGGATCGGCAACGCCCTCCGGGGGGAGGGCCGGGGACGCGTCGCCAGCCGCTATTCATTCGCTGCGGTGGGCCTGCTATTGGCGGGCGCCGGCGGGGGCTATGGTGCAGTCTCGGCCTTCGACCTGGGCTATCACCCGCCCGTCGTTCTCCAGGCGCGGGGCGAGGCCAGCATCACGCTCGCCGGGACTCTGGCCTTTGTGCCACGCGCATCGGGACGTGCTGACTGCCAGTCGGTGGCGGACGGCACCGATGTCGAGCGGGTAGTTGCCTTGAGCCTGGGAGACCTGCACGGTGGACTGCTGCGCGCGGATTTCGCGATTCCTGTCGGGGGCGTGAGCAGCGGCTACATCTCCCTCTTCGTCGATGGGGCAACTCTCGCCTCGGGATCCGTCCCACCCACATGGGAGAAGGCGGAGCCAGAGGTCAGCTCCGCCGCAGGCGGTGCGTCGGGCAGCATCCGATTCGACGGAGCACAGCTCCGCACTGAGCCCGAGATCGGGGCGGCGACGGGGTCCTGGCCCAGCACCCTCTCCGGCACGGTCACCTGGTCATGTGGCGAGTGGTTCGCGCCGGACGCTTCCCCTCCGACCGCGGTCAGCGCACAGGTGACCCTGGACCTGTCCGGGGGTGATTGGAGAGCCACCGGCGGCACCATCGGCAGCTGTGAGTTCGAGGCAGACGGGTCTGTCTGGACGGTCACCACGGGGGACGCCGGTCTGCTCCGGGGTGAGCCGCTGAGCCTCGTCCTCGACCTTGGAGGCGATCCGCGTGCGGGCGACGAGGTGCACCTGTGGCTGAGCGTTCACCTCGCGACGCCGTCCGGCGCCGCCTCGCTCCCGCTCGGGGCGTTGGTGGCCGCCACCACCGGACGGACGATCAGCTGGACGGACCTCGTGGCCATCGACGAGGTCGCTCCGGAAGGCCTGTCCGGGAGCCTCACCTTCAACGACGTGCCGATGGAGTCCACGCCGGACCTCGCCTGGCCAGCGCGCCTGAGTGGCGAGCTCAGCTGGGAGTGCGGCTAGTACGTAACGGCTTCTTCGGTCTCGCGCGCGGCCATCGTGTAGAAGCGGGTGTTCGTCTTGCGGAACTGGAGCGGCACCTCGCCGATGGGGCCGTTGCGGTGCTTGGCCACCTTGGCCTTGATCAGCTCCACGTCGCTGTCCGCGTTCGCCTCGCCGTCCCGATACAGGAAGATCACGACGTCGGCGTCCTGCTCGATGGAGCCTGACTCGCGCAGGTCGGAGAGCCGCGGCTCCGCGCTCCCGCGCTGCTCCACGCCGCGGGAGAGCTGCGAGAGGGCGATGACCGGCACCTTCAGCTCGCGCGACAGCTGCTTCAGCCCGCGGCTGATCTCGCTGACCTCCTGGACCCGGTTCGGCTCGCGCTGCGAGAGGCTCCCCTGCATCAGCTGCAGATAGTCCACGATCAGCAGGTCGAGCCCGCGCTGCTCCGCCTCGAGCCGACGGGCCTTGGTGCGCAGCTCCAGGACGGTGAGGACCGGCGAGTCGTCGATCCACATCGGCGCGGCGTGCATCGAGTTCATGACCTGGGCGATCTTGCTCCAGTCCGTCTCGTCGACGAAGCCGCTCTGGAGGGGTCGCGGGTTGATCCCCGACTCGGCGGAGAGGAGTCGCAGCGCGAGCTGCTCCTTGCTCATCTCGAGCGAGAAGACGCCCACCTTCTTCCCCTCGTGGACAGCAGCGTGCTGCGCGATGTTCAGCGCCATGCTCGTCTTTCCGACGCTCGGGCGGGCGGCCAGGATGATCAGGTCGGAGGGCTGGAAGCCGCCGAGCAGCGCGTCCAGCTGGGAGAGCCCGCTCGGGATGCCAAGGATCTGGCCCCGATGCTCGTGCAGGTACTCCAGCCGGTCGTATGCCTGGCCGAGCAGCGTCGCCAGTGACTCGAACCCGCCCACCATGCGGCGCTGACTGATCTCGAAGAGGATTCCCTCCGCCCGGTCGATGGCGGCCTCCGCGTCGTTGGCCTCCTCGTAGCCGACCGCGGCGATCTTGCCGGCGGCGCCAATCAGGTTGCGCAGCACCGCCTTGCGCTCGACGATCCGGCCGTAGTGCTCGACATGGACGGCGGTCGGCACCATGTTCATGAGGCTGGCCAGGTAGGCCGGTCCGCCGATCGGCTCGAGCCGATCCCGACGCGCCAGCTCGTCGCCCAGCGTCACAAGGTCGATCGGCTCGCGCTGCCCGTGCAGCCCGAGCATCGCCTCGTAGATGTCCGAGTGCTGCTGGCGGTAAAAGTCGGGGGGATGCAGGAAGTCGGCGACCTTGAGGATCGCTTCGGGGTCGATCAGGATCGAGCCGAGGACGCTCTGCTCGGCCTCGACCGCCTGGGGCGCGAGTTTGTCGATGCTCATTGCTGCATCACCAGCCTACGGCCGCCGCTTGACCGCAATGGCTGATTCCCCACCGCGGACGAGCCAGTTACCCACAAGCCACGAAACTGGTCGGGGATAACTGCGTCGATCCTGTGGACTCGGGCCCTGGACGGTCGCGACGGTGACGATCCGTTCATGAAGCGATCGAACACGGCGGCTGCGACAGCTTGGCCGTCGCGGAGGCTTCAGGTGGCGCGCGAGCGGGCTATCGGCCCCAGCCCTCGCGCGGCGGAACCCGGCCCGCGGTCTGGTTCCACGTGTCTCGCTGCTCGACGGCCAGTCCGTCCGCGTCGAAGCGGAGGGTCGAGGTGCCGACCAGGGTCGTCTCGGCGCCGTCCTCGAGCAGAGTGGCCCACCACTCGATCGAGGCATGCTCGCCGTCCACCACCGGCTCGGCGAACCACGCTTCGATCTCCTCCTCCTCGGCGAAGGCCCCGGCCAGGTAGACGCGGAGCTCCTCGACGGACTTGAAGGGGGGTCGGAACGGCTCGCTGGCGTAGGTCACGTCGGGGTGATAGAGGGCGAGCACGGCCTCGAGGTCCCGCGCGGGCCACTCGCGTTGCCAGGTGTCGGCCCAGCGCCGTGCGGCGTCGAAAGGCTCCATCGGTCAGGCCGGGAGGGGGACCACGCTGACGGTCATCTCCGCCTCGACGCCGGGCATCAGGCGCACGTCGGCCTTGTAGTCCCCGAGCATCTTGATCGGCACCCGCAGGTGGATGTCGTGGCGATCGATCTCGATTCCCTCGGCGGCGATCCGCTCCGCGATCTCGCGGTTGGTGACTGATCCGAAGAGGCGATTCTTCTCGCCCGCCTTGACGGCGATCTCCAGCTTCATCGTGCGGAGCCGCTCGGCGGTGGCCTCTGCCTCGGCGCGGAGACCCTGTTCGCGGGCCTCGCGCTCGCCGCGGTGGCGCTCCCAGTTGGCAAGGGCGCCGGCGTCGGCCAGCGCCGCTGCACCGGTCGGGAAGAGCAGATTGCGCGCGTAGCCGTTCTTGACCTCCTTCACGTCCCCGGCGTGTCCGAGCCCCTTCACGTCGCGCTTGAGGATCACCTTCATGCTGTCAGTCGGTCCCTTCCGTCGTCAGTTGAGCCGCGGCTCGCCGCGTCCGCCGGCAACCTGGAGCTCCCAGGCGTCGTCATTCGCGTCGGTCGCAGGCGTCGTGGATTCGGTCTCGGATGCGCTGCCGCGCGTCATGCGGAAGCGGGCGAGGAGTCCCTTCACCGCTCGAGGATCGCGCAGGTCGCCGTAGCGCTCCAGCAGCTCGGGGAGGCTGTCGCGGATCTCGTCATATCGGTGGCCCATCAGCGAGCGAAGTCGCGCCAGATCCCTGTCCAGGTCGGCGGTCCCGTTCTTGGCCCGCTCGAGGTGATCCTTGCGGACCTCCTCAGGCGCGTTGGCGATGAACAGGTCGAGGACCAGCATCAGGACGGTCAGGTCATCGGCCTGGCCGAGGATCGGGATGGCATCGGGGATCAGGTCGAACGGCATCACCAGGTAGACGAGGGCGGCCGCCAACAGCCCCTTCAGGGGCAACGGGGTGCGCGGATCGCGGACGAGGCCCCAGATGACGCGCGCGTACGTCGGGAGCTTCCAGATCATGCGTGCCATTCGCGCATAGCGCAGTTGGCCGGATAGCTTCACGGGGGATTCTCCGGCTCCGGGTTGGATGGAGGGCGATGGTATCAGAGCCGGCCGGCTTCAGGGTTCGCCGGGCCAATTTTCGTTGACAATAGAACGCATGTTCTGCTATGGTCGCGCCAACGACCGCCCACCGCAAAGGAGCAGCCGGTGACCAGGCATGACGCCGAGCGCCGCAGGAAGATCCTCGACAGCATCGCTCGCATCGTTGCGGAGCGGGGCTATCCACCGAGCGTGCGAGAGATCGCCGAGGCGGTTGGCCTCGCCTCGCCATCTGCGGTGCACCACCACCTGACCGCGCTGGAGCGCGACGGGTTCATCGAGCGCGGATCGCACTCTTCCCGCGCCCTGCGACTGACGGTCCGAGCCGAGGCCGAGATGGGCCTTCCGGCCCGGCGTCCGGCGCCAGCCGAGCGCAGCCGCGTCACCCCGTTCCGCATGCCCGTCGAGCGCGACCGCCTGGCCCTGCCGGTGATCGGCGAGATCGCCGCCGGCCAGCCGATCGAGGCCTACGCCGAGGGCGCGGAGACGCTCGACGTCCCCCGCTCCCTCCAGGCCCGCGACGACTCCTACGTCCTGCGGGTGCGGGGCAAGAGCATGATCGATGCCCTCATCGACGACGGCGACTACGTCGTGGTCCAGCCGCAGGCAACCGCGCACGACGGCGACATCGTGGTGGCGCTGCTCGAGGACAACGGCGTCACCCTGAAGCGCTTCTATCGCGAGAAGGACCGCATCCGCCTCCAGCCGGCAAATGCCGAGATGGAGCCGATCTATGCCTCCGAGGTCCAGATCCAGGGCAAGGTGGTCGGGGTCATTCGCAAGCTGGGCTAGGTCGCCCGCGAAGCCGCGCTCTACCCTGCGGGAAGCCATGACCCGCACGATCCTGCACGCCGATCTCGACGCCTTCTACGCGAGTGTCGAGGTCCGCGACGACCCGTCGCTGCGAGGCAAGCCGGTGATCGTTGGCGGCGACCGCGGCACGCGCGGGGTGGTGATGGCGGCCTCGTACGAGGCGCGCAAGTTCGGCGTCCACTCGGCGATGCCGATCCGCACGGCATCAGCCCTGTGCCCAACTGGCGTCTTCCTGCCCGGCCGCCCGGACCGGTACCGCGACCTCTCTCGCCAGGTGATGCGCGTCTTCGCGTCGTACACGCCCCAGGTGGAGCCGATCAGCCTCGACGAGGCATTCCTCGACGTGACCGCCAGCCGCGAGGCATTCGGCGACGGCGAGACGATCGCACGCAAGATCAAGCAGCGTGTTCTCGACGAGGTCGGGCTGGTCGTGAGCGTTGGCGTGGCGACCAACAAGCTCTGCGCCAAGGTCGCATCGGACCTGCGCAAGCCCGATGCCCTGGTCGTCGTCCCTCCCGGCGAGGAGGCAGCCTTCCTCGCGCCACTTCCCGTCAGCCGGCTGTGGGGTGTCGGGCCACAGTCACGGCAGGCCCTCGCCGACTACGGCGTGACGACCATCGGGCAGCTGGCGGCCCTGGCCGACGGCACGCTGCGCCGCAGGTTCGGCACCCATGGCCACGACCTTGCCCTGCGCGCGCGGGGCGTCGATCCCGCCCCGGTGGTCACAAGCCAGGCGCCGAAGAGCATCGGCCACGAGCTGACCTTCAACCGGGACGTCGACGATCCCGCGCGGCTCGAGGCGACCCTGCTCGACCTGGCGGAATCAGTGGCGAGCCGGTTGCGCGAGCACCACATGGCGGCCGGCGCGGTGCAGCTCAAGCTGCGCTACGAGGGCTTCGAGACGCTGACCCGCCAGATGGCGGTGCCACGCCAGACGCGCGAGTCGGAGCCGCTGTACGCCGCCGGGGTCGCGCTCCTGCGCAAGACGCTCGTCCGGGATCGCGCGGTGCGCCTCATCGGGCTGACCGCCATCAACCTGACCGATGTGCAGCAGCTGACCCTCTTCGACGAACCCGACAAGACCGATCGGATCACCGCCTCGATCGACGCGGTGCGCGAGCGCTTCGGGGAGAAGGCGATCACCCGGGCGCGGCTGGTCGGGCATCGCGACAGGCGCCGCTTCGACTTCGGCGAGAAGCCAGAGGTCCCTCACGATCCGGACCCTTGACAAGTCGAACACCTGTTCGTATGCTGCTGTCTAATAGAACGCCTGTTCGGTGCCCCTGGCAGGCGGCGTGAAGGAGTTGTGGAACAGATGGCGCTCACCAGGATCACGCCGACCCCAGCCCGTGTGCAGTGGGACCGACGACACGCCAGGCCCGGGACCGTCCGGGTCGCCGGCCGGCAGCTGACCGTGACCGGCCTCGACGCGATGCGCGACGAGACCGCGGCCTACCCAGCGGACCGCGGCCCGCGCATCACCTACCTGGTCGAGACTGACGCCGGCCAGGCCTCGCTCGTCTTCGACGGGCGGCGCCGGCGCTGGTTCGTCGACGCGCTCGACGAGGCTGCCTAGCCTCCCGGCTCGACCGGCTCGGTCTCCACGATCCACAGCGGCCCGTCCCCCGTCTCGACCCGCCGCGCGTCGCCGCCCGGATCGGTGAGCGAGGTCCGGACGAGTCGCACCCGGCGCCCATCCAGCTCGGTGACGGGCCCCACAATCGGCGAGAGGCCAAATGTGAAGGCCCACGCCCGCACCTGATCGTGGATCCGCCGAGCGGGCTGGGTCCAGTCGATGCTCGCGTAGTCGTCACCGAAGTACCCGGCCCAGGTGACCCCATCGGACGGCTGCTCGTCCCCCGGGTCGCCCGCCGCGACGCGGGCGAGGACCTCCGGCAACAGGCCGATCGCCACGGCGCCCATCCGTGGGCCGACGACGTCAATGCCGTAGTCGTCGTCCAGCATCGGCACCGGGGCCTGGGCCAGGATCGGCCCGGTGTCCAGCTCGGCGTCCATGCGATGCCAGGTGACGCCGTACTGCTGGTCACCATCGCGGAACGCCCAGGCCAGTGGAATCGGCCCGCGGTGGCGGGGCAGCATCGCCGGGTGGCAGTTGACTGACCCAAGCGGCGGCACGTCGAGGGCCGCCTGGGGGATGCGCCACGGGAATCCCCAGCACAGGGCGAGGTCGGGGTGGCTGGCACGGAGGAGCGGCTCGACCGACCACTTGTCGCGCGCCAGCAGCACGTCCAGCCCGGTTGGTGCGGTCTCATCCCCCATCGGCTCCCGCCCAGGGACGGGCTGTCGGCGGCGAGCGCTGACGATGGCGACAGGGTCGTGGCCCAGCTCTCGCAGGGTGGGGACGAGCGCCGCAGCCACCGGCGGGACGGTGGTGATGAGCGTGATCCGCCAGCCGACCTGCTTCATGCGGGTCCGAGTCTAGCCCGTACAATCGTGGCGGAGGCTCGCCCGCGGCCGCCGTGCGGGCGTCCCCATGTCCGCACGAGGCAGCTCGCCGATGGGTGATTCGACCGAACTCACCGACCTCCCCGTCCACGCGTTCCTCGAACGCCTGGGGAGCAGCGATCCCGTCCCGGGTGGCGGCAGCGCCGCCGCGCTGGCGGCCGCGATGGGCGCCGCGCTGGTGGCGATGGTGGCGGAACTGACGATCGGCCGTCCCGCCTACGCCGACCACGATGAGACGATCCGCAAGCTGCGCTTCGACGCTCTGGAGCGCCGGACCGAGCTGCTCGAGCTGGCCCAGCAGGATTCCGACGCGTACGACATCGTCGTGAGCGCGCGCCACCTGCCCAAGGACTCGGAGGCGGAGAGGGCGGCGCGGAGCTCAGCCCTCGAGGCTGCCATGCTCGACGCCGCCCGCATCCCCCTCCGAGCAGCGGTGGTCGCCTCCGAGGTTCTGGACCTCGCCGAGCGGATCGCGCCGATCGGGAACCGGAACGCGGTCAGCGACGCAGGCGTGGCCGCGCACCTGGCCGCCGCAGGCCTGCGCGGCGCCCTGCTCAACGTGCGCATCAACCTCCCCTACCTTGCCGAGAACGAGCCGATGAAGGAATCGGCGCCCGTTGAGATCGCACGACTCGAAGCGCTGGCAGCCAAGGGCGAGCGAGCCGCGCTGGCAGCTGTCGACGCCCGCCTGGTGGGCACATGACCGCGAAGATCCTCGACGGCCGAACCGTCGCGTCGCGGCTGTGGCGTGACCTGTCTGATCGCATCGCGGACCTGCACGAGCGTACCGGGGCCACGCCGCGCCTGGCCATCGTCCGCCTCGATGCCCGCGGCCCATCCGCGGTCTACGCGGCGAGCGTCTGGCGCGCGGCTCGCAGCGTCGGGGTGGATGCATTCGAGGTCGCGCCGCCGGAGGGGGTCGCGCTCTCCGACCTCGCCGCCCGCATCGGCGCCCTCAACCGCGACCCGAGCGTGGCCGGGATCGTCGTCGCCCAGCCGGTGCCAGCCCACCTCGACCCGTCGGACGTCGTTGCCCTGATCGACCCCGCCAAGGACGTCGACGGCGCCACGCCCCTGAATGCCGGCCGTATCGCGCGCGGCGAGCGCACCTTCGTGCCGGCTACCGCCCTGGCGGTGATGGCCATCCTGCGGAGCTACGGGATCCCGATCGCCGGGAAGCGGGCGGTCGTCGTGGGTCGCTCGGCGGTGGTCGGTCGCCCGGCCGCGGCGCTGCTGCTGGCGGCGGACGCCACAGTGCAGATCTGCCACCGCCGAACCCGCAACCTGGCGCGGGAGACACGACGCGCCGAGATCCTGGTGGTGGCAGCAGGAGTGCCGCACCTCATCCGACCCGAGATGGTCAACCGCTCGGCGGTGGTCATCGACTGCGGAATCAACACCACCCCCGAAGGGATCGTCGGCGACGTCGACTACGCCGCTGTGCGGCCGGTGGTCGGCGCCATCACCCCGGTGCCGGGCGGCGTCGGCCCGGTGACCACCATGATGCTGCTCCAGCAGACGGTCGACGCCGCCGAGCGGGCCGAGTCGTCCGACGAGCCCGCCCTGGACCGATACGCCCTCCCCGAGAGAGCGGCCGCCCCCACCCAGCAGGAGCGCTAGGCCTACGGCGCGGCGCTGGGCCCAACTTCCTGATCGATCCAGGCCATTTCCGCAAGCGGCACCGAGCCGTCGATGAATCCCAGCCGTCGCATCGTGTCGTAGCCGCTCTGCCAGAGATCCGGATCGAGCAGCGGTGAGACGCCGCCATCGGACAGCGTCCAGAGCGGGATGGTCGCCGTCAGGACGGCGAGTGCCGTCTCCGTGTCCTCCGCGATCGAGGGAACGGCGACGATGGCTGCATCGAGGCCGAGCTGCGGGTCAGCGGCGATCGGGGCCATCGCCTCGATCAGGGCGTTGACGAAGCCCTGGTGCAGCGCCGGATCCGAATTGAACAGGTCGTCACCCACGATGACCCCGGGGCCGGGCAGCGGGGCGATCTCCTCGACCGTCAGTTGATCGGTCACCATCCCCTGGGCGGCAAGCCGCAGCGGCTCGTTGTTGCGGAAGCCGGTGATGAGATCCACATCGCCGTTGAGCAGTCCCTCGACCTGGTTGAACTGCGGGTAGGTCCGGACGGTCACATCGGCGGGGGTCAGGCCACCCGCGTCGAGCAGGGCTAGCAGGGCGTGCCACGAGGAACCGAACTGCCCCGGCGTGCCGATCCGCATCCCCGCCAGGTCCGCCGGGTCGGTCGGCACCGAGCCCTCGGGACCGATGAGCGCGACCGGGAAGGACCGGTAGACGGTGGCGATGTACTTGATGGGGATGCCCGTGGTCCGGGAGATCATCACGTCGGTGGCGTCCATCACGCCGAACTCGGCCTGCCCATCGCCGACGAGCCGGGCGATATCGTCCCCCGACTTGTACTCGATCGATACCTCCAGGCCGTACTTGGCGAAATAGCCCTCCTGCTGGGCCAGGTAGAACGGCGCGAACTGGACGTCGGGGCGAAAGCCGAGCAGCAGCCGGACCGGCCGCAGCTCGACCGACGGCGACGGCGAGGCGGGTGTCGAGCAGCCGACCACGATGACGGCGATCAGCGGTAGCAGGAGGAGGCGCGGAGACATCGGTCTTCCTTTCTATGGCCGGACGACGAGACGGCGCTCAGCGGACACCACCAGCCCATGCAGGCCGATGCCGATGACCGCCAGGGTGGCGAGGGCGACGAACATGAGGGGCGTGTCGAAGAGTCCCTGGTCGGCGATGTTGATCAGGACCCCGAGGCCGCTGCTGGCCCCTGCCCATTCGGCAACGACCGCGCCGATGACCGCGAGGGTGACCCCCACCCGCAGGCCACCGAAGATGACGGGCAGGGCGGATGGGATCTCCAGCCGGGCGGTGCGCTGCCCTGGCGTGGCACCCAGCGAGCGGAACATCTCCACCAGCAGCGGGTCGGCCGAGCGGATGCCGACCATGGTGGCGATGGCGATCGGGAAGAAGACGATCAGGGCGCAGATGAGGACCCGGGCCAGCAGCCCGCCGCCGAACCAGATGTCGAGCAACGGGGCGAGGGCAAGGATCGGCACCGACT
>DASSIB010000057.1:0-11816 GCA_035692365.1 Candidatus Limnocylindria bacterium | reverse complement strand
CCCCGCGTCGTGGCGCACCCCCTCGAACTGGTAGCCGAACACCGGCTGCTCTGCGGTCAGGGCGCGGATGGCGTCGGTGAGCTGGATCTCGCCCCCGGCGCCGCGCTGGGTCGTCTCCAGCTTGTCGAAGATCTTGGGGCTCAGGATGTAGCGCCCGAGGACGCCGAGGTCGGAGGGTGCCTCGCCGACCGACGGCTTCTCGACCAGGTCATCGATCTCGACCAGGCGTCCCTCGTGGTGCAGCGGAGCCACGATCCCGTAGCGGTCGACGTCGTCGGGCGGCACGCGCTGCACGGCGATCATCGAGCCGCGGTGCGCGTAGTACTGCTCGATCAGCTGTTCGGTGACCGGCTTCCCGCCCGGGTTGAGCATCACGTCGTCGGAGAGGAGGACGGCGAACGGCTCGTCGCCGACCAGCTCCTTGGCCATCAGCACCGCGTGGCCGAGGCCGAGCTGCTCCTTCTGGTGGACGAAGGCGATCGGGCCGATCTCCGAGATGCGACGCACGGCGCGCAGCATCTCGATGTCACCGCGCTCCTCCAGCCAGCTCTCGAGGCCCGGCGCCGAGTCGAAGTGCTCCTCGACCGCGCTGCGTCCGCTGGCGATGACGATGATGATCTGCTCGATCCCCGAGGCGACCGCTTCCTCGACGGCGTACTGGATGATCGGTCGATCGACCAGCGGCATCATCTCCTTGGGGATGGCCTTGGTCGCGGGCAGGAACCGGGTCCCGAAGCCGGCCGCCGGCAGGACGGCCTTTCTGACGCGCACGGTGATCAGGTCTCTCCTTGAGCGGGTTGCCTCTCAGCACAGCGCCGGCGAATCTCAGGCTGCACCGATGTCGGGGGCCTCACGGGGGAAGGAGTATAGCAACGCCCGCCCGCGATGCCCCCGAGGTCTCAGGGTCCACAACGCTACAATCGCGAACCGATGATCAAGTCCCTGGTCCGCACCCTCCGGGGCCCGAGCCGCGACCCGCGGATGGCCCTGATCAGCCGTCCGCTGCCACGCGAGCTGCTCGACGAGCAGGTGCTCGCCGCCCTCGAGATCGCCCTCTCCGCCAACCCGAACCCCGACGACCTGGTCGAGACCCTCCCCTCTGCGCTGCGCGAGGTGACCGGCCACGACTACCAGGTCCTCGACCGCGCCGCGAGCGACGTGACCGGCGCCTTCCGCCGCACGCAGGTGATGATTCGGGACGGTGCGGTCGGCCTCTGGCCGGGCTACGCGGCACGCGCCTACCCGCTGCTGGCGCCATCGGTCCACACGGAGCGCACGCGGGCCGCGATCGCCGCCGCCGAAGGCGCGTCCGCGGAGGCGCCGAGCCCCACCAGCCCGGTCGGCAAGCCGGGATGGGCGCCGCCTGCAGCTATCGCTCGCGGTGGCGGCGCTGAGGCTGACGGAGGCGAGACCGAGTAGGTGGGCCGCCAGAACGTCCCGCGCGACCAGTGGCTGGAGCTCGGTGCCGAGTGCCCGCATTGCGGCGAGCGGGTCACCGAGGAGATGGTCTACTCCTGGCGACCGGTGCCGGACGACCCGAAGCTGCTCCTCCTCTACTGCCCCGACTGCGGGGACCGGGTCGAGATCAACCACGTCTGACGGCAAGTCCCCTCCGGCGGTGACGGTCAGACGATGAGCCTGCCCGCGATCCTCGAGCCGCTCCGGCACCGGGACTTCCGGCTGCTGTGGATCGGCCAGACCTTCTCGCGACTCGGGGACTCGGCGTACGCAGTCGCCCTCCCGCTGCAGGTTCTGGCCATCGGCGGGTCACCCCTGCAGCTCGGTATCGTCTTCTCTCTCAGCAGCGTCTCGCGGATCGCCTTGCTGCTGGTCGGCGGCTCGATGGTCGATCGACTGCCACGCCGTCTGGTCCTGATCGCCACGGACCTGTCGCAGGGCGCGATCGTGGCGGTCGTTGCGATCCTCGGTTTCACCGGCCAGCTGCAGGTCGAGCACCTCTACATCACGGCGGTGCTGTTTGGTGCGTCGAGCGCCTTCTTCACGCCGGCAATCGGGGCGATCATCCCTGAGCTCGTGCCTGCTGACATCCTGATCGGCGGGAATGCCCTCCGCGGATTCAGCCGGCAGGCGGGCATGATCGTTGGCCCCGTCATCGCAGGGTTGCTGATCGCCCTCTCCGGCCCCCCGGCCGCCTTCGCCTTCGATGCCGCCACCTTCGGCGTGAGCCTGATCGCCCTGCTCTTCATCGCGTCGGCACCCGCCGCGGCAACCCGGGCCGGCTCCTCGCTGCTGGCAGAGATCAAGGAGGGCTGGTCGTACACCTTCTCGGTGCCATGGCTGTGGATCACCATATTTGGCTTCGCCCTCATCAACGGGGCGGTCTACGGGCCGATCCTCATCGGCCTCCCCATCCTCGTCGTGGATGAGCTGCGAGCGGACCAGTCCGTCTACGGACTGCTGGTCGCGGCGATGGGCGTCGGCGAAGTCCTCGGGGCAGTTGTCACGGCCCAGCTGCGGCGCGGTCGCAATGGAACGGTCATGTACCTGTACGTCCTGGCGGAGGGCCTAGCGGTCGCGCTCTTCGCCACGCTGGCGCCGATCCCCGTGCTGCTGCTCCTGGCCGGGGTTGTCGGCTACTGCGTGATGGGCTTCACGATCCTCTGGGAGTCAGCGATTCAGCAGCACGTTCCCCGCGAGCTGCTGGGACGCGTCACCAGCATCGACTACTTCGGGGCGATCCTGATCGGGCCGATCACTCCGATCGTGGCGGCCCTCCTGGTGGTCGCCATCGGCCCGGCGATGCTGTTCCTCTGGGGAGGCCTCATCGCCTCGGTGCTGTGCCTGGCGGCGATTGCGGTTCCCTCCATCCGGCAGCTCCGCATCGCCTGATGAGACCGTGGCGCAGGAGTGGTGCCCCCAACCGGATTCGAACCGGTGATCTCCACCTTGAAAGGGTGGCGTCCTAGGCCTCTAGACGATGGGGGCGCTGACTGGCCCATCGTAGCAAGGCGCCCGGTCGCGCCATCGGTAAGGGCCCTACAGGTAGAAGAGGATCACCAGGATCGCGGCGCCAGCGAGTGCCAGCGCGGCCAGCAGGATCATGAACCCGCCGCCCAGCGCGATCGCCACGGACATCCCGGTCGATCGGGTGCGATAGGCGCGTTGCGACCAGATCCAGCCCTGGATGAAGAGGAAGACGCCGATCACGACCGCGATCAGCGCCGACGCCAGCATCGCGCTGACCGAGAAGGTGGTATCGGCGCTGAGGATCGACATCGTCGTGAGGGCAGCCGCGATGAGCAGCCCCACCACCCCGATGACCACGTTCCGCAGGAATGGGTGCATGGCTATGGGTCCGAGTAGCGCTCTTCGCGCCAGGGATCGGCGGAGTTCGAGTAGCCGTTGCGCTCCCAGAAGCCGAGCCGATCGTCGACGGTGAACTCGATCGCCCGCAGCCACTTGGCGCTCTTCCAGAAGTAGCGCCCCGGCACGATGGCCCGCAGCGGGTAGCCGTGATCAGGCTCGAGCGGCTTCCTGTCGTAATGCCAGGCGAGGATGGACTGCGTATCGAGGGCGACCTCGAGCGGGATGTTGGTCGTGTAGCCGTGCTCGCTGTGCAGGGTCACGTGCCGGGCGCCCCGAGGCTGGGCCACCTCGGCGATGTGGGCGAACGGGACCCCCTCCCAGGTGGTGTCCAGCTTCGACCAGCGGGTGACGCAGTGGATGTCGAGCGTCACCTCCGCGACCGGCAGGTTGCGGAACTCGGTCCAGCTCAGCGAGAACGGCGTCTCGACGTCGCCGAAGACGCGGAAGTCCCAGCGCGAAAGGTCCGGGTAGGCGGGTACCTGCCCGAAGTGCAGGACCGGAAACTTGTGGGTCAGCACCTGACCCGGCGGGGTGCGGGCCACGATCGCAGGGTCGTCGGAGACGCGCTGCCAGGCGAAGACCATGCGCGAAGCCTGCATGGACCGATGCACCTCGTCAAGGCGACCCGCCCGTAGACTTGCCCCATGCCCTCGAGCCCCTTCGCCGCCTTCGCCACCACGGCCGAGTCGGTCGCCGCCACCACCTCCAAGCTCCGCAAGCGCGACCTGCTGGCCTCCTACCTGCGTGACCTGCCCACGGGCGACGTGCCAATCGCCGCGACCTTCTTCGCCGGGAGGCCACTGCCAGGCAACGCCGACAAGCTCGGCCTCGGCTGGGTCCAGCAGAGCCAGGCGCTCGCCGCAGCCAGCGGGGCCGACGAGCAGGCGCTGCACGACGCCTACCTGCGTTACTCCGACTTCGGTGACGCGGCCGCGGAGTTGCTGGCGAGCCGGTCGCCGAGCGGGCCGGCACTGACCCTGACGGACGTCGAGGCGGCCTTCCGCGCGATGAGCGAGGCGACCGGCACCGCGGCGCGGGTCGCGCTGATGACGGACCTCTTCGGGCGGGCCACCGACGCGGAGGCGCGATTCGTCGGCCGCATCGCGGCGCGCGAGCTGCGGATCGGGCTGCGCGAGGGGCTGCTGGAGGAGGCGATCGCCGCGGCCTTCGAGCGGCCGATCGATGCGGTGCGGCGAGCGCTGATGCTGGTCGGCGAGCCCGGCGAGGCGGCGCTCCTGGCCCGCGACGATCGTCTCGCCGATGCCGCGCTGCACCTTGGCCGGCCGATCCGCTTCATGCTGGCCACGCCGGTCGCCGACGCCGACGAGGTGATGCGCCGCGTTGGCGACGAGGCATGGATCGAGGACAAGTACGACGGCATCCGCGCGCAGCTGCACCTCGATCCGCCGGCGCCGCCTCGCCTCTTCTCGCGGGACCTGAACGAGATCGGCGGGTCGTTCCCGGAGGTGGTCTCGGCGGCCTCTGCCTTCAAGCACCGCCTGGTCATCGACGGGGAGCTCGTCCCGTATCGGGCCGGATCGGTCCTCGACTTTGCCAGCCTCCAGACGCGCCTCGGGAGGGTCGATCCGAGCCCCGAGCTGCTCGAGCAGGTTCCGGTGGTGCTGGTCGCGTTCGACCTCCTCCACCTCGATGGCCGCGACCTCCTCGAGACGCCGCTGCGGGAGCGCCGCGCCGCGCTCGAGGGGCTCGCCCTCCCGGAGCGGAGCGGCGAGCGGTTCCTCTACTCGCACCTGGCCACCGCGCGATCAGCGGACGAGGTCGAGGCCCACTTCGACGACGCGCGCGAGCGGCGAAACGAGGGCCTGATGGTCAAGGATCCCGGCTCGGTCTACCAGCCGGGGCGCCGCGGGCTCGGCTGGCTGAAGCTGAAGAAGGCGCTCGCCACCCTCGACTGCGTGGTGGTCGGAGTCGAATGGGGGCACGGCAAGCGCCGTGGCGTCCTCTCCGATTACACCTTCGCGGTGCGCGGCCCGCAGGGCGACTCGCTCCTCACCATCGGCAAGGCCTACACCGGCCTGACCGATGCCGAGATCGCCGCGATGACGGAGCACTTCAAGGAGATCACGCTGCGCGACTTCGGGCGCTACCGGACCGTCGTCCCCGAGGTGGTGGTCGAGATCGCCTTCGACCGCATCATGCGCAGCAGCCGCCACAAGAGCGGCTTCGCGATGCGCTTCCCGCGAATCGTCCGGATCCGCGACGACAAGACCGCGGCGGACATCGACGAGCTCCCGACGGTCGAGAAGCTGTTCGCGGCCCAGGCGAGCGGCCGGATCCTGCTGGCGCGCGGCGCCAGCGGTGAGACGGAGCGGATCGCGGCGACCGGCGAGGTGCCGGACGAGGTGGCTGCCGGCTAGGCGACCCGCGGGGCGGCGTTGCGCGAGGCCGCGCTGGCCTCGGCCTCGGAGGCGACGAGGACCGCCTCCACGAACCGGGAGGCGCGGTGCGCGTCAAGGCGCTGCACGCGCCCGATGCTCTGCGCCCACCACGGGGCGTTGTCGGCGGTCACGATCTCGCCGATCGGCTCCTCGAGCACCACCGTCGAATACGCCCGCGGGAAAGCTACCGCCGGCGTGACGCCGATGCTCGGATCGTCGACTGCGGTCCGCGACCAGCGAGCCACGGCGTCGGACACGGCATCGGCGTCGAACGATGGGTTGGTGAGCGTCGGGATCCAGCCCGCCCGCGACCTGGTGTCGAGCT
Source organism: Candidatus Limnocylindria bacterium (assembly GCA_035692365.1). Classification (GTDB taxonomy): domain Bacteria; phylum Chloroflexota; class Limnocylindria; order QHBO01; family QHBO01; genus CF-167. Next base: position 5,765 of record DASSIB010000057.1, on the reverse strand, counting down.
CCCAGCCGCGACCGCGGACGCGGTAGTGGCCGCGCCATCGGCGCGCGATGAGGGCCCGGACGCCGGCCGGGCCGACCAGGAGGGCGGCGAGGTCGGCAGGGACGCCGGGCAGCCGTGGCGCGAGGACCAGGGTGTAGGAGTCGTCGAATGCCGGCGCCAGGAGCCGGGCGATGTCATCACCGATCTCGTCCCGTCGACGGCGCGCCGCGCCGCGCTCCCGCCACAGCATGGCTGCGCCAACCCCGATGCCCAGGGCGGCGGAGAGGCCCAGCAGAGCGACCGCGGCCGGCCGATTGGGTGGAAGGAGGGCCATCAACACCAGTGCCGTCCCGCCCACCACCAGCATGGCGAGGGCGAGAGCCAGCGCATTGGTCCGCATGCCGCGGATGAAGACGGGATGGATCAGGCGCACCTATGAACCTCCGACTGCTACGCTCAGCTCATGCCCACACTCACCGCACTCGCCACCGTGGCCGACCCGCAGCAGGCCGTCCGCGTCGACGTGGTGACCGGCACCGGCTTCACGCTGACCTTTGATACGGCTGAGGCGGGTGCCGATCGCGCCGGCCCGAGCCCGACCGAGTCGATCCTGGCCGCGCTCGCCGCCTGCTCCTCGATGGACGTCGACAGCATCCTGCGCAAGAAGCGGCAGCCGGCGACCAGCTACCGGATCGCCGTGACTGGCGAGAAGCGGGACGAGCACCCGCAGGTGTACACCAGCATCGTGGTCGAGCACGAGGTCGCCGGCGACGTCGAGCCTGAGGCGGTCCGGCGAGCGGTCGAGCTCTCCGCGACGGCCTACTGTCCGGTAAGCGCGATGCTGTCGCACTCGGTTCGGATCGAGCACCGCTACCGGCTCCGACAGGGAGATCGCGACGAGGTCAGCGCGCTGGTGGCGATCACCGGGCCGGAGGGGACGCAGGTCCTCTGAGGACATCATTCGGCGAGTGTCGGGGTCGCGCCTGGCGCTTCCAATGGCGTGATGGTCCTGCCGGCGTCGCGTCCTTTCGTCGAAGTCGGGCTCCGTTGCCTCTCCGTTGTAGGATCTAGCGCATGGCACGATCGATGTGGCGCGGCGCGATCCAGTTCGGGCTGGTGACGATCCCGGTGAAGCTGTACCTGGCGACCGAGAGCAGCTCCATCGGCTTCAACCTGCTCCACGAGAAGGACCTGAGCCGGATCCAGATGAAGATCTACTGCCCTGAGGATGACGAGGTCATCCCCCGGTCAGAAACGGTCCGCGGGTACGAGTGGGCGAAGGGGCGCTACGTCGTCCTCGACGACAAGGACTTCGAGGCGGTCCCCTTGAAGACGGTGCGCGCGATCGAGATCGAGATGTTCGTGGACGCGCGCCGCGAGGGGCAGGGGATCGAGTTCGTCAAGCAGGCCTACTACCTCGAGCCGGATCCGATCGGCCGCAAGGCGTTCGAGCTCCTGCGCCAGGTCCTGGCGGACGAGGGCAAGACGGCCATCTGCAAGATCGTGCTCAAGGACCGCGAGCAGCTGGCTGCGCTCAACCCGTTCACGAAGACGATGCTGCTGACCACGCTCCACTGGCCCGACGAGGTCCGTTCCCTGGATGAGCTCGACATCCCCGACGAGGAGATCGAGGTCAAGCCGGCCGAGCGCAAGATGGCTGAGCAGCTGGTCGCCTCGATGTCGGGCGTCTTCAATCCCGAGGAGTACCACGACGACTATCGCCAGGCGCTGATGGCGGTCATCGAGGCAAAGGTTGCGGGCGAGGCGCCCGCGCCGGCGCAGAAGGTCGAGCCGACGCGCATCGGCGACCTGATGGCCGCTCTCGAGGCCAGCGTCGCCAGCGCGCGCGAGGCGCGACGCGGGGGTGCGGCTGCCAAGGCCAAGGCGGGGTCGGCGAAGGCCGCCGCCAAGCCGGCGAAGGCCGCCGCCAAGCCGGCGAAGGCCCGAGCCAAGCCCGCCAGGGCCGCTGAGGTCGAAGAGGCCCGGCCGCGCCAACGCAAGAGCGCCTAGCCGTTCGCGTGACGGCAGAGCAGCTTCCGCTCCCGGTCCCGCCCAGCAGCGACTCGCCCGTCCGACGCCTGCCGCCCCGCATCTCCCCGATGCAGGCAACCGTGGTGGATGCCCCGTTCGACGACCCCGGCTACCTCTTCGAGCCGTGGTGGCCGGGTGCCCGTGCCATCGCCTTCTGCGAGCGAGGCGGCCTGCGGCTCCAGGTCGCCGGCATGGCCGATGCGCTCGCCGCATTCCCCGAGCTGACGCCGATGCCCGAGCAGCTCAACGAGGACGGGGTCGTACTCGACGGGACGCTCCTCGTCCTGGACGACGCGGGGCGCCCGGACCCGGAGCTGCTGCGCGACCGGCTGGCGGGCCATGGGCTCTCGGGCAGGCCAGCCTACGTGGCCGGCGACCTGCTGTGGAGCGGCGGTCAGCCGGTGGTTGCTCGGTCGTTCGGGGTACGGCGCCGCTGGCTGGAGGCGATCCTGACGCCGGGCGATCGGGTGACCGTCGGGCGCGCCTATGTCGGCGATGGGACCCTGGTGGCCGAGGCCCTCGAGCTGCTCGGGATCGATGGTCTCTCGGCACGGCGCCTCAGTGCGAGGCATCGGGCCGGCCCTGCCGGCGACGCATGGCTGCGCGCATCGCTGATGGCCCCCGAGCCGCGGCCGCGTCCGACGCTGGCCCTCATCCTGCGCCTCCCGCTCGGCGACTGATGCCGCCCCTCAGCCGCCCGGAAGCATCCCCAGCGCGCGCTCGAGCTTGCTCATCGGATCAGGGGTAAGGCCTGCCACCCCGGAGAGGACCGTCGCGTACGGCCGATGGTCGAGGTCGGCTCCCGCGCCTGACGCGAACTCGAGCTCGACCGCCAGCAGCCGTCCGTGCTCCTGGCCATCCCGCAGCACCCGGACCCGGTCGAGGGAGAGGATTCCCACGGCCTCCCTTCCGACGGTCACGCTTCGCTCCGTGCGGTCCTGCTCCAGCCTGAACCGCTCCGCGAGTGGCTCTCCGCCGGCCAGGGCGAGCAGCCTGTCGCCGGCCTCCGAGGGAGGCCAGCCAGCGGCGTCGAGGTTCGAGCCCGCGGGTCCTTCGAGCTCCGGGCGTCGATGCACGAGCTCGCCTGAGGCGTGCTCGGCCGGCCCCTTGAGCGAGACGATGGTCCGCCCGTCGCGGGTCCGCAGCCGGCACGCCCACCGGGCGGCAGCGAGGCGCAGGTCGGCCGTGTCGAGGTATCGGTCCAGCTCGGCGACCGTCGAGGGGGGTCCGAGGCTTGCCGGGCCGAGCCGCTCCATGGCTGCCAGGTGCAGCAGTGGCCGCTCATCGGCCGCGAGGTACTTCAGCTCCGACTCGATCCGCGCCGCGGTCATCCCTCGTAGCGCGCCGCCGCGCTGCGCAACGACCGGGCAACAGCCTCGCGCAGCTCCGGCGGCTCGAGGACCTCGACCCCGTCACCCCACGAGAGGATCCATGGCCGGATCTCGACAATCCCCGCAACCGTGACGGTCAGCTCGACCCGGCCGTCGGGGAGCTCGGTGACCTGCTGCGAGCGATGCCAGACGGCCTCGCGGACGCGGTGCGCCACCGCCGCCTGGAACCGCAGCCGGACATTGGCCGTCGCGGTCGTGTCGGATGACCAGATGCCCCACGAATGCGCGAGCCAGCGGTCCGGGTCGAAGTCGTCGGGGATCTGGTAGCGATCCGTGGTCAGGGTCGAGCTGCGGATCCGCTCAACCTTGTACGTCCGCATCGCCTTGACCGTCTCGTCGAAGCCGATCAGGTACACGCTGCGGCCGGCGGCATCGGGCTCGAGGAAGTAGGGATGCACGCGCGCCTTCCGGCGCTCGCCCTCGCCTGGCTCGTACTCGAACTCGACGACCCGCCCATCGGCCCATGCCTGCGCGACATGAGCGAAGTTGCGCACGAACTGGTCATTCGGCTCAGCCTGTCCGACCATGAGCATGGTGGCCGCCACATGCCGCGCGATCGGCTGGGGGAGCAGGTCGGCGAGCTTGGTGAATGCGCTGACCACGGCCTGGTCGTACGCGTCGGACCAGCGCGCGATGAGGCGCGACGCCAGGAAGAGGACCACCGCCTCCGGCAGGGAGAGGTGCAGCGGCGGCAGGAAGTACTTCTTCTCGATCCCGTAGCGACCCTTGCCCGCCTGGAAGATCGGCATCGCCAGCTCCTCTTCAAGGGCCTTGATGTCGCGATAGACGGTGCGAGTCGTCATCCCCGTCAGTCCGGCGATCTCGGCGACCGGCACGCCGGACTCGCCGCTCCCGCGTGCGTAGAGGATCGAGGCGACGGAGAGGAGGCGAGCCAGCCGGTCGCGCTTGCGCGAGAGGCGGTCGTCGCGGGCGTCATCGCCCCACGCACCCCAATCGGTCATGACGCAGAAGGCTCGGTGCTCGGGCCGGCGCTGGTTGACGGGGCGGGAGACGGCGTGGGCGGCGCCTCACCCGGGAGGCCACCCAGCATGGCCAGGTTCTGGGCCTCGTCGGTCCCGATCATCAGGAAGACGAGGTCGTCCGCGACCCAGGTGTAGACGCGAGTGCCTCGAAGGGTGGCGTTGTCCTCGGGACGCACCCAGACGACGTGTCCCGCCACCGTCTGGAGGGTCCACGGTTCGCGATACAGGCCGGCGATCCCCACGTACCGGGCAGCCTCGGCCAGGTACGGCTCGAGGTCCGCGGTCATGACCGTCGGCTGGTTCATCCGCATCGCGTACAGCGAGAGGCGCGGTCGCGACACGTAGGCGAGCTGGAGGGACCGGAACCGCGTGCCGATCTCGCCGTAGACCTCGCCGATGTCGCCGGGCGTGATCGCGAACTCGGTGATCGCCGGGATCTGGACGGCCTGCCCGGCGACCTCGGTCGGGATCAGGGCCGCCAGCGCTGGATCAGGCACGTTGCTGAAGGTGGGGGTCGGCTCAGGAGTCGGTTCCGGCGTGGCGGTCGGGGGGGTGGTGGGGACGGGCGTCGGGCTCGAGGTCGGGGTTGGAGAGGGAGTCGCACAGGCGGTCACGATCACCAGCAGACTCGACAACGCGGCGAGATGCCCCTTCGGGGTGGCGCGCCACCCGCGGGCAGCATCCGGTCGGGTGGTCGGCATCGGAGGCGCAATGATAGCGCCCGGGGCGCGGGGAGCGGCTCAGGCAGCTCCCTGTTCGGAGGCGCGGGTGTCGCCGCTGCGGCGCTGCTGGCCACGGTCGGTGCGCGCGGCGACGACGGTAGCGAGCGCCTCGACGACCTCGGCCCGATAGCGGGTGCCGACCGCCGCCCGCATGGCGGCGAGCGCGGCAGCCCTTCCATTGCGCTTTCCGGCGCTGCCGCTGAGGAGCGAGTCGTAGGTGTCGGCGACTGACACGATCTGCGAGCCGATGAGGGCTTCGTCGGGGTCCATGGCTGCGCGGTGCTGCCGTACCAGGATCGCGGCCGGGCGCAGGGAATGGATCGCCTCCAGCTCGCTCGAGCCGACGAGCTCGAGCCCGTGGAGCCGCGCCGCAAGCTCGATCTCGGCCGTCTGCTGGGCATGGCAGCCGAGCTGCTTGGCGAGCCTGGCCGCCAGGATCGCCACCCGGTCGGAGTGCCCCGGCCCGGCTGGGTCGCGCTTGTCCAGGGAGCCGGCAAGGGCGAGCAGCGAGTCGATCACGCCCTCGTCCGCGTTCGACGCGATGGGGGTCCCGGTGCCGCGGCGCGTTCGCCCCGAGGGTGCCGCCGTCCCGTCCTGTGGATGCAAGAGCGCGGTGCGTGCTGACTGGTCGAGGGTGTCGCGCAGATCACGGATCCCGG
>DASSIB010000056.1:0-3781 GCA_035692365.1 Candidatus Limnocylindria bacterium | reverse complement strand
CTGTTGCCCGCCGAGCGTCTGGCCTGCACTGGAGACGGTGAATGGCAGCTCTCGGTCTATCTGGCGGAGGAAGGCGGGCGCGGCTGCCTTCCGATCTGGATCACGGAGCCGCGCTGGCTGTTCGCACAGTGCACGCTGCTCTTCCCGCAGCCGGTCGAGCGGGAGCTCGACGAAGACGCCCGGATCCAGCCCTTCGTGCACCCCGGCTTGGGCACCTGCATCTACAGCCTGTACGAGGCCGGTTGTCCGTTCGCCCCCTTCAAAGGCTCCTGGGTGGTGATGGTCGGACACCTCGACGACCCCGCCGCATCAACGTGCACCACGAAGCTCTCGGACGCATTGCCAATCGATTTCGATCCGCCCCCTCCGCCTGATCCTGAGCAGGTGATCTTCCGTTGCCGCCTGGCACTGGTCGTTACCGGCGTCTCGGCGGTGATCATCCAATGAGCGTCGGGCATCGCCATGCTGACTGAAGATTGGGGAGCGCGCGTCGCTGCGATGGACCTGTCACTCCGCGCGCCCTGCTGGTGAGGCCACCGATGCCATTGGCGGGCATACGGTGGTGGAGTTCCCCATCGCAGGCGACACGGAGGTCAACACCATGGACGACAAGCAGCAGGGCGGGGCCGAGAAGGAGACGCAGCAGAGTCCGCAAGCCGGGGACACGCCAACCGGGCAGGCTCCCCAGGGCAGCGGCAGCGACCCACAGCTGGGTGACCCCGGCTACCGGCCGGGCCAGGGTGGCAAGGGTGGCAGCGGCTATCAGCCTGGGCAGAGCGAGATGGCTGGCGGAAGGACGTCCCGACCCGACCCGACCCGAGGAACCGACGCCAGCGAGTCGTAGCCGTTCTCGCTCAGCGCGGATGAAACAGAGCCGGCGCCGAAGCTCGTGCCCTTGAGCTGAAGCGCCGGCTCGTCGTTGGCCGCTGAAGGTGGTCTCCGCGGAGGCTGCGGCCTATCATCCGCGGGCAAGAGGGAGGGAATCCGTGAGATCGGTGCCGCTCGTTATCGCGGTGTTCACCGTTGCCGGAATACTGCCGGAATGCGGCACGCAGAGCGAGGCTACCTTCGAGCCGGTGTCGATTCCCCAGGTCACTCCCGAAGCGAGGACTCCCGCGCCAACGGTGATTCCGCCTTCGCCGACACCGGCAGTCTCCCTGCCTGAAGCAGTCGCCATCACGTTTCGGCTCACCGTGAATGGAGAGGCGCCTGCTGACGCGGCCTTTGCACTCCGGATCGATACGCCAGGTGTGGTCGGAAGTACCACCTATCTGTGCTCTGACGACGTTGGGTACCCCGCATGTGCAACTGGCGAGTCGTATGAGGTGGCAGCTGCCTTCGCGCCGGGAACGCGTGTCGCATACGTGTTCTCGCTGGAGTCGGAGATGATCAGCTTCATCGATCAGCAGCAATTCTGGTCAGGTGAAGTGACGGTGGGCAACGCCGAGCGGGTGATCTCGGCAACTTGGGACGAGTACTACTGACCTTGACGACGGCACCGAAGACCTTTCCAAGACCGGTGACGGGGTAGCGAGACAGACTGGACTGACGATGAAGGGGATCCGCGTTGACGTGGGGCTTGCCTTTGGCCAGCAGTCAAGGATCTCTTGAGGCGCCGTGTATGCTTCGCCCTCGCAGGTCGCATGGCTCTCGACGGTAGGGGCGGACGATGTCGGAAGACCACGAGCACCGCAGCGAGTCGATCTTCTCCAAGATCGCAATCCCGGTCCTGATAGCGGTCCTCATCGCGTTGATCGCCGGCGGGACCGCCCCGTGGTGGTGGGACAGGGTGTTCCCGCCCGAGTCGGCATCGCCGAGCGAGCAGCCGTCCGAAACGGCATCACCAACACCGCAGCCATCCGCAACGGTCCAGCCGACCGCGACGGACCAGCCGTCGGAAACAGAGGCGCCAAGCTTCCTTGGCTCGCTTCAGGGCGAGTGGACGTTCGTCACCTGGCAGGAACGATCTGGCCCCGTCGTTCTCTTCCGCAAGCCCCTGACCGGCTTCCTCGTCTTCGACGCGATCGGGCACGCCTACTGGGACATGGAGATCGATGACGGGAGTGGGGCGCCCCAACCCACGTCTGGTCTGCGCTGCCTCGGCGTCGTGGACGCGGCAGCAGAGACGCTGTCCCGATGGACTGGCGGACCCCTGACAGTGAACGGGGAGGACGTGATGGCTGAGGCGCGCAACTGGACCTCGAACATGAATTCCCTGCGCGGCGACACATTGCTCGCGTTCTGCGGATCTGCGTTCCCTGAGGTCGAGCTATTCGTCTACGACACGACTCAATCGGACTACACGCTCACGATGACGACGGCCGCCGACGGATCACGACTGCTGGCAATGCGAAACGCCGCGGGCACGTTTACGTGGAGGAAGACCAGCTAGGACCCGCGGCATCGCGGATTGCAGGCCCCGCTGAGTTTTTCGCGCACCATCATCGGTTTCCCTCTTGACATTGGAGCCACTTCAAGGTTTAGGGTTGCGTGCCGACGGGGGACAATCGGCATGAGGGCTTCACGATGATCAGGTATCGAATCGAAGAAACCATCAATCGGCCGGTACAGGAGGTCTTCCCGTACCTCGCGGATCCGACCCTTCATCCGAAGTGGTCTCCGGTGAGCGACGTCGAGGTCACCCCGACCGGCGAGATGCGAGTCGGCACCACGGTGCACGAGAAGATGAAGGTCGGATCGAAGATGGCGCCGTTCAGCTGGGAGGTCACCGAGTACAGCCCCGGCACCAGCTTCACCTTCCACGCCATCGAGGGACCGGTGAGCTGGGACGGCTCGTACTCCGTGGCACCTGCCGGCGACGGTGCGACGCGGGTCATCGGCCTGGGGCAGGTTGGCCTCAAGGGTTGGCAGCGGCTGCTCGAGCCGTTCATGGGCGGCGAGATCCGACGCGGCGAAGCGGCCGAGCTCGGGAAGCTCAAGGCCCTCCTCGAGGGAGCGGCGTGACGTCGCCCACCCGCACCCAGCGCGTCTGCCTCCTCCTGGCGGACCTGTCCGGCTACACGGCCTACCTCGCCAACTCCGAACCCGACCACGCCCCGGCACTCGCCGGGGACCTGGTCGAGACCGTGGTCCGTCAGCTGCGCCCGACCTTTCGGCTGGAGAAGCTCGAAGGAGACGCTGCGTTCCTGGTTGCGCCACTCGATGGCGTGGATGGGCCGATGCTGCTGGATGCCATCGACGCCACCTACGACGCGTTCCGCCGTCGCATGCAGAGCGTGACCGGCGCCACGACCTGTGACTGCGAATCCTGCAGCCGAGTCCCCGACCTCGACCTCAAGTTCGTGGTGCATGCCGGGTCCGTGGTGCGCCACCGCGTGGCGGGGCGCGAGGAGGTGGCCGGGACCGATGCGATCATCGCCCACCGCCTCCTGAAGGCCGATGCGCCGGCGGCTGCCGGTCTGACGCGATACATCCTTCTCACCGACGCCTGTGCACTCGAGCTGCACCTGGATCCGGCGGCGCTGGGCGCCATCTCCGCCGTGGAGCGCTTCGAGCACCTCGGAGAGGTCGCCGTGCACCTCATCGACCTCGAGCATCGGACTGGCGCTGAAGCGCGTCCCTGGACGCCGCCGCGGCGCGCACGATTGGTGGACGCCGAGCTGCGGTTGCCTGCGCCACCGATGGCCGTCTGGGAGCACCTCACGTCCCCGCGGCTGCGCCCTGCCTGGGAAGGGATCGATCGGGTGGAGGAGGCGACCATCAGCGGCCGGCGCGGAGTCGGGACCGTGAGTGCGTGCGTCGCCGACCGGCTTGCCTCGGT
>DASSIB010000055.1:0-3015 GCA_035692365.1 Candidatus Limnocylindria bacterium | reverse complement strand
GGCGCGCAGCGAATGATCCAGCGCATCGCCCGCAAGGGGCTTCGCCTGCGGCACGCCGCGCAGCGCCGCCAGCTCGGGGAGCAGCACCGGCAGCAGCTCCAGCCGCTCCATCAGCGCGAAGGCGCGTGACGGCTGCGCTTCGCCGCCCAGGATGCGCAGTAGCTCGTCGCGGACTCGCTCCCCGGAGAGCCCGCCGGCGTCGGGCGCGTGGGCACGGATCGCCGCCTCGGTGGCCGGGTCGATCCGAAGGTCGAAGCGGGTCGCGAGGCGAACCGCGCGGAGGAGACGGAGCGCGTCCTCCTCGAACCGCGCACCCGGGTCGCCGACCGCGCGCAGCAGCCCCGCCTCCAGGTCGGCGGCGCCCCCGTACGGGTCGACCAGACGTCCCTCGCCGCCGCTCTCGCGCAGCCATGCCATGGCGTTGATCGTGAAGTCGCGGCGGGCCAGGTCATCGGCGAGGGAATCGCCCCAGCGCACCTCGTCCGGCCTGCGCTGGTCGCGGTACCCGGACTCGACCCGGTAGGTGGTGACCTCGATCCCCCGCCCCCCTTCGGGGTCGCGGACCGTCACCGTGCCGAAGGGGTTCTCCCACGTGGCGCCCGGAAAGCGGCCCGCGACCTCCTCGGGGGGTGCCGATGTGGCCACGTCCCAGTCGGCCGGCGCCTCGCCACGCACCAGGTCACGGACGCAGCCGCCGACCAGGACCGCCTCATCGCCTCCCTCGCGCAGCGCATCGAGGACCGCGGCCACGGCGGGCGGGAGGTCGATCCGCAGGGGATCGCCATCGCGCATCGGTTCCTCCTGGGGCGGATGGCCTAGGCGCGCGAACCCGGGACGTCGAGGAAGAGGTAGCTGCGCCAGGCGTCGTTCTGCTCGTCGGCGAGGTAGGTGCCGTACAGGTAGCGCACGTCGGCGCGAGGCGCGCGGGGCTCGCGGCGCAGCGTCATCCGCGCCTCGCCCAGCGTCTTGCTCCCCTTGCGATGGTTGCAGGAGCGGCAGGCGGTGACGAGGTTCTCCCACTCGTGGCGGCCGCCCCGATGCTTCGGCATGACGTGGTCGATCGTCAGGTCGCGGCTGCCGGTGCCGCAGTACTGGCAGGTGTGGGCGTCGCGGGCGAAGACCTCGCGGCGGCTGAGCTTGACCCGCGGACGGGGGCGACGGACCAGGTAGATGAGCCTGATCACCGATGGAGCGGGGATCGCCAGGGTCGGGGTGTGGATCACCTGGTGGTTGCGCTCCAGCAGCTCGGCCTTCTCCGATCCGAGCAGGTTGAAGGCACGCCTGATGTCACAGACGTTGAGCGGCTCGTAATTCTGGTTGAGGACCAGGACCGGTGCGTTGAGCAATCCGTGCCTCCGTGGCGCGGATGATAGCAAGCACGCGCCGCCCGGCCCGGTGCCGGATCCAGCCGGGCACCCGTATGGGAGGGTCGAGCGTCCGCGAGTACAATGCATGGCCGAGCCGGCGCGGCAGCGCCGCCATCGGTTTCAAGCACGAAGTCGACACGAAGAGGCCCCATGGCCAGCATCGAGACAAGCACCTGGACAACCAAGGTCGGGCTCGCCCGGATGCTCTCCGGCGGCGTCATCATGGACGTCGTCACGGCCGACCACGCCCGAATCGCCCAGGAGGCGGGGGCCGTGGCTGTCATGGCCCTGGAGCGGGTCCCATCCGACATCCGCAAGTTCGGCGGCGTGGCCCGCATGTCGGACCCGAAGCTGATCGAGGAGATCAAGGGCGCGGTCAGCATCCCGGTCATGGCCAAGTGCCGGATCGGGCATGTCGCGGAGGCGCAGATCCTCCAGCAGCTCGAGGTCGACTTCATCGACGAGTCCGAGGTGCTGACCCCGGCCGACGAGGAGCACCACATCGACAAGCACGAGTTCCAGGTGCCGTTCGTGTGCGGCTGTCGCGACCTCGGCGAGGCGCTCCGCAGGATCGGCGAGGGGGCGGCCATGATCCGGACGAAGGGCGAGGCGGGAACGGGAAACATCGTCGAGGCGGTCCGCCACATGCGCGCCGTGATGAAGGGGATCCGCGAGCTGGCCGGCATGCGCGAGGACGAGCTGTACGCCGCCGCCAAGGAGCTGCGGGCGCCGCTCGACGTCGTCCGCCAGACCGCGACCCTGGGCGAGCTGCCGGTGCCGAACTTCTCCGCGGGCGGCGTCGCCACGCCGGCTGATGCAAGCCTGATGCGGCAGCTCGGCGCGCAGGCCGTCTTCGTCGGAAGTGGCATCTTCAAGAGTGAGAACCCCGAGCGCGTGGCGCGCGCGATCGTGATGGCCACCACCCACTGGGACAACCCCGAGATCCTCGCCGAGGTGAGCACCGGCCTGGGTGAGCCGATGCACGGGCTGGAGCTCTCGGAGATTCCGGCGGAGGAACGCCTGGCCGTCCGCGGCTGGTAGGGGAGGCCCAGCACCGATGGCGCAGATCCGCCCTGCTCCCGCACCCTTTGGCGCGGCCGACCCAGCGCGACCGCGGATCGGCATCCTGGCGCTGCAGGGCGACGTTCGCGAGCACGCCACCGCGCTTCAGGACGTCGGTGCCGAGCCGGTCGAGGTGCGCCTGCCGCGTGACCTGGTCGGCCTCGACGGCCTGATCCTGCCCGGCGGGGAGTCGACCGCGATGCGCAAGCTGATCGACCTGTACAGCCTTCGCGAGCCGATCATGGCGCTCGCCCGCGGCGGCGCCCCGATGTACGGAACCTGTGCGGGGATGATCCTGCTCGCCGAGCGGATCGCCGACGGCGACGAGCCGGTCCTGGGGCTCCTCGACATCACCGTCCAACGCAACGCCTACGGGCGCCAGCTCGACTCCTTCGAGACCGACCTGGTGATCCCTGCCATCGGCGACGAGCCGCTGCACGGCGTCTTCATCCGCGCCCCGGTGGTCAGCGAGGTGGGGCCCGAGGTCGAGGTCCTGGCCCGCGACCGGGACGGCCGGCCGATCGCCGTCCGACAGGGCCGCGTGATGGCCACCGCCTTCCATCCCGAGCTGACCGGGGATCGGCGG
>DASSIB010000054.1:0-3953 GCA_035692365.1 Candidatus Limnocylindria bacterium | reverse complement strand
GCACGTTGACCGGGTCGAGGCCGCTGAATGGCTCGTCCATGATCAGGACGGCTGGGTCATGCAGGATCGCAGCAATGAACTGGATCTTCTGCTGGTTCCCCTTGGACAGCTCCTCGACCCTGCGGTCCCGGTAATCGGGGATCCGGAAGCGCTCCAGCCAGTCCTCGATCTCGGCCGTGGCCTCAGCGCGCCCGACGCCGTACAGAGAGGCGAAGAACGCAAGGACCTCGATCACCTTCATGCGCAGGTAGAGACCGCGCTCCTCGGGCAGGTAGCCCCACGTGCTCCGCGGCAGGTCGGTGTTGCTGCGCCCCTCCCAGGTGACCGTGCCGGCATCAGCTCGCAGGATGTCGAGCACGATCCGCATCGAGGTCGTCTTGCCGGCGCCGTTCGCGCCGAGGAGTCCGAAGATGTGCCCCGGCTCGACGCTGAAGCTCACGCCGTCGAGCGCGACAACCTCGCCGAAGCGCTTGCTGATGGCGTCGACGACGAGGCTCACGCGCACAGCCTAGCGAAGCCGCCGCTTGCGCCGGACGGGCCGATCGTCACCTCGTTGGGGGCTGACCGGAAAGCCCCGTTGGGACTGGTACACTTCGAATCCCGAACCGCCCTCGCCACGTGGCCATGGTGGTTCCCGTCTGTCAACCCGAGGAAGCGGATCCGCATGAAGATCGCTGTCCCCCGCGAAACGGCGCCCGGCGAGACCCGCGTGGCGTTGAGCCCGCCGGCCGTCGTCGCCCTCATCGCCGATGGGGTCGAGGTGGTGGTGCAGTCCGGCGCGGGCGATGCGTCGTTCATCAGCGACGAGGCGTTTGGCGAGGCCGGCGCGAAGATCGTCCCGGATGCAGCCGCGGTGTACGGCGACGCCGATGTCGTGGTCCGGGTTGGCCGTCCCACGGATGAAGAGACCGGCATGATGCGATCCGGAGCGATCCTGATCGGCACCCTGGGGACACTCTCGAACCCCGAGCTGGCCAAGCGCCTGGCGGAGACGGGCGTCACCGCCATCAGCATGGACTCCATCCCGCGCATCACGCGGGCCCAGAGCATGGACACCCTTTCGTCGCAGGCCACCGTGGGCGGCTACAAGGCGGTCCTGCTGGCCGCCGAGCGGCTGCCGAAGTTCATGCCGCTGCTCACCACGGCCGCGGGCACGGTGCGGCCGGCGAAGGGGATCGTGATGGGCGCAGGCGTGGCGGGGCTGATGGCGATCGGCACCGCGAGGCGCCTGGGCGCGGTGGTCGAGGCGACCGACGTGCGGCCGGTGGTCAAGGAGCAGGTCGAGAGCCTGGGCGGCATCTTCATCGAGGTGGAGATGACCGAGGAGGAGAAGGCCGGCGCTGAGACCGCCGGTGGCTACGCCCGCGAGATGAGCGACGACTACAAGGCCCGCCAGGCCGCGCTCATCGCGGAGCGGGTCAAGGAGGCGGACTTCGTGATCACGACCGCGCTCATCCCCGGGCGCCCTGCGCCGAAGCTGGTGACCGATGCGATGGTCGCCTCCATGAAGCCCGGCAGCGTGATCGTCGACATGGCGGCCGAGATGGGCGGCAACGTCGAGGGGACCGAGGCTGGCAAGGAGGTCGTCAAGCACGGGGTCACGATCATCGGCCTCACCAACCTGCCGGCCACCATGCCCGGCAGCGCCACCGCGATGTACGCCAAGAACATGCAGACGCTGCTGAAGCACCTGATCAAGGACGGCAGCATCAACCTCGACTTCACCGATGAGATCACCCGTGGCGCGACCATCACCCACGGCGGCAAGGTCATCAACGAGGCGACTGCCAAGGCGCTGGGGATCGAGGTGGCCGAGCCCCCGACCGCCGCGCCCGCGGCTCCCGCCCCTTCGGGAGGTGCCGAGTGAACGAGGCGGTCCAGACCCTCTCCACCGAGGCGCTGCTCCAGGCGCTCTTCATCTTCGTGCTGACCGCCTTCGTCGGCTACGAGGTGGTCAGCAAGGTGCCGACGATGCTGCACACGCCGCTCATGTCGGGCGCCAACGCGGTCCACGGCGTGATCGTGGTCGGCGCCATGCTGGTCGCCGCCTCCGCTGAGGGGCCGCTGCGCATCGTCCTGGCGCTGCTCGGCGTGATCCTGGGCACCATCAACGTGGTCGGCGGCTTCGTGGTGACCGACCGGATGCTCGAGATGTTCAAGCGCCGCCCGGACGACAAGCCATGACGACGCTCGACATCGTCACCTTCTTCGTCTACCTGGCCGGCTCCGTCACCTTCATCCTCGGCCTGAAGTTCCTGGCTTCTCCCGTCTCGGCGCGGCGCGGCAACCGGCTGGCGGCAACCGGCATGGCGATCGTGGTCGGCTGGGTCTTTATCACCGAGTTCCTGCTGCGCGACGGCGGCCTTTCGTCGGTCTGGATCCTGGCCGTCGGCATCCCGGTGGGTGCGGTGGTCGGGGCCCTGGGCGCACGTCGGGTGCCGATGACCGCCATGCCCCAGATGGTCGCCATCTTCAACGGCGCCGGTGGTGGGGCTGCGGCGCTCGTCGCCGCGGCCGAGTTCATGCGCGATTCGGGCGGCGGCGGTGACCTGCTGCCGGTCACCTTCATGATCGCCACCCTGCTCGGCGCCGTCATCGGCTCGGTCTCGTTCACCGGCTCGATCATCGCCTTCGGCAAGCTCCAGGGGATCGTCTCCGGCCGGCCGGTGACCTACCCCGGCGACAAGATCGTCACCGGAGCCGTGCTGGCTGGAATCCTGGTCCTCGGCGTCGTCCTGACGCTCGTCACCAACAGCGTCCCGCTCTTCCTGCTCTTCGTGGCGCTGGCGCTGGTGCTGGGCGTGGCCGCGGTGATGCCAATCGGCGGGGCCGACATGCCCGTGGTCGTCTCGCTCCTCAACTCGTACACCGGCATCGCGGTCGCGGCCACCGGCTTCGTCCTCAATAACTACGCCCTGCTGGTGGCGGGCACGCTCGTGGGCGCCAGTGGTGGAATTCTCACCCAGCTGATGTGCCGCGCCATGAATCGGTCCATCTTCAACGTCCTCTTCGGTGCCTTCGGGACGGCGGGCGGCGCCGCTGCCGCGGGGGCCACCGGCGACCAGAACATCCGCGAGATCAACGCCGAGGACGCCGCGGTACTGATGGCCTACGGCAAGAAGGTGATCATCGTGCCGGGCTACGGCATGGCCGTTGCGCAGGCGCAGCAGGCCGTCCGCGAGCTGATGGACCTCCTCATCGCCAAGGGCGTGGACGTCGAGTTCGCGATCCACCCGGTCGCCGGCCGGATGCCGGGGCACATGAACGTCCTCCTGGCCGAGGCGAACGTCCCCTACGACCGCCTCAAGGAGATGGACGAGATCAACGGCGACTTCCCGAACGCCTCGGTGGCGCTCGTCATCGGCGCCAACGACGTCACCAATCCCGCCGCCCGGACCGATACCTCCTCGCCGATCTACGGCATGCCCATCCTCGACGTGGACAAGGCCGAGCACGTGATCGTCCTGAAGCGCTCGATGGCCGCCGGCTTCGCCGGGATCGACAATCCCCTGTACGCCGATCCCAAGACGACGATGCTCTTCGGCGACGCGAAGAAGAGCGTCGAGGCGCTCGTCGCCGGAGTGAAGGCTGCCTGAGTATCGCCTCGCGAGTCGTTCTAGCCCCGTGAGTGCTACAAGGAAACCGATGAGCGCGATTTCGCCTCTTCACGGGCACGTTCTGTCGCCGATCAGCCCTCTGCGGGCTGAGACGATCCCCGGCCCGTTGCGATGGTGCTCAACCAGCGCTGGCAGGGCTAACGGCGGGTGCGAGAGACTCGGATGACGGCAACGGACTGCGCGAGAGGCGCGAGGTGATGGCCCGATGACCGAGCGCTGGGTCATCCTGGACGTGGGGGAGACGATCATCGACGAGACGCGGGTCTGGTCGATCTGGGCCGACATGCTCGGCATTCCGCGTCTCACCTTCCTGGCCGGTTTCGGGGCGGTGCTGGC
>DASSIB010000053.1:0-12894 GCA_035692365.1 Candidatus Limnocylindria bacterium | reverse complement strand
GGATTCATCTCCTTCACCTCGTCGAGGCTCTGCCCGCGCAGCCCATCGGTCAGGATCGAGGCCGATGCCTGGCTGATGGCGCAGCCGCGCCCGTCGAAGGCGACGTCGGCGATCGCGGCCTTCGAGGGATCGAGGAGCAGGGTCATGCTCATCTCGTCGCCACAGGTCGGGTTCGAATCGGCGAAGTGGAGGTCGTGCGGGTCGAGCGTTCCCTTGTTATGAGGGCGCTTGTAGTGCTCCAGGATGAAGTCGCGGTACAGGTTGTCCATTGCCTCAGCCCGCGAAGAGAGTCTGGGTCGCTCGTATCGCCGACGTGAGGGCGTCGATGTCGTCGAGGTCGTTGTAGACGTAGAAGCTGGCGCGGGTCGTGGCGGGGATGTCGTAGCGCAGCATCACCGGCTGGGCACAGTGGTGGCCGGCGCGGACCGCCACCCCCTCGCTGTCGAAGACGGTCGCGACGTCATGCGGGTGGGCGTCGTCGAGCCAGAAGCTGATCACGCCGGCGTGGATGGCGGGATCCGCCGGACCAAAGAGACGCAGCCCGGGGATCGCGGCCAGCGCTGCCCACGCACGTTCGAACAGGTAACGCTCGTGCTCGCGCACGTTGTCCATGCCAAGGTTGGTGAGGTAGTCGATCGCCGCCCCCAGGCCGATCGCCTCGACGATCGCCGGCGTCCCCGCCTCGAACTTGGCGGGCACCTCGTTCCACTCGGCGCCGTCCATGGTGACCTTGACGATCATGCTGCCGCCCGTCATGAAGGGCGGCATCGCGTCGAGCAGCTCGCGCCGGCCCCAGAGCGCCCCGATCCCGGAGGGGCCGAGCATCTTGTGCCCGGAGAGGGCCAGGAAGTCACAGTCGAGGGCGGCCACGTCGATCGGCATGTGCGGCGCCGCCTGTGCGGCGTCGACCAGCACCAGGGCGCCGGCCTCATGGGCCATCGCGATGATCTCGGCCAGCGGGTTGATGGTGCCCAGGGCGTTGCTGACGGCCGCCACGGCGAGCAGCTTCGGCCCGTTCGCCAGCTTCGCGCGCAGGTCGTCCATGTCGAGGCGGCCATCGTCGGTGATCAGCACGTAGTCGAGGGCGGCCCCCACCTCGGTGGTCAGCTGCTGCCAGGGGACGATGTTGGCGTGGTGCTCCAGCTGGGTCGTCACCACCCGGTCGCCGGCGTGCACGTTCGTGCGGCCCCAGCTGTAGGCGACCAGGTTGATCGCCTCGGTCGCGTTGCGCACGAAGACGATCTCGCGCTTGCTCGGCGCCCCGATGAAGGCGGCCACCTTGCCGCGCGCCGCCTCGAAGCGAGTGGTGGCATCCTCGGAGAGCTCGTAGATGCCGCGATGGACGTTGGCGTAGTGATGCGAGTAGGCGTCTGCCATCGCCTCGACCACGCTGCGCGGCTTGGGCGAGCTGGCCGCGGCGTCCAGGAAGGCGAGCCGCTTGCCGCTTCGCGTCGGCCGGTCGAAGACCGCGAAATCGGATCGCAGGACCGTCCCGGAGAATCCTCCGGGGACCGCGGGCTTCAGCGCCGGCTCGACAGCCATCGGCCTATCTTAGACGTGCTCTGCCACGGGCTCGGCGACCTCGTCACCGACGTCCGACGGCAGGCCGACCTGCTCGCGAACCCAGTCGTAGCCGTTCGCCTCGAGCTTGTGGCTGAGCTCTTCGCCACCGGACATCACCACGCGGCCGTCGAGGAGGACGTGCACGAACTGCGGCTTCACGTAGTTCAGCATCCGCTGGTAGTGGGTGATCATCAGCACTCCCATCTCCGGTGAGAGGGTGGCGTTGATCCCCTCGGCCACGGTGCGCAGCGCGTCGATGTCGAGCCCCGAGTCCGTCTCGTCCAGGATCGCCATCCGCGGGTTGAGGATCGCCATCTGGAGCATCTCCAGGCGCTTCTTCTCCCCGCCCGAGAAGCCGTCGTTGACGTACCGCGAGGCGACGGCGGGATCCATGTTGAGGAGCGCCATCTTCTCCTCCATCAGCTTGCGGAACTTGGCCAGCGGGATGCCGGTGTACTTGATCGACTGCTCGCCCGACTCGTCGACCGGCTTCGGATGGTGAACCGCGTTGTAGATGTTCCGCAGGAAGCTGGCCACGGTCACGCCCGGGATGGCGCTTGGGTATTGGAAAGCCAGGAACAGCCCCATCCGAGCCCGCTTGTCCGGCGACATCCCCAGCGGCGTCGGGCTGAGGAGATCCTCGCCTGCCCAGGTGATGCTGCCGGCATCGACCTTGTAGTCCGGATGGCCCATCAGCGTGTAGGCGAGGCTCGTCTTGCCTGATCCGTTCGGGCCCATCAGGGCGTGCACCTCGCCGACCTTCACCGTCAGCGACAGGCCCTTCAGGATCTTCTTCTGCCCGATGCTGACCTCGAGGTCGCGGATCACCAGTTCGTCGGTCATGCGGTTGCTTTCGCTCCTGTCAGTTCGTGGTCGCGGCCGAAGCGGCCGCCGTTGACTTCGCGTGCGCGGCCACCACGCGACGGCGGACGGCCGGCGGGTAGGGCGGGCCGCCGGTCCCGGCGGCGACATCGGCCAGGGTGGTTGCGCTCAGCATCCCGCTGAGCGAGTCGTGGAGACGCTCGAATACCTCGTGGACGCTGCAATCCTCGGGCCGATCGCACGACTCCAGGTCGTTCGGCCCGGCGCAGGGCATCTCGAGGACCGGGCCGTCGAGGGCGCGCACGGCCTCGACCAGGCTGATCTGCTGCGCTGGGCGCGCGAGGCGATAGCCACCGGAGTGGCCGCGCGTCGCCGTCACGAGGCCGGCGCGCTTCAGCGCCCCCACGAGCTGCTCGATGTACGCGTGCGGCAGCTTGTCGGCGCGCGCGATGCCGGCCAGCGAGATGGGCTTATCCCCGTCGGCGTGGGCCAGCGCCACCAGGACACGGATTCCGTATTCGGCGCGCGTCGACAGCTTCATGACAGCTCAACCACGATCTCGTCGCCCTCGAGGTGGACTGGGTAGGCCGCGACCGGCACGACCGGCGGCAGGGCCAGGACGCGGCCGGTGAAGAGGTCGAATCGACCGCCGTGGCGCGGGCACTCCACGGCGTCGCCGTCGAGCTCACCGTCGCCGAGGTCGCCGCCGTCGTGGGTGCAGACATCCTCGATGGCCCCCCAGCGCCCGTCGAGGGTGTGCCCGACGCAGACCGACCTGCCGTCGACCATCACGGTCACGACGGTGCCCGGCGCTACGTCACTGGCCCGCAGGCCCGCCGCGAATCCGGTCGTCAAGCCGCAGCCTCCTCATCGGTCCTGCCGATGCGGGGCACGAGGGCATCCAGGACGCGCGCCTTGATCGGCTCCGAGTCGATCTGGGCAACCACCCGCTCGAAGAAGCCGCGCACGATCATCCGTTCCGCCGAATCAGCCGACATGCCGCGGCTCTGCGCATAGAAGCGCTGGACCGGGTCGATGGCCCCGGCGGTGGCGCCGTGCCCGCAGCGCAGGATGTCGTTCGTCTCGATCTCCAGCACCGGGATCGGCTCGGCGCCCGCCTTCGGCGAGAGGAGGAGGTTGCGGCATTCCTGGTACGAGCTCGTCTGCTTGGCCTCGGGCCGCACCCGCGTCACGCCATAGAAGGAGGCGTGCGACGCGTCGTACAGGGCCGACAGGTAGAGGAGGTCCGAGGTGGTGTGGCTGCCGATGAGGTCCTGGCAGCTGTTGAAGTCGATGCTCTGCGCGCCCCCGGCGGCGAGCAGGCCCAGCAGCCGGCTGGTACCGCCCTTGCCGGTCATGCGCACGTCCATCCCGACCTTGCTGATGGCCGAGCCGATCTCGGCGTTGAGGGTCGTCACGTTGGCGTCCTGGCCGACCTCCACCCGCTGGGCGCCGATCCGCCACACGGCGTCGCCGAGGCGCTGCAGGTTGGCGTACCGCAGCCGCCCGCCGTACCCGACCTGCAGATCCGCGGTCCCGCCGAACCAGACTGCCTGGCCGTCGGGCGAGGAGATCTCTTCCAGCAACGTCGCCGAGGCGTCCTCCTCGACGACGACGAGGGTGTGCGGCAGGTAGGTGTAGGTACCGGACGGAAGCTCGGTGCGCGCCGTCAGCGGCCCGTCGATTGCCACGCCCTTCGGCACGTACAGGAAGGTGCCGCCGGTCCAGGCCGCAATGGAGCGGCCCCAGAACGGCATCTGGGCAGGAAGCGTGTCATTCCGGCCGATGTGCGCCCGCACCAGCTCGGGGTGCTCGCGAACGGCGGCCGCGAGGTCGCTGAAGATGACGCCTCGCTCGGCGAGCTGCGGGTCGAGCTCGTGGGTCGCGGTCGGCGCGTCCAGCAGCAGCCCGCCGTCACGCGGCAGGTCGTCCAGGGAGGTCCGGCGCCACTCCTCCAGGGCGGGATCCGGCCAGGGCTGCGCCTCGACGCGGCTCCACCACTCGTCGCGGAGCGTGCGCAGCCACCCGGGCTCGCCGCTCGAGATCTGCTTCACCGTGCTGGCGTCGAGCGCCGCCGGCGCCTGGACGGGCATCGGCCTAGCCGACCGCGCCTTCCATCTGGAGCTGGATGAGGCGGTTCATCTCGACCGCGTACTCCATCGGCAGCTCCTTGACGATCGGCTCGATGAAGCCGTTGACGATCATCGCGCTCGCCTCGGCCTCGTTCATGCCGCGGCTCATCAGGTAGAAGAGCTGCTCGGAGCCGACCTTCGAGACGGAGGCCTCGTGGCCGATCGTGACGTCGTCCTCGTCGATCTCCATGTACGGGTACGTGTCGGAGCGTGCCTCGTCGGAGAGGATCAGGGCGTCGCAGCGGACGGTCGACTTCGAGCCGTGGCAGCCGGGGTAGACCTTGATCAGCCCTCGATACGAGGTGCGGCCGGTGCCCTGCGAGATCGACTTCGAGGTGATCAGGCTGGTGGTGTTCGGCGCCGCGTGGATCACCTTGCCGCCGGCGTCCTGGTGCTGGTCGCTGCCGGCGAAGGCGATGCTCAGCACCTCGCCGTGCGCCCGCTCGCCGAGCAGGTAGATGGAGGGGTACTTCATGGTGAGGCGCGAGCCGAGGTTGCCGTCGACCCACTCCATCACCGCGTCCTCGTAGGCCACCGCGCGCTTGGTGACGAGGTTGTAGACGTTGTGGCTCCAGTTCTGGATCGTGGTGTAGCGGACGCGGGCGCCCTTCTTGACGATGATCTCGACCACCGCGCTGTGCAGGCTGGCGGTGGTGTAGGCCGGGGCGGTGCAGCCCTCGACGTAGTGAACGCTGCTCCCCTCGTCGGCGATGATCAGGGTCCGCTCGAACTGGCCCATGTTCTCGGTGTTGATGCGGAAGTAGGCCTGCAGCGGCAGCTCGACGTGGACGCCCTTCGGGACGTAGATGAAGCTGCCGCCGCTCCAGACCGCGGTGTTCAGCGCGGCCAGCTTGTTGTCGTTCGCCGGGATGACGGTCCCGAAGTACTCCTTGAAGATCTCGGGGTATTTGATCAGGGCCTCATCGGTCCCCAGGAAGATCACGCCCAGCTTCTCGAGGTCGGCCCGGATGTTGTGGTAGACGACCTCGGAGTCGTACTGCCCACCGACACCGGCGAGGTACTTCTTCTCCGCCTCGGGGATCCCCAGCCGGTCGTAGGTGCGTCGGATGTAGTCCGGCACGTCGTCCCAGGACTGGACCGCCTTGTCGGTGGCGGTGACGTAGTAGTAGATGTCCTGGAAGTCGATCTGGCTCATGTCGCCGCCCCAGGTCGGCATCGGCCGGGCCTCGAAGTGGCGATACGCCTTCAGGCGCAGGTCGGTCATCCACTGCGGCTCGCCCTTGATCCGGCTGATCTCCTCGACCACCTCGCGAGAGAGCCCCTTCTTCATGACGTGCAGGGGCTTCATCTCGGGGTCGTGCCAGCCGTACTTGTAGCCGGTGGGGACCTTGTCGACGGCAGGGTTGGGGACGGCCATGGATCTCCCGGTCTGAATCCCGACTCAGACAGTCGGTGTTAGGCCGATGATGACCTGTTTCACGCTCACGGTCAACTCTCGGAGGGCGATCTCGTCCATCGGCCAGATGCTGGCGATCGTTGACACGGCGGGCTGCGGTGGGTACCTTCGCGAGACAACCACCTCAGCACGCAGACGAAAGGAGACGCCCCGATGACCACCGTCGCCGATGCGCGCCCTCGCCTGCACGGGACCGCCCCGCGGCCCTGATCGTGCGTCGGGCGCGCTCCACCGCCCACCCTCGACTCGATCAAGTGGAGAACGACGCTTGCACCTGACGCCCCTGCCCAATCCTGTCCGCCCCGCGGCGGACGAAACGCTGCCCGGGACCGTCCTGCGCGCCCGGAGCGGCTTCTACACCGTCCGCCTCGACGACGGGACCCTGCTCGAGTGCCGACTGCGCGGACGCGTCAAGCAGGAGCGCGGCGATTCCGACCTGGTCGTCATCGGCGACCGGGTTGCCGTCGCTCCCCTCGCCGATGGCGACGCGATGATCGAATCGGTCGAGCCGCGGCGCACGCGCTTCTCTCGCCGCCAGCCAGGACCACGCGGCAGCTGGAAGGAGGACATGATCGTCGCCAACCTCGACCAGGTGCTGGTCGTGTTTGCCTGCGCCGATCCGATGCCGCACCTGCGCATGGTCGACCGCTTCCTGGTCGTGGCCGAGCACAACGAGGTCGAGGCGGTCGTCGTCGCCAACAAGGTGGACCTTGTCGGCCTGGCGGCCGCACGAGGGATCTTCGCCGGCTACGAGGCGATCGGCTACCCGGTCCACTTCGTCTCGGCGCGCGAGGGGATCGGGGTTGAGGAGCTCGCAGATCGCCTGGTCGGGCGGGTGAGCGTCGTCACCGGCCCGTCGGGAGTCGGCAAGTCGACCCTGCTCAACGCGATCCAGCCGGGGCTGCGGATCGAGACCGGCGCCGTCAGCGAGTCGGTGCACAAGGGGCGCCACACGACTACCTCGGCCGAGCTGCATCCGCTCACCGCGCCTGGCGGCGGCTACGTGGCTGACACGCCGGGGCTGCGGGAGCTTGGCCTCTGGCACGTCCCGCCCGAGGAGCTGGCCTGGTGCTTCCCGGAGATGCGCGACCACATCGGAAAGTGCGCCTTCAACGACTGTCGTCACCTCCAGGAGCCGCGCTGCGCGGTCCTCGCCGCCGTGGCGGCCGGGCAGATCAGCGAGGCTCGCCACGACTCCTACCGGAGGCTGCTGCTCAACGAGGACTGACAGCCGGGCGGCCCTATCATGGCCGCCCATGGAGATCGCCCCCGGCGTCCACGCCGTCAGGCTGCTGAGCGTCTACGCCTTCCTCATCGACGAGCCGGAGCTGACCCTCATCGATGCCGGGCTGATCGGGTCGGCTGGTCGCGTGCAGCGCTACGTGAAGAAGATCGGGCGCAGCATGGACGACCTGACCCGAATCATCTGCACCCACGCCCACCCGGACCACGTCGGCGGAGTCCGAGAGCTCGCCGGCGACCGCGAGGTCGAGGTGCTGATGCATCCAGCGGACCTCGACGGGCTCAAGGTGAAGCTGCGCGATGCCGTCGCAAACCGCAACCGAAGCCAGCTGATCGCCTACTTCACGCGACATCCCGGCGAGGCGACGCCCATCGTGGACGGCCAGGTGCTTCCCATCCTCGGCGGAATGCGGGTGGTGCATACCCCCGGTCACACGGCGGGCAGCGTCTGCCTGTACGCGGAGCGAGACCGGCTTCTCTTCGTCGGCGACACCCTGCAGGTCATCCGCCGCAAGCTCACCTTCGCCAGCAGCGTATTCAGCGACGACATGTCGCTTGCGCGGGCAGGCGTCGCCCGCATGGCGGAGCTGGACGTCCAGACGATCGTCTTCAGCCACTACCCGCCGTGGCGCGAGGGGGCGAACGAGGTGCTGCGCAGGCTCGCCGGCGAAGCGACCGGCGGCGCGTGAAACCCGGGCCAGCACCCCCTAGTCACCGCGGCACGGCGGTCGTAAGGTAGGCGACGGAGGAGAGGATCATCGCCACACTGACGCCCCCCGCCCCCGTCGCGTCCGAGCCGCTGCCCACTCCCGAGGCAGTCAGCAGCACCCGCACCGCCGCGACCGGACCCACCCTGCTCGACCTCCTGCGCGAGGCATCCGCCCGCTTCGGCGATCGTCCCGCGCTCCTCATCAAGCCGGGATTCCGGACCCGGATCTGGAGCTATCGTGACCTCGCCGACCTCGCACCGCGCGTCGCACGCGTCCTGAGCGAACAGGGGCTGCAGCGGGGAGATCGGGTCTTGATCTGGGGCGTCAACCGGCCGGAGTGGGCAATCGGCTTCTTTGGTGCACTCTTCGCCGGCCTGGTGCTGGTGCCACTCGATGTCCGCAGCCAGCCCGACTTCGTGGCCAGGATCGCGCGCCGCACGCGCGCCAAGCTGGTGCTCGCCTCGACCCAGACCGCGCCGCTGGCGGAGGGGCTGAATCTGCCCGTGCTGCTGATCGAATCGCTCCCCGATCGCGCCCGGCTCGCGGAGCCGCTGCCCACGCCCCAGGTCGCCGCGGGCGACCTGGTGGAGGTCGTCTTCACCTCGGGAACCACGGGGGAGCCGAAGGGCGCGATGCTGACCCACGCCAACCTGATGGCCAACGCCACCGCGCTGCGCGAGGTCTTTCCCTTCCAGCCCGACGAGCGGCTCCTCTCCATCCTGCCGCTGTCGCACATGTTCGAGCAGACCTGCGGGCTCCTCGCCCCGTTCCTTGCGGGCGCCTCGGTCGTGTACCCGGTCAGCCGCCAGCCGGCCGTCCTGATGCGCACCTTCCGCGAATACCGCGTGACGATGCTGCTGATCGTGCCGGCCGGCCTGAAGCTGCTCGACTCGGCGATCCAGCGCAAGGTGGACGCCTCCGGCAAGCGAGCCAGCTTCGATCGCCTGCATCAGATCGCACCGCGGCTGCCGAAGTTCCTGCGTCGCCTCCTCTTCCGCCCGGTGATCTCCCAGTTCGGCGGCCGCTTCCGCACCCTGGCGGTCGGCGCGGCGGCGCTCGAGGAGGACCTCGCCAACCGCTGGATCGACATGGGCTTCGACGTGCTCCAGGGCTATGGCGCCACCGAGCTGTCGCCGGCCGTCAGCTTCACCCGTCCGAGCCGCAACCGGCTCGGGACGGTCGGCGAGGCGGTACCCGGGGTTGAGATCCGGATCGGGGACGACGGCGAAGTGTTGGTCCGTGGCGCCAGCGTCTTTGCCGGCTACTGGGAGGACGCCGATGCCACCGCGGCGGCGATCGACGACCAGGGCTTCTACCACACCGGCGACATCGGCCAGCTGGACGGCGATGGCTTCCTGACCCTTCGCGGCCGGAAGAAGGACATGCTGGCGATGCCCGATGGGACGAAGGTCTATCCCGAGGACATCGAGGCGGTTCTCGGTCGCGACCTGCGCATCCGCGACGCGGCGGTCGTCGGCTGGCAGTCGCCCGGCGGTGATCTGCGGGTGCAGGCCGTGCTGCTCATCGACGACCCGTCCATCGCCGACGCGGTCGTGCGCGACGCCAACGGCCAGCTCGGCGCCCACCAGCAGATTCGTGGCACCACCATCTGGCCGGACGAGGACTTCCCGCGCACCCCAACCCTCAAGGTCAAGAAGCGGCTGATCCTCGACCGTCTCGGGGAGCTGGAGAGTGGCGGCGGCCAGCCAGTCGGACCCGTGGCAGGTGGAACCGCCACCGGAGCCGCCACCGTCGGCGCGTCGAGCGTGCTGACCCTGGTCGCGTCGGTCGCCGACCTGCCGGTCGGCTCGGTCCAGCCCGAGTCGTGCCTCTCGACCGACCTGAACATGGATTCCCTGGCACGGGTCGAGCTGCTCGGCGTGATCGAGGAGGAGCTCGGCGCCTTCATCGACGATGCCGACCTGGACCCTGACACGACGGTGGCGCAGCTGACCTCGCTGGTCGAGGCCGCGAAGGACGCGAAGCACGACAGCGGCATCTTCGGCTGGCCGCTGAGCCCCGTGGCGCGAGCGGCGGGAATCCTCATCCAGACCCTCTTCCTGGTGCCGATCTTCTTCAGCCTGTACCGGGTACGGGTCACCGGCCTGGAGAGACTCCGTGATCTGAAGGGGCCGGTGCTGTTCACGCCGAATCACTGCCTGCACAACGACGTCGGGATCATCCTGACCCGCTTCCCGATCGGCTGGCGCTGGCGCCTCTCCGTGGCCGCGGCTGCCGACGACATCTTCGGCAACCCGATCCGCGGCTTCGGCTCTGCCCTGATCGGCAACGCATTCCCGCTCGCCCGGGAGGGCGCCATCCGCCGCTCGCTGGAGCTGCTCGGCGCACGCCTGGATCGTGGCTTCAGCATCCTCATCTTCCCTGAGGGAAAGCTCACCGTGGGAGGGCCGACTCAGCCGTTCAAGTCGGGGACCGGCCTGCTGGCGGTGGAGGGAGCCACCCCCGTGGTGCCGATGAAGCTGAAGATCACTCGCATGTCACGCCTCGACGCGCGGCGCGAGCCCGCCCTGGCCGGCGAGCGTCGTCCGTGGCGCGGCGAGGTCGAGCTCGTCTTCGGCGACCCGATCCACTTCGCCTGGGACACGAACCACGCTGTCGCCACCGAGCGCCTGGAAGCCGCGGTGGAGGCGCTATAGCGCCGGATGTTCCCGGTCCTCGCCCGGTTCGGGCCGATCACCATCGGGACGCACGACTTCTTCACGCTCCTCGGGGTGTTGGCCGGTTTCGCGCTCTACTACCGGGCGCTGCGCCGGGACCGAATCCTCGGCGGACAGATCGCCCTTATCAGCGTGGCGGCGGTCCTCGGGGGCGCGCTCGGTGCGCGCCTGATCACCTCGTGGGAGGTCCTCGACGAGGTGCAGACCGCCGGGCTGCCGTTGACCTACGTGCTGACCCACGGTCCGCGGAGCATCATCGGCGGCCTGGCCGGCGGCTACCTCGCGATCGTGCTGACCAAGCGGGCGCTGGGCTACACCCTCTCCACTGGCGACTACTACGCGGCGGCCATCCCGCTGGCGCTGGCTATCGGGCGGGTCGGCTGTTTCCTCTCGGAGCTCCCGCTCGGGACCCCAACCGGCCTCCCATGGGGTATGACCGTCTCTCCGGAGGCGGCCGCGGCCTTTCCCCGATGCCCCGGATGCGGGGGGCCGATGCACCCGAGCATGCTCTATGAGATCGGCTTTCACCTGGGCGCCTTCGCGCTGATCACCGCCCGCGGTCCGCTGCTCCCCGTTCGTGGCGACACGCTCAGGGCCTACCTTCTGGCCTATGGCATCTTCCGATTCGGGATCGAGTTCATTCGCGGCAACGAGGTGCAGTGGCTCGGCATGACCGGACCGCAGCTGGTCCTCATCCCGCTGATCGCCTGGCTCGTCCTGCATTTCGTGCGCCAGCTGCGCAGCGGCGTCTACCGTATGCCGCAGCCCCGACCGGTCGTCGCCTGAGGGAGGAATCGAAACGATGGATCCGCAGCAGATCGACGAGTACATCCGGCAGAACCGGGAGCAGTACACACGCGAGGCGATTCGCCAGCAGCTGACCGCCTCGGGCCACGACTCCGCCGCGATCACGGCGGCATGGGAGCGCGTCGAGGCCTCCTCGACCACTCCCGCGCGAGCCACCGGCTGGCGCCCCGGCTGGCGGGAGTTCCTGGTGTTGCTGGTGGTCGGGGCGATCGGCGCGGCCATCGTATGGGCCAGTGAACCGTACGGCGCCGGGGTCATCGCGCCGATTGTCTACGCCATCATCCTGTCGATCGGGTTCGGGCTGGCGAAGCTGACGTCGATCCTGATCGACCAGGGGCGGAGCACCGTTGCCGGCGTGCTGCTCGGCATCGCCGCCGTGGTGACCGGCTACCTTGGCATCATCAACGGCCTCTCTGCGATCACGGTGGCGGCCGCAGCACTGCTCGGGATCCTCGCCATCGGGCTGTTCGTCCTCGGCGACCGCACCCGGGGGCCCCTCGCTACGATTGGGGCCGGCCTTCCGATCCTGACCTGGCTGCTCGTCACCGGCACCTGCTACGCGCCGCTCTTCACCTGATCACGATGAGGGACCCATGAACCCTGGCATCAAGCAATACCTCGACGAGAACGGGGCGACCTACACGCCCGAAGCGCTCCGCAAGCAGCTCCTGGACGCCGGCTACGATCCCGGCGAGGTCGACGCGGCACTCTCCGGCTGGAATGCCGGCGACGCCAACGGGCCCGGCGCGGAAGCCCGGCGCACCTTCGCCAGGTGGGCGCTCTGGCTGCACATCGCCGCGTTGCTGGCAGTCTTCGTCCTGCTGATCGCGCTGAAGGGGACGAACGCGATCGGCACGGCGCTGTGGGGGTGCGCCGTCCTGGCAGTGGCCCTTGTCATCGGGTGGGCGATCTCGTCCCTCATCGGTCGCGCGCTGCTGCCGATCGGCGGCTCACTCGTCGCGCTCATCGTCCCGGCGATCTCCGCCATTGCCCTCGGCGGCAGCTGCTTCGCCCTCCTCTCCTCGGCGATCGGGACGCCGCCACGCCAGGGAACCGTCAGCCTCGAGCTCGAGGCTCCGCGGGCCTTCGAAGGATCGGGCGCGGCGAACTGCTACGTCGGCGAAGGGTTCGTCGGTATCGAAGTGAGCAGCGCGCAGCCGCTTGGCACGCTCGACGGCAGGGAGGTCACCGTGCACCTGACCAGGTATGGGGACAGCACGGCCTCGGAGCCCGGCCCAGCGCCCGAGACGAGCGTCTCCGTCCTCTTCAACCCGACCAACGCAGCCGATTTTCCCGAGTCGTACAACACCATCTTCAGCACCACGTTCGACGTGGACGTGGCGTCCGACTCACTGAGCGGCACGATCACGTTCGACGGCCTCGCCTTGGAGCCGGGTGAGCTGACCCCGACGACGGCACCGCCCGAGACGGTCTCCGGCACCGTCAGCTGGGAATGCGAGTAGAGGGACGCATGCAGCCACCCGGCGGGGACCCGATCCGCGACTACATCCGTGCCAACCTGG
>DASSIB010000052.1:0-2315 GCA_035692365.1 Candidatus Limnocylindria bacterium | reverse complement strand
GGAGGCCGACGACCGCGAACGGATCGCCGCGGAGTGCGTGGAGAGCGACCTGATCTGCGTCCTGGGCGGCGACGGCACCTTCCTGCGCGCCGCGCGCGGGATCGGCGATTCGGCGGCGCCGACACTCGGCGTCAACCTGGGGCGCGTCGGATTCCTGGCCAAGGTCGAGACCGATGACCTGGAGGAGGCGCTGGGCAAGGTCGCGAACGGCGACTTCGCGATCGAGGATCGCTTTCGGATCGAGGCGTCGCTCATCCGCGCCGACGGGTCGCGCGAGCGCCAGGCCTGTCTCAATGAGGTGGTGGTGGCGCGTGGCACCCGGGTGCGGATGATCCAGCTCGAGGTCGACGTGAGCGGCAGCCACCTGGCGACCTGGGTCTCCGACGGCGTGGTGGTCGCCACCCCGACCGGGTCGACGGCCTACTCGTTCAGCGCGGGTGGCTCGGTCCTCGACCCGCGGCTGCGGAACATGATCATCACCTCGGTGGCGGGCTCCCTCTCGCCTCTGCGCAGTGTCGTCGCCGGTGAGGACCACGTCGTGCGGCTGACCCTGCGCCAGGCGGTGTCTGGCGCCACGATCAGCATCGACGGGCAATGGGACCTGCCGATGAACGTCGGCGAGACGGTCGAGGTGCGCGCGCTGCCGGTGCCGCTGCGCATGGTCGAGCTGAGCGGCAGCACGCCGTTCTACGACCTGCTGCGCACCAAGGCCTCGCTGCTGCCGTACTGACCGCCGCCATGGCCGAAACGGCCGATCCAGCCCTGCAGGCGGCGATTCGCGCCTTCCTCGACGAGCTCCAGGTGGAGCGCGGCCTCTCCCCGCTGACCGTGGCCGCGTATCGGCGCGACCTGGCGCAGTTCGCCGATGGGGCGGGGGGTGCCTGGCGCAGCGACCCCGAGCCGGTGCGCGATTTCGTGAACGCCCTGCGCCGTGACGGGCGACGACCCAGCACGCAGGCCCGCAAGGTGGCCGCCATCCGCAGCTTCTACGGCTTCGCGCTGCGCGAGGAGCTCGCCACCCGGGACGTGGCGTCGCTCCTGGACGCGCCGAAGGCGGGCAGCTACCTGCCGGACGTGCTGAGCACCGACCAGGTCGCAGCCATCCTGGACGCGCCTCCGGCGGGCGACGCGGTGGGGATCCGCGACCGAGCGATCCTGGAGCTGCTGTACGCCTGCGGCCTGCGGGTCAGCGAGCTCACCAGCCTCGACACCGACCGGTTGGACCTCCCGGGGCTCCAGGTGCGCGTCATCGGGAAGGGCAACCGGGAACGCCGTGTGCCGATGGGGGAGGAGGCGCGCGAGCGGATCCATCGCTACCTCGCCGGGCCGCGGGCGGCGTGGACGGCGGGACACCCCAGCGCGGCCGTCTTCGTCAGCCAGCGCGGCGCCCGGCTGGCGCGGGAATCGGTCTGGCGCCTGGTGCGGCGCTGGGCGGCCGAGGCCGGGATCGAGGTGAGGGTGACGCCGCATACCTTCCGGCACAGCTTTGCCACGCATCTGCTCGAGGGTGGAGCGGACCTGCGAGTGGTTCAGACGCTCCTTGGCCATGCTAGCATCAGCACCACCCAGCTCTACACGCACCTGACCGGAGAGCGCCTCCGCGAGGTCTACGCGCGAGCGCATCCACGAGCCTGAGCTACAGCGGAGCACTCCGATGAGTTACGCGCGGAACCTCCTCAGCCGAGGCGAGGAGATCGTCTTCGAGAGCCGCCAGCACTGGTTCGCGGTGCTCGGCGAGACCTGGCCCTTCGTGATTGCCGCCATCCTCGCCTTCGCGGTGCTCATCTGGCAGACGACGTCGGCCACATCGCAGCTGACGGGGCTGCTCCAGATCATCTCGCTGCTGGTGCTGGTGGTGTCCCTCGGACGCATCGGCCTGAAGATCTGGTCGTGGCGTAACCAGGAGTGGTTCGTCACGACCCGCCGCCTGATCAAGGCCGAGGGCATCTTCAACAAGGAGATGGCCGACTCGAGCCTCGAGAAGATCAACGACGCGCACCTGACCCAGAGCTGGATCGGGCGTATCTTCGACTTCGGGACGCTCGATATCCTCACCGCCGCCGACGAAGCGGCCGGGATCCAGGACTACTACTTCCTCGCCGACC
This sequence comes from Candidatus Limnocylindria bacterium, assembly GCA_035692365.1. Classification (GTDB taxonomy): domain Bacteria; phylum Chloroflexota; class Limnocylindria; order QHBO01; family QHBO01; genus CF-167. The sequence goes on along the minus strand of DASSIB010000052.1, from coordinate 210 downwards.
CGGTCCGCTTCAAGATCGCGATGCTGAACCAGAAGGAGAAGCTCGAGCGGCCCGACCTGGCACCGCCCCCTCGCATGCAGGCGCCCAGCAGCGCGCCCGCCATGCAGCGCGCCGAGCCGATGGCGCCGCGCGCCGGCTCCGACCGCGTCGCCCAGGTGCCGATGGACGCGTCACAGCCTGCACCGCCCGCACCCGCAATGACTCCTGCTC
>DASSIB010000051.1:0-4949 GCA_035692365.1 Candidatus Limnocylindria bacterium | reverse complement strand
CCGCCGAGGCGGAGGCTGCCGCCGAGGAGCCAGTAGCCGAGGCGGAGCCTGCCGCCGAGGAGCCTGCCGCCGAGGAGCCGGTAGCCGAGGCGGAGCCTGCCGCCGAGGAGCCCGAGCCCGTGGCGGAAGCGCCTGCGGCCGAGCCCGACGCCGAGCCCGTGACCGCCCCCGGGGACGATCCGGACGCCGTCACGGCCAAAGCCGACACCGAGGCGTAGATCGCCGCTCCCCCGGTTCGCGCCTCCGCACCCGACCCGCGTCCCGATTCCTTCGTGCTGCCCGGGTTCGGTGGGAACGAACCGTCACCGTAGCCCGTAGTACCTATTGAAGGCGCCGCGCGGGAGTGGTGCTCTACACTCTGGCCACGTTCGGAGGGTCATCCAGGCCCGCCGGGCAGTCACGCAGGATGCGCAGATGGATCGCTTCGACAAGTTCACGGATCGGGCACGCAAGGTACTGACCCTTGCCCAGGACGAGGCGCAGCGCTTCAACCACAACTACATCGGCACCGAGCACCTGCTGCTCGGCCTCGTTCGCGAGGGCGAGGGGGTCGCCGCGCGCGTCCTCGAGAACATGAACGTCGAGCTCTCCAAGGTTCGGACCGCGGTCGAGTTCATCATCGGGCGGGGTGACCGGCCGGTGGTTGGCGAGGTGGGCCTGACGCCGCGCGCCAAGCGCGTGATCGAGCTGGCCATCGACGAGGCCCGCAGGCTTGGCCACAACTACATCGGCACCGAGCACCTGCTGCTCGGCCTCGTCCGCGAGGGCGAGGGGATCGCCGCCGGGGTCCTCGAGAGCCTGGGCGTCAACCTCGACAAGGTCCGCCACCAGGTGATCCACGTCCTGAGCCAGAGCACCAGCGTCTCGCCGGCGCAGGAGACGAAGCGACCCTCGAAGACGCCAACCCTCGACCAGCTGGGCATCAACCTGACCGAGGCTGCGCGCTCCGGCAAGCTCGATCCGGTGATCGGTCGCGAGAAGGAGATCGAGCGGGTCATCCAGATCCTGAGCCGTCGGACAAAGAACAACCCTGCCCTGATCGGTGAGCCCGGCGTTGGCAAGACCGCCATCGCCGATGGGCTGGCGCACCGCATCGTGAGCGGCGACGTGCCCGAGACGCTCGCCGACAAGCGCGTGCTGACCCTCGACATCGGCTCGCTGGTGGCCGGAACGAAGTACCGCGGCGAGTTCGAAGAGCGGCTCAAGAAGATCATCGAGGAGCTGCGCAGCAGCACCGACAGCATCCTCTTCATCGACGAGCTCCACACGCTGGTGGGAGCGGGCGCGGCCGAAGGGGCGATCGACGCGGCCAACATCCTCAAGCCGTCCCTCTCCCGCGGCGAGCTCCAGTGCATCGGCGCGACGACGCTGGACGAGTACCGCAAGTACATCGAGAAGGACGCCGCCCTGGAGCGACGCTTCCAGCCGGTGATGGTGGAGGAGCCGACCGTCGACGAGGCGGTGGCCATCCTCTTCGGCATCCGCTCCCGGTACGAGGAGCATCACCACGTCAAGATCAGCGACGAGGCCGTCCAGGCCGCCGTAGATCTCTCGGTCCGCTATGTCGCCGACCGCGCCCTCCCGGACAAGGCGATCGACCTGATGGACGAGGCGGGATCCCGCGTGCGGCTCCGCCAGTCGAAGGCGCCGCCGAACATCAAGGAGGCGCAGAAGGACCTCGAGGAGGTGACGCGCCAGAAGGACGAGGCGATTGCCGCCCAGGACTACGAGGCAGCCGCCCGACTCCGCGACGAGGAGGCCCAGGGGAAGGAGGCCATCGACGCGCTGCGCGCCGCGTGGCACGAGGAGTCCGCCAAGGACGTGCCGGTCGTCACCGAGGAGGAGATCGCGCAGGTCGTCAGCATGTGGACCGGCATCCCGGTGATCCGCATCAGCGCCGAGGAATCCGAGCGCCTGCTGCACATGGAGGATGCGCTGCACAAGCGCGTCATCGGGCAGCAGGAGGCGATCGACATCATCTCGAAGGCGGTCCGGCGGGCACGGGCCGGGCTCAAGGATCCCAAGCGGCCGATCGGCTCCTTCGTCTTCATGGGGCCGACCGGCGTCGGCAAGACCCACCTGGCGCGCGCCCTGGCCGAGTTCATGTTCGGCTCCGAGGACGCGATGGTGAAGATCGACATGAGCGAGTTCATGGAGCGCCACAACGTCTCGCGCCTCGTCGGCGCCCCTCCCGGATACGTCGGCTATGACGAGGGCGGCCAGCTCACCGAGGCGGTGCGCCGCAAGAGCTACAGCGTGGTGCTGCTCGACGAGATCGAGAAGGCGCACCCGGAGGTCTTCAACATCCTCCTCCAGATCCTCGAGGATGGGCACCTGACCGATGCCAAGGGCCGCCGCGTCGACTTCCGGAACACGATCATCATCATGACCAGCAACGTCGGCGCCCAGCTGCTGCAGAAGGACTCGCGCATCGGGTTCAGGGCAGAGGGCGAGGCCGGCTCGGCGGTCGAGGCCTCGGCCGACTACGAGCGGATGAAGGAGAAGGTGCTCGGCGAGCTGAAGAACGTCTTCCGGCCCGAGTTCCTCAATCGGATCGACGCCTCGGTCGTGTTCCGTGAGCTCACCCGCGAGGAGATCCGCCAGATCGTGGATCTGCTGCTGGAGCGCGTGAAGGGCCAGCTCGCCGGACAGCAGATGGAGCTGGTGGTGACCGACGCCGCCAAGGACGCGATCATCGTGAAGGGCTACGACCTCGCCTTCGGGGCTCGCCCGCTGCGACGCGAGATCCAGCACCAGATCGAGGATCCCCTGGCCGAGCGCATGCTTCAGGCAACCTTCGAGGCGGGCGACACGATCGTGGTGGACGCCACCCCCGATGGGCTCGTCATCGAGCGGAAGGCTGCCAAGGAGACCGTCAAGGCCCGCTGACGGGCCGATAACGCCGCGGTACGCGGGGGCGTGGCAAGATGGCGCGACCCGTGCCAGCCACCCGCTCCGTCTACGTCTGCCAGCAATGCGGCGCCAGCGCGCCACGCTGGTCCGGGCAATGCGCCTCGTGCGAGGCGTGGAACACCCTGGTCGAGACGGTCGTGACCCGCGCCGCCTCGGGCGGCGGAGGGTCGTCGCGTGCACGCCAACGAGCCACCGCGGCAGGCTCGGCTGCGATCTCGCCGATCGGAGGCGTCAGCAGCGCGGAGGCGTCGCGCCTCCCGAGCGGCATCGGCGAGCTCGACCGGGTGCTGGGTGGCGGGCTGGTCCCCGGCTCGATCGTCCTCTTCGGTGGCGACCCGGGCATCGGCAAGAGCACCCTCCTCCTCCAGCTGGCCGGGCGCCTCGCCGCCGCTGGCCACGCCACCCTCTACCTGACCGGCGAGGAGTCGGCGTCGCAGGTGCGCGGCCGCGCCGAGCGCGTCGGGGCGGTGGTCGAGGGGGTCGGCCTGGTTGCCAGCACGGACCTGGCGACCGCGGTCGGGGCGATCGAGGCCTCGTCGCCCGCGCTGGCGGTGGTCGACAGCGTGCAGACCTTCGCGTCAGCCGAGCTCGGCGGTCCAGCGGGCAGCGTTGGGCAGGTCCGCGAGGTCGCGACCCGCCTGGCGGAGGTGGCAAAGGCAGGCTCGACCTGCGTCGCCCTGATCGGGCACGTCACCAAGGAGGGGACGGTCGCCGGACCGCGGACGCTGGAGCACCTGGTCGACGCGGTCATCTACCTGGAAGGAGAGCGGATGGGCACGACCCGCCTGCTGCGCGCCGCGAAGAACCGATACGGCTCGACCGATGAGGTCGGCGTCCTCGAGATGCGGAGTGACGGCCTGGTCGAGGTCGCCGATGCCAGCCGCTTCTTCCTCGAGTCCGAGCAGCCACCGGTCGCCGGCAGTGCCATCACCATCACCCTCGAGGGGACGCGCCCGCTGGCGGTCGAGATTCAAGCGCTGGTCGCTCCCGCTGGCTACGGATCTCCCCGCCGCGCGACGACGGGGATCGACGTGAACCGCGTCCTGATGCTGATCGCCGTCCTCGCCCGCCACGCCGGGCTGAACCTGACCGGGCACGACGTCTACGTGAACGTGGCCGGCGGGTTGCGCATCGAGGAGCCGGCCGCGGACCTGGCCGTGGCAACCGCCCTGGCGTCGTCGCTGCGCGAACGACCGGTGAGGGAGGGGACCGTCCTGGCCGGCGAGCTGTCGCTGTCGGGACGACTGCGGCCCGCCGCCCGCGCCGAGCGCCGCATGGCCGAGGCCGCGCGCCTCGGGTTCGACCGCATGGTGACCGGGCCTGAGCGAGGCGCCTCGGTCCGCGGGACGGCCGGGCAGCTGGTGGCCGCGGCGGACCTGCGGGAGGCGCTGCGGCAGGCCCTGGTCGAGGACTGACTCGACCTCGAGGACCGTAGACCTTCCGATCGGCAGGTGCTAAGGTGGCCGCCCGCCAGTGGGCGGGCGCGGGATTGGCTTCATCGGCTTCATCGTTTCATCTGCCCGCGACATCGCATCATCACGGATTCATCGGCTCATGACCAAGATCATCCAGCTCGTGGGCGCCCTGCTCGGGACCCTGCTCGGGTTCGCGCTGGGGCTCCTCATCCTGCGAAACGATCCGAGCGAGGCCATCATCGAGGCGCCCAACAGGCCCGCCTTCCTGATGGCGATGGTGGCTGCCTCGCTGCTGTTTGGCTATCTCGCCATCCCGTACGTGACCACGCGGCCGGCGCGCTGGGCGGTCGACCGCCTCGCGCAGGCAGGCGCCGGGGAGTTCGCGCTCGGAGTGGCGGCCATCGTCATCGGGCTCCTGGTGGGGGTGCTTGCCGGGCTGCCGCTGATCGCGATCGGTGGCTGGGCCGGCTCGGTGCTTCCGCCGGTGGTCGCGGTCGTCTCGGCGCTCCTACTGCTCGCCGCGACCCTCTACAAGCAGGACGTGCTGCTCCCGGCCTTCGCCGGCATCCTGCCGGGCTCGCGACGTCGCGGTGGCTTCTCGCAGATCGTGGTCGACACCAG
>DASSIB010000050.1:0-7911 GCA_035692365.1 Candidatus Limnocylindria bacterium | reverse complement strand
ACCATCCCGCCGGCCCTGCGCGACCGGATGGAGATCATCCAGCTGCCCGGCTACACGCAGCTCGAGCGGCTCCGCATCGCGCAGCGCTTCCTGATGCCGAAGCAGCTCGAGAACCACGGGCTGACGGCGGAGCACCTGGAGGTCAGCGAGGAGGCGATGGTGCGCCTCATCCAGGCCTTCACCCACGAGGCGGGGGTGCGCAACATGGAGCGCGAGCTCGCCAATATCTCGCGCAAGGTGGCGCGACGGGTGGCGGCCGATGCATCGGTCAAGGTCGTCGTCAAACCCGAGGACCTCGAAACCTACCTGGGACCGGCCCGCTTCGACTACGGCGAGCTGGATGCCGAGGACCAGGTCGGGATGGCCACCGGGCTGGTGGTGAGCGACGCGGGCGGCGACATCGTCCAGGTCGAGGCCACCAAGATGGACGGGAAGGACGAGTTCATCCTGACCGGCCAGCTCGGCGACGTGATGAAGGAGTCGGCGCGGGCCGGGATGTCGTACATCCGGGCGCGCACGAAGGACCTGGGGATCGACCCCTCCGTCTTCGAGAAGCAGACGCTCCACATCCACGTGCCGGCTGGCGCGACCCCCAAGGACGGACCATCGGCCGGGGTCACCATGGCCACCGCCATGGCCTCGCTGCTCACCGGGCGACCGGTGCGCCGTGACCTGGCGATGACCGGCGAGATCACGCTGCGCGGACGGGTCCTGCCCATCGGCGGGCTGAAGAGCAAGCTGCTGGCAGCCCACCTCGCCGGCGTCAAGACGGTCCTCATCCCGAAGCGGAATGAGAAGGACCTGATCGACGTCCCGGAGGAGGTCCGCACCCAACTCCGGCTGGTCCCGGTCGAGACCATGGACGAGGTCCTGGCCGAGGCCCTGATCGACGCGCCGCGACCGGCGGCCCGGATCAAGGCCGAGCGCGCAGCTCGACAGCAGCGGGTCACCCCGCGCAAGGCTCGCGCCCCGCGAGGCAAGGCGCCGACCCCCAAGCTGCCGGTGCCCGGCACGCCCGAGATCCCCGTCGAGCAGCCCCCGGTGGGGGGCGTCTGATCGGGCGAGCCCAGGGAATAGCCGATGGAGTACAAGGACTACTACGCGGTCCTTGGCGTGCCGAAGACGGCGACGCAGGCGGAGATCAAGAAGGCCTACCGCCGTCTGGCACGCGAGCTCCATCCGGACAAGAACCCCGGCAACGCCGATGCCGAGCGCCGCTTCAAGGAGGCGAACGAGGCGAACGCCGTCCTCTCCGATCCCGAGCAGCGGCGCCACTACGACGAGCTGGGCGCCAACTGGCAGGCGTATGACAACGCCGGCTTCCCCGGCGGCGCGACCGATTGGGCCGGCTTCGGCGGCGCGCCGGGCGGCGTCCGCTGGGAGACGCGCCGTGTCAACGCCGAAGACCTTGGCGGCTTCAGTGACTTCTTCCGCGCCTTCTTCGGCGGAGAGGGCTCGGCGTTCGGGGGCGGCCGCTCCGCCCAGGGCAGCTTCGACCAGGTCTTCGAGTTCGGCGACCGCGGAGCCGCCGCACCACGCTCCGCAGCCCGCCTCCCCGAGGCCCACGCCACCGCGGAGGTGACGCTGGCTGAGGTGGCACGGGGGGCACAGCGCATGGTGAGCGTCGACGGGCGGCGGCTGCAGGTCGCGATCCCCGCGGGGGTGAACGACGGGTCGAAGATCCGGCTGCGGGGCGCGGTCAAGCAAACCGGAGGCGGTCCTGCCGGCGACGTGGTGATCACGGTCAGGGTCCAGCCCGATCCGCGCTTCGAGCGGCGCGGCGCAGATCTCGTCACCGAGCTGCCACTGACGCTGGCCGAGGCGTTGCTCGGCGCGGAGGTGCCTGTCTCCGTTCCGACGGGCACCGTGAAGCTGCGGGTCCGCCCCAACACCCAGAACGGGCAGGAGATCCGCCTCGCCGGCCGCGGCCTCCCCAAGCGTGGCGGCGGCAAGGGCGACCTCATCGTCCGCGCCAGGATCGTCCTCCCGACCCTGGACGAGGAGGCGCGCGAGGAGCTGGGCAAGGCCCTCGGCAAGCACCCGCAGGCAGATCCCCGGCAGGAAGGCACGGTCCAGTAGATGCGGACCGAACGATTCACGACCCGCGCAACCGAGGCGATCGCCGCCGCCCAGCAGCTGGCCGAGGGCGAGGGGCACCCGGAGCTGACGGCGCTGCACCTGCTCCTCTCGCTGGCGGACCAGCCCGATGGCGTGGTCCAGGCCGCCATCGAGCGGATGGGGAAGGACCCCGCCGCCCTGGCCGATGCGATCCGCGCCGAGCTCGCGAAGCTGCCCAGGGTGAGCGGCGGCGCCCAGCTGACCCTCGGCGGCGACACGCGGCGCATCCTCTCCGACGCCCACCCGCTGGCCGAGCGGATGCGCGACGAGTACGTCTCGACAGAACACCTGCTGCTGGCCATCATCGAGGACGCGGCCGGCAACCCGGCGCAGCGGCTGCTGCGTGCGCAGGGGATCGAGGCCGCATCGGTCCTGGAGGCCCTCACCAGCATCCGAGGCAACCAGCGCGTGACGAGCGAGAATCCCGAGGCGACCTACGAGGCCCTGGAGAAGTACGGCCGCGACCTGACCGAGGCGGCGCGCAAGGGCCTGCTGGACCCGGTGATCGGCCGGGACGAGGAGATCCGGCGTGTCATCCAGGTGCTCAGCCGGCGGACGAAGAACAACCCGGTCCTGATTGGCGAGCCGGGAGTCGGCAAGACGGCGATCGCCGAGGGGCTCGCCCAGCGGATCGTCCGCGGCGACGTGCCAGAGGGGCTGCGCGAGAAGCGGGTCGTGGCGCTCGACCTGGGCTCGATGGTGGCCGGCGCCAAGTACCGCGGCGAGTTCGAGGAGCGGCTGAAGGCGGTGCTCAAGGAGGTCGCCGCGGCCGAGGGCCAGATCATCCTCTTCATCGACGAGCTGCACACCGTCGTCGGCGCCGGCGCCGCCGAGGGGGCGATGGACGCCGCCAACATGCTCAAGCCGATGCTAGCCCGCGGTGAGCTCCACGCCATCGGCGCCACCACCCTGGACGAGTACCGCAAGAACATCGAGAAGGACGCCGCACTGGAGCGGCGCTTCCAGCCGATCATCGTCGACCAGCCGAGCGTCGAGGACACGATCAGCATCCTGCGCGGCCTGCGCGAGCGGTACGAGGTGCACCACGGAGTACGCATCACCGACTCGGCGCTCGTCGCCGCCGCGGTCCTCTCGGACCGGTACATCAGCGAGCGCTTCCTCCCCGACAAGGCGATCGACCTGGTCGACGAGGCGGCCTCCCGGCTGCGGATGGAGATGGACTCGATGCCGGCCGAGCTGGACGAGGTGGATCGGCGCCGGATGCAGCTGGAGATCGAGCGCGAAGCGCTACGGAAGGAGAAGGACAGCGCCTCGAAGGCCCGCCTGGATGCGCTCGAGAAGGAGCTGGCCGACCTGCGCGAGCGCGGCGACGCGATGAAGGCCGCCTGGGAGCGCGAGAAGGAGGTCGTCGCCGGCATCCGCGAGACGCGCGAGCAGCTCGAGAAGCTGACGCCGGAGATCGAGGCTGCCGAGCGCGCCGCCGACTACGCACGCGCCGCCGAGCTGAAGTACGGCCGCGCCAACGAGCTCCAGCAGCAGCTGGCCGAGCGGGAGCAGCGTCTCCGCGAGCTGAAGGCCGCAGGCTCGCTGCTGCTCAAGGAGGAGGTCGACGCCGACGACATCGGCGAGGTTGTCAGCCGCTGGACCGGTATCCCCGTCAGCCGCCTGATGGAGGGCGAGACCGAGAAGCTCCTCCACATGGAGGAGCGGCTGCACGAGCGGCTCATCGGCCAGGACGAAGCGGTGATCGCCATCAGCGATGCCATCCGTCGCGCCCGGGCGGGGCTCAAGGACCCCAAGCGCCCCATCGGCACATTCATCTTCCTGGGACCCACAGGGGTCGGCAAGACGGAGCTGGCCCGTGCGCTGGCCGAGTTCCTCTTCGACGACGAGGGCGCCCTGGTGCGCATCGACATGAGCGAGTACATGGAGAAGTTCGCCGTCTCGCGGCTGGTCGGCGCCCCGCCCGGCTACGTCGGCTACGAGGAGGGCGGCCAGCTGACCGAGGCGGTTCGGCGGCGCCCCTACCAGGTCGTGCTGTTCGACGAGATCGAGAAGGCCCACCCCGACGTCTTCAACATCCTCCTCCAGCTCCTCGACGACGGGCGCCTGACCGATTCCCAGGGGCGAACGGTGAGCTTCCGCAACACGGTCGTGATCATGACGAGCAACATCGGCTCGACCGCCCTGATCGAGGCCGGCGAGGCCGGGGCCGATGCCTTCGCCGCTGCCGCCGAGCGGGTCCGGACCAGCCTGCGCGACCACTTCCGCCCCGAGTTCCTGAACCGGATCGACGAGATCATCGTCTTCCAGCCGCTGGGCGAGGCACAGCTCAAGGAGATCGTGGGTTTGCTGCTGGCCGGTGTCGAGCGGCGGCTCAGCGAATCCCGCATTGGCCTCGAAGTGACCGAGGCCGCCCGCGCCCACGTTGCGCGCGAGGGCTACGACCCGCAGTACGGCGCCAGGCCGCTCCGCCGCGCGATCCAGCGCTCGATCGAGAACCCGCTGGCGAAGCAGCTGCTCGCCGGTGAGTTCTCGGCCGGCGACACTGTGCGGATCGAGGAGCACGAGGGCTCGCTGGCCTTCGAGAGGGTCGCCGGGGCAGCGGAACCGGAGACGGTCACCGCCTAAGCAGCGCCCGCCTCTGGTGCAAGCCACCTGCAAGACAACCGACCGCCGCACGCCCGTGGTTGGCACCACCCGGGCCCGATCTTCCATCCGTGGGAATCCGTGCGCGCCTCTACGACGCGAAGGGCGAGGACAGTGACGTCGAGCTGACCGCGGGCGCGGTTGAGGCGCTGACCGACGACAACCTGCTGTGGGTCGACGTCGAGGAGCCGACGGCCGCGGACCTCGACGCGCTCGTCGAGTCCTTCCACTTCCCGGAACCGGTCATGACCGCACTCGCAGCGCCGGGCGACAAGGCTCGCCTGGTCCGTACGCCCGATGCGATCCTGCTGAGCGTGCTGTCCGTGGAGGAGCGGGGCGACCGCCCGGAGCCTGTAGCCGTTGACGTGGTTGCCGGCCGCAACGCGGTCGTCACGGTCCACGCGCAGCCGGTCTCCGCCCTGGGCGAGTTCGAGGCTCATATCGGCGACGAGGGGACGCTGGGGCGGCTGGACGCCGGATCGTTCATGGGCGCCCTGGTCGACACGATGCTCGGCTCGTTCCGACGGGAGGTCGAGGAGATCGAGGAGCAGGTCGACCGGCTCGACGAGGTGGCCCTGCGTGGCAACGACCCGGCCCACTTCCTGGAGCGCGTCGTCGCGTTGCGGCGTCGCGCGGCCACCCTGCGCCGCATCCTCGTCCCGCAGCGCGAGACCTTCGGGCCCCTCGCCCGGCCAGACTTCGAGCTGCACGACGATCTCGGTCGGCCCTGGCCCGGCCTGGTCGATCGGCTCGAGAAGACGATCGTCGGGGTCGAGCGCGCCCGCGAGCTCCTGGTCGGCTCGTCGGACGTCTACCTGGGTCGCCTCGGCCAGCGCGCCAACGAGGTCATGAAGGCGTTGACCATCCTGTCGGCGGTCCTCCTGCCGGCGGTGGTGCTGGCCGGGGTAATGGGGATGAACTTCAAGCTGGAATTCTTCGACGACCCGAGCCGCTTCTGGCTCGTGGTGGGCGCGATGCTCGGATTCGCGGCGCTGCTCCTTGGCGTGGCGCGGCTCCGGAAGTGGATCTGAGATGGCGATCCTGGCGACGCTCTTCGGACTGGTCGGCCGCTTCACCGGAAAGCTGCTGACGATGAGCCTCGGCTGGGCGAGCCTCCTCCTGTTCGGGCGCGTTCCCAAGGAGAAGGAGATCTTCCTGGCCGCGATCACCTTCGGGTCAGTCATCTGGGTGGTCCTGATCATCGGGGTTGCGCTGCCCGCCGCCGGTGTCTTCCTCCTCTCGTTCTTGCCGATCCCCGACTGGGTCGACGAGAACCTCGTGCGATTGGCGATGCTGGCGGCCGTGCTGGTCCTGCCGCCGGTCCTGAGCCTCGCCACCCTCAAGCTGCTGCGCGCCGAGGACCGGCCCAAGGGGATAAGGGGGATCCTCCTGCATCTCGCCCGCGGCTACCCGTTGGCGGCCGGACTTGCGCTGCTGCTCGTCTTCCTGGGGATCATCGGCCTCTGGCGGAAAGTGGGGTCGCTGGCCAGGCGCTGGACCGATACCCACATCCCGATCGTGGTCAAGCCGGGTGGGTACGAGCAGCTCGCCGCCGATCTCGACACGGCGATCAGCGACGCCGGCATCGACATCGAGGCGCGTGACGCCCCCGCGGTGATGGTTGTGCCCGGGAAGCTCCTCGCCACGGTCGCGGGGACATCCGTGCGGGGGCTCCTGCCGGATCGCCTGGTTCGCCTGGTCGGGAAGGACGTGGAGGTGCTGATCTACCCCTCGGACGTGGCGATCTCCGGCAAGGCGGTCACCACCTCGCGCGTCCAGGCAGCCCTCGCCAGCCGGCTCACCACTGCCCAGGCGTGGCTCACCATGACAGCCGAGGGCCAGGCGATCGAGGACCAGCTCGGAGAGGTGGCCGAGCGCCGGCCGGACGGGGCCGAGCGCAGCAAGGCGCTCGAATCCATCGACCATCACCTTTCGACCGAGGAGCTCGCGTACGACGAGTGGGAGGTCCTCTACCGCCAGCGTCTCCAGGTGGAGCGCGACCTGCTCGCTGGCAGACGGCCCGGGGAAGAGATGCCGGCGGCTTCCGGCTCGGCGTCGGCCGCGAGCGCAACCTCCGGTGCCCTGGGCTGGCTGCGCCGCGACCCCATCGGCACCGCCTTTGCCGTGGGCGGCCTCGTCCTCGTGGGACTGAACGCCGCGCTGCTCCTCCTCGAACGCCGAGGCACCGCTCCCCGGCGCTAAGGCTGCGTCCTCAGGCGGGCTCCTCTACGACGGCGTCGCCCGTCGCAGCTGACGGCCGAACCACACGCAACCACCGGCCAGCAGCGCCAGCCATAGCGCGAGCAGACCCGATAGGAGCGCGTAGCCGCGTGCCATGCCGATCGTCTCCTCGAGACCGGTGAAGTGCTCGACGCGAATCGCGAGGCCCGTGATCGAGGCCTGGATCGTGCCCAGATCGGCCGCCACCTGCTGAAGCTGTGGCTCGTTCTGGCCGAGGGTGGTGGCAAGCTCCCCGGCGTCATCCGAGACCGTCCCCAGCTCTGCGCTCATCTCGCTGAACGACTCGCCGACGCCCGCGAAGGGCCGCTGGCCGAGGATGTTGATGTCCATCGCCGCTGCCAGCTCCCGCGTGCTGTCCGAGACCCGCGCGAGGAGCCGGGACGTGTCCTCCAGTGCGGTGGCTACGTCCTCGAACGACGCGGTGGTGCTCTCGAGGACGCCGGAGGTGCTGCCCAGCAGGCGGCCCGCATCGGCCAGGGCGGAGGCCGTGGCGACCCGGCTTGCCTCCAGCCGTCGGTCTGTCTCCTCCATCGCGATCCAGCCCCCGAACCACGCGATGGCCATCACCGTGGTCAGCACCAGGCCAACCAGGCCGAACGCCAGGAGCGCTGTCCCCAGCCGCCGGCCGAATGGCCCGCCCGAAATCATGCTCGTCCCCTTTGCTCCGTTGTCAGGACCGCGCGATCTGCCGACTCAGCATGAGCGAGCTGAGCGCGATGAGAACCACCACCATGCCGGAGAGCGCGAAGAAGTGCCAGCCGTACAGTGGAGGCCTATATTGACAATGGTCTATATAATGTCGGTGTGAAGTCTACCGATCCCGACGTCGAGCTCCTCCAGGCGATTGCCGACCCCGTTCGGCTGTCGATCCTGCGCCAGCTCGCGTCCTCCCCCGGATCGGTGTGCGCCTGCGACTTCACCGAGTGCTGCACCGTCAGCCAG
>DASSIB010000049.1:0-11040 GCA_035692365.1 Candidatus Limnocylindria bacterium | reverse complement strand
AGCATGTCGAAGAAGCCAAGGTCGATGTAGATGCCCTTGTCGGGCGGGCAGTAGAAGGGCCCGACTGCGCTCGACGCCTGGCCACAGCCGGTGCTGACCGCGCCGTCGAAGAAGGTCGTCGGAGCGAGCGTGTATCCCTCGACCGCGGTCTCCCAGTAGGCCTGGATGCTGTTCACGTAGCCGATGATCCGGCAGTCGTCGCGGGAGTTGGCGTCGACGTCGGTCTGGCATTCCTGGCTCAGGTCGTTCGGCTGCTCGTTCCCGACGGTCGTGCCATCGAGGATGCCGGTGAGCGTGGCTGCGTCCTGCGGCGAGCCGCCGAGCAGCATCACGGCCACCAGCACGATGATGCCGCCCAGCCCGCCGCCGGCGGCCATCATGCCGCCGCGGCCACGCATGTCCCGGACCTGCCCGGTGTCGAGGCGCGTGCCTCGCTTGAAGGTCATGCCGCGACGATAGCCCAAGGATGTTTCAGCCGCGCATGTCATCCGCTGAACCGCATTACAGGCGCACGCAACACGCGGCGGCTACCATGCCGCTCATGCCCGACGACGCGCTCGAGCTCCTCTCGTCGCTGAGCCTCTTCGCCGACCTCGGCGGCCCGCAGCTCGAGGCGATCAGCCACATCTTCGAGGAGACGACCTTCGCTCCCGGGCAGCGGATCCTGCGGCAGGGGATCACCGGCTCGAACTTCTACGTGGTGGTCGACGGCGAGGCGTCGGTGAAGATCAATGGCGAGGAGCGGGCCAGCATCGGCCGGGGAGACTTCTTCGGCGAGATGTCGCTGCTGCTGGGGAGCGCGCCGACCGCCGACGTGACCGCCCGCACGCCGCTGCGCTGCCTCGTCCTGGCCGGGCCGGATCTGCACGGATTCCTGGACAAGCACCCGACCGTCATGTACCGCATGCTGGTGGCCATGGCTCGGCGACTGAGCGTCGCCAACCAGCACTCCGGGTAGCGCAGGTGGCGCGAGCGAGCGCGAGGTCAGCGGTCGGCGAGCGGCCGTTTCCGCCCGGGGATTACCCGGTGGTGGTGGTCGGCAGCGGCCCGGGCGCGATCCAGTTCAGCCACGAGCTCGACCGGTTGGGGATCGCCCACGCCACGCTGAGCGCCGACCCCTCTCCGGGAGGGATGTTCCGCCGCCTGCCGATCTACCAGCGCCTCCTCAGCTGGACGAAGCCGTACGCGCTCGGCGATCCGGTGGGGCGGGCCGGCGAGTGGTACGACTGGAACAGCATCGTGTCGGACGACCAGTCGCTGCGCTCGATCATGCCGACCCTGATGGACGGCAGCTCCTCGTTTCCGAGCCGCGCCAACATGGAGGAGAACCTGGCGACCTTCGTGACGCGCGCCAACCTCCAGATCCGCTACAACTGCCCGTGGCAGTCAACCAGGCGAGCCGACGACGGCCGCTTCATCCTCGCCACACCCGACGGGGAGTACACCTGCGAGACCGCCGTCTTCGCGGTCGGCATGGCCGAGCCGTGGAGGCCGCCGACCCCGGGGCTCGAGCTCGTGCCGCACTACGTCGAGGCAGGACCCGCTGAGTCGTACGCGGGCAAGCGCGTCTTCATCGTCGGCAAGCAGAACTCGGCGTTCGAGATCGCCACCGCCTTCCTCCCCTGGGCCCGGCAGCTCGTCCTCGGATCGCCCCGCCCCGCGGCGCTGTCGGTGGTCGAGCATTCGCTGGCCGGTGTCCGCGCCAGATACGTCCAGCCGTACGAGGACGCGATGCTGCACAACGGCGTCTTCCTGCTCGACGTGAAGATCGACCGCATCGAGCGCTCGGACAATGGCTTCCGGGTGCGCCTGCGCCGGACCGATGACGGACGCGAGCACGTCTACGAGGCGGACGCGGCCATCGCCACCACCGGCTTCGCCGTCCCGCTGCGCGACCTCCCGGCACTCGGGGTCGCGACCTTCGCGCAGGGCAAGATGCCGGCACTGACGCCGCTCTGGGAGTCGGCCAGCGTCCCGGGCATCTTCTTCGCCGGAACCATCACGCAGGCCGCCGGTGGGCTCAAGAAGCACGGCATCCCGGCGAACTCCGGGGCGCTGCATGGCTACCGATACAACGCTCGCGTCCTGGCCCGGCATCTCGCGGCCTCGCGCTTCGGGATCGAGGCGCCGCGGCCGCGCCTGGCGCCGGATGGGGTGGCGCCGTTCCTCCTCGAGCAGCTCACCCTCGCGCCGGAGCTGTGGAACCAGCGCTCGTACCTGGCGCAGGTCGCATCGGTCTCCGACGACGGGTGGCGCGACGACGGGATCTGGCCGCTGGCCGACTTCGTCGATGCAGACGGGGCCGATGCGGTGGCGGTCACCCTGGAACCAAACCCCGATTCGAGCATCTATCCAGTGGCCTACGTACGCGCCGCGGGGGTGGTCGAAGAGCACCTGCTCGACTCCGACCCCATGAACGAGTACCGCGGCTCGCCGCACCGCGAGCAGATGGCTTCGATCCTGGCCCCCCTGATGCGACCGTGACCGCTAGGCTGCACCGATGAGCGACGACCACGACCACGATGACGAAGCCCATGACGAGCACGATCACGCGGGCCACGACCATGGCCACGAGCCGACTGCCCTCGACCCTGCGCAGCATCGTGCCGAGGGGGTAGCGCTCTTCAACGCGGTGTGGGGGATGCTCGACGCTCCCGACCGGACGCCAGCGCAGGACGACCAGATGGTCCATGCCGCCCACGCGTCTCGGTGGCACTGGTCACAGGCGGCGGAGCTCAGCGGCAACCAGCAGCTCGCGGTCGGGGAGTGGCAATGCTCACGGGTCTACGCGGTGCTGGGGCGCGGCGAGCCTGCGCTCCATCATGCGAGGGCCTGTCTCGCGATCTGCGAGGAGACCGGCCTCGGGGACTGGGTGCTGGCCGCGGCATACGAGGCGCTGACCCGAGCCTCGGCCGTCGCCGGTGACGGGGCAGGCGCGCGGGACTGGCTCGCCCGAGCGCGGACGGCGACCGCCGCGATCGCCGACCCGGAGGACCGCGAGGTGATCGACGGCGACCTGGCCTCCCTGGCCGAGCTGCCGATCC
Organism: Candidatus Limnocylindria bacterium; assembly: GCA_035692365.1. Taxonomy (GTDB): domain Bacteria; phylum Chloroflexota; class Limnocylindria; order QHBO01; family QHBO01; genus CF-167. The sequence goes on along the minus strand of DASSIB010000049.1, from coordinate 7,996 downwards.
TCGCCGACACCTAACTGCGCCCGGCCGTGATTGGCCCCGAGCGTATCCTCGCGCCCAGATGATTCACCGCATCGCGACGGCCGGTGACGCGCTGCGCCGCGTACTCGTCAACCCTGACATTCGCCGCGCACAGCTGGCGTGGATGCTCGGCTATGCCGGAGAGTGGTCATGGCTGGTCGCCCTGTGGGTGTACGCCTACCAGACCAGCGGGGTGGTGGCGGTCGGCATCCTGGGGCTGGCGCGGACCGTCCCGGCCGCGCTCCTCTCACCGGCACTTTCGAGCCTCACCGATCGGCTGCCACGCCATCGGGTCCTGCTGGCAATCCATCTCGGTCGCGCGACGCTGATCGGGGTGGCTGCCATCGCGATCGTCACCGACCTTCCCCCGCTCGTCGTGTACGCCATCGCGCCGCTCGACGCGCTCCTCGGCGTGCTCCACCGCCCGACCCACATGTCGCTGATGCCGGCGCTCGCCCGTTCCCCGGAGGAGCTGGTCGCGTCGAACGTCGCTTCCAGCACCTTCGAAGGGATCGGCACGCTCGCGGGGCCGGCGCTCGGCGGCCTCCTCGTCGCCTATGCCACGCCGGCGTGGGGCTTCGCGGTTCCCGCCCTCGCCTTCGCGGTCGCAGCTGTCGCGGTCAGCGGCATCCGCCCGGCACAGGCACTCCGCCGCCATGTTCGTCACGAGGGGCTGGTCGCGACGCTGTTCGGAGGGATTGGCGCGCTCGTGGCCTACCCTCGGGCGGGGCTGGTGGTCAGCCTCTTCTGGGCGCAGATCATCGTCCGCGGACTGCTGAACGTGCTCCTGGTCGTGGCAGCCGTCGAGCTGCTCGAGGTGGGGGAGGAGGGCGTGGGGTGGCTCAACTCGGCGATCGGCGCAGGCGGCTTCCTCGGCGTCCTCGCCACCGTCAGCCTCGTCGCGCGGCCACGGATGGCACCCTCGTTCGCCGTCGGGCTGATCCTGTGGGGCACGCCGATCCTCCTCATCGGGCTGCTGCCGTGGGCTCCCGCGGCCGTTCTCTTCCTCGCGGTGCTCGGCCTGGGCAACGCGGTGCTCGACGTGGCCGGCTTCACGATCATGCAGCGCAGCGTCCCGAACGTGCTGCGCGGCCGCGTCTTCGGCGTGCTCGAGTCAGGTGTGATGCTCGGCACCGGCATCGGCTCCGGGCTGGCGCCGCTCCTGCTGGCGCTGCTCGACATCCGGGGAGCCCTGATCGTCACCGGCCTGATCCTGCCGGCGCTGGCCGCGATCACGTGGCACTGGGTTGCGCGTGCCGATGCCGATGCGGTCATCCCGGAACGCGAGCTGGCGCTGCTGCGCGGCGTTCCGATGCTGGCGCCATTACCGATGACGATCCTCGAGCAGGTGGCAGGCGACCTGGCCGAGGTCGCCTACGCGGACGGCCAGCCGATCATCCGGGAGGGGGAGGCAGGTGACCGCTTCTACATCCTGGCGTCGGGGCGCACGAGCGTCACATCGGACGGCGAGCAGCGTCCGGAGCTCGGACCGGGCGATTCGTTCGGGGAGATCGCACTGCTGCGGAACGTGCCACGCACGGCGACAGTCGTGGCAATCGGGTCGGTCGAGGCATTCACGCTGGAGCGCGACGCGTTCTGCGCGGCCGTGTCCGGCGACCTGCGCAGCAGTCGCGCAGCCGACGCCGTCGTGGAGCGGCGCCTCTCCGAGACGCCTCGCCCCCCTGGCGGGTAGGCGACGATCGGCGCATCGGGCTATTCTTCGCTTCAGGCGGCTCCCCGAGCAGTCGCAGCAATCCGGATGGAGGCACCTCGCGCATGGATCTTCTCGAGCGAATCGACGCGCTCATCGCCGAGCGTCACCTGCTGAAGCACCCGTTCTACACGAAGTGGAAGGCCGGAGAGCTCACCCGCGATGAGCTTCAGGAGTACGCGCGCCAGTACTACGCCTTCGAGTCGACATTCCCGCGGCTCCTCTCGGCGCTGCACACCCGGTCCGACCGACCCGAGGTGCGCCAGTCGCTCCTCGACAACCTGTGGGACGAGGAGCACGGCGAGGTCAACCACGCCGAGATGTGGCTCCGCTTCGGTGAGGGGATCGGCGTCGAGCGGAGCTCCGTTCGCTCGGCTCCTGCCAACGAGGGCACCAGGGCACTGCTCGACACGTACTGGTCAGCCGTCTCGGACGGGCCGATCGCGGCCGGGATCGCCGCTCTCTACGCGTACGAGGGGCAGGTTCCCGAAGTCGCGGCCGAGAAGATCCGTGGCCTCGTGGAGCAGTACGGGATCGATGACCCGCGGACCCTCGCGTTCTTCACCGTGCACTCAACCCTCGACGTGGAGCATTCCGGTGCCGAGCGCACGATGATCGCGGGCCTCGCGCCCACCGCTGCCGACGAGGAGGCCGTGCTGGCCGCCACGCGGGACGCGCTCGACGCCTGGTGGGGATTCCTCGACGCGGTGAACGTCTGACCGAGAATCTGCTCGACGCGGAGTTCGGGTTTCCGCGGACCGACCTGCGCCGTCGCCTGGTCGAGGCGATCCTGCGCGGCGAGAAGACATCGACGTCGGGACTGCTGAGCGACTACGAGCGAGAAGGAGATCCGCTCCCCAGGGTCGGGGAGCGGTTCCGCCTGATCGACGAGCAGGACCAGGCCGTCGGCGTCATCGAGACGACGGAGGTAAGGGTCACCACCATCGGCGAGGTGGACCTTCCCTTCGCGCTCGAGGAGGGCGAGGGGTTCGCATCCGTCGCGGAGTGGCGTGATGCGCACGTCCACTTCTGGCTGTCATACGCCGATGTCACGCGTGCCTGGCTGAAGGATCCCGACTGGACACCCGACGACGCCACGCCGATCGTCTGCGAGCGGTTCCGCCTGATCGAGCCGTCTGCGACCGGTTGACGACCGTCAACACTTCGACGCGCCGCATTCCAGCCACCTGTGATTTCGGTGCTGTCTGCCGCGGTCCGGTGCGGAGGGGTGTAGATCGAAAGTACTAGCAAACGAACCCCTCGCCGCATACACTGTGCCGACTCTGCCGTGGCGGTGCCCTCTGCCCGGGCACGGCGACCGAGCGAATCGACACCGAGGTAATCAATGTTCCGGCACCGATCCACGCGCGCCCTGGCGTCCCTGGGGCTCATCCTGATACTCGCACTCACCGCCATGGCTGGCCCGGGGGCGATCCTCGCCAAGCGGGCACTCGCCGAAAACACCGCAACCGCCGTCCCAGGGGCGGTGACGCCTGGTGCCAACGTGGCGTTCGATGTGCACTTCAAGAACACGAGCAACAGCAATCTCAGCCAGTTCTTCCTCAACGCAATCACGCCGGATACGGACGATGGCGCGGCGCTCGTTGAGGTCGAGTGGGCGAGCCGCGCCGGCTGCGATGACAGCGGGCCGGACCTGCACTGCACATTCGGTGCGCTCATCGCCGGGGCCGAGATCAACCTGCGCGTGGTCTACACCACACCGTCGTCCCCCGGAACGTTTACCGTGCCGTTCAACTTCAGCACCACCGGCGTCGCTCCCGACAGGGGTGGGAACAGCCACGGCGACGACTACCCGACCCCAGGGATTGTGCCCCTGGACGCGACGTTGAACTACGGCGGGGCCTATACGTCCACTGGTGGCCAGGTCGTCACCGACAACCAGACCCTGAGCAAGCGGCAGAATCCGCAATACACCCAGGTGAATGCCCCCGAGGCGGGAATCGCCGTCACCGTAGGCGAAGCAACGTTCCCTTGCCCGCCATCGATCGGCACCTGCTTCGGTCAGTGGTCCGTGATCTCCGTAAATGGCGGAGCTGACTACAGCCCGGACGGATTTAGCGTCGTTCTCGGATATCACGGCAATATCGGAAATGCCAAGTTCGTCCACGTGACCGATGGTGGAGCGATCGTTGAGCTTGACGAATGCTCGGCCAATCCTGCCCCCGTGTTAGAGCGCGACCCGGGCTGCTACTTCATCGATGCCAGCGGTAGCAACACGATCGTGACCATCTGGCTTGTCGAGAACGGGCGGCTGGGTGGCTACTAGGCCGATGCCCTAGCTCGCCGGACGGTTCCGGACGCGCAACGACGCCGGGGCTCAGGCCCCGGCGTCTTCATGCTCCGTGATACGCCGGATCGAGGCCTCGTCTCCCTTGCGTTCATAGCCCGCGACCGCGGCTGCGAGGGTCGCCTGCCAACCCGCGTCGCCGCTCAATCGCTGCACCTCGGCGAGGTCGGCCAGCGCCTCCGCCTCCAGGTCGGGGGATTCTGCCTGGCGCCGGAGCGCCAGCATCTCTTCAATCAACTGTGTTGCCTGCTCTGACTCGCCGCGCTGGGCGAGGACCTTCCCCCGCACACCACGCCACAGGGCCTGTGCGTCGATGTCCTCCGCGCTCGACAGGTTCTCGACCGTCCGGCTGAGCTCGTGGGCCTCGTCGAACCGGCCCTGCTCGTACAGGACGCGGCCGAGGAGGCCAGCGACCGACGACAGCAGGTAGCGCTCACCCATCGTCTCGAGCGCCTCGTAGTCGTGCCGCAGCGCCGCCTCGGCGGCCTCGAGATCGCCGGCCAGAATCTCGATCTGGGCGGACTCGAGCGAGCCCGAGGCGGCGACAAACCCTCCCAGCTCGCGGAGGAGGGCCTCGGCGTGCGCGTAGGTCGCCCGCGCCTTGTCGAAGTCACCGCGCATCGCGTACAGGACCGCGAGGGTTCGGCACAGCTGCCCCTCCGTGCGGCGATCGCCTGTCACTTCCGACACGAGCTGTTCGGAGCGCTCGATCGCCTCGCCGATCGGCGTTGGGCCGTAGAGCGCGGAGATCGCGTAAGCCGCGGCGCCTCGGCGCTCGAGCCGCGCATCGCCGGCTTTGCGAGCATGGTGAATGACCTGCTCGGAGGCCGCCGCCGCCTTGCCGTATCGATTGGCGGTGCCGTGCAGCCCGACCTGGAGGCGGGCGGCGAGCGCCAACCCCGGATGGTATCCGTCGCGCTCGAAGATGGGTGTGGCGGTTTCGACGGCCGCCGTGACGCGGCCGCTCCAGTCCTCGCCTTCGAAGTTGTATTGCTCGACGAGGAGCCTCAGCAGCTGCGCTTCGGCAGCGAGTGATTCGTCGCCGATCGCCTCCGCACCCGCCATCGCCTTGCTCAGGACGAGCTCGGCCTCGTCGAATTCGCCGGTCTCCATCAACGCCTCCCCCAGGTCGGGCAGCAGCCGCAGGTGCGGGAGCTGGTCGGTGGGCAGCGTTCCGGCTGCTCTCCGCAACAGGTTGACGGCGGCGTGGATGTCTCCACGCGCGAACGCCCGGCGCCCGGCAGCGGCGAGCTTCGCCGACGCCCGCTCGCCGATGGTCCGGGCATGGTCGTCGACCGTGCCAAGCTCGGCGAGATAGCGGTACGCCTGCTCGAGGTGATAGCCGAGGATCTCCTCGTACTCCTGCTCGCGCCCCTGCCGGCGGTTGACCTCGTCGGCCCAGTCCACGAATCGTTCGTGGAAGGTGGCCCGGGCGCGCTTGAGGAGCCCGCCATACGCGGCATCACGGATGAGGATGTGGCCGAACCGATATCCGACATCCTCCGGCGTCGTCGCCGGACCGGGCCGGATGAGCTGCTTCCGGGTCATCGACTCCAGGTGGGCGAGAACAGCCGGCCGGATCGGCTCCGGAGCAAGCTCCGTCACCGCTGCCTGCGCGAACGAAACGCCGATGACGCTGGCTGGCTCGATGACCGCGCGCTCGTCGCGGCCCAGCAAGTCGAGCCGGGCAGAGAGGAGGGCCTGGATGGTCGGCGGCACCTGCAGCTCCGCGAGGTCGCTGGCAGCCTCCCAGCGGCCGTCGGCCAGATGGATGACGCCGTTGTCGATCAGCATCGAGAGCATCTGCTCCACGAAGAGGGGATTGCCCTCGGACGCCTGGACGATCCGTTCCTGCGCCGCCCCGGCGATCCCGGCGTCGCCGAGGAGGCCCTGCACCACGCGACCCGCGTCGGCATCGGTCAGAGGCTGCAGGATGATCCGTTCGCTGCGCGCATCGGTCGCCCAGTCGGGATGCGTCTCGAGGATGTCGTGGCGCGATGTGCAGAGCAGCAGGACCGATGCGCCCTCCACTGTCTCGAGCAGGTTCAGGATCAGCTCCAGGAACGTTGCCTCGGCCCAATGGATGTCGTCGATCACGACCACCACTGGCCGATCCTGCCCCATCACCTCCAGGAAGCGACGGGCAGCCCAGAAGATCTCCTCGACCGGGAACGAGTCGCTGCTGAGGCCGATTGCCGCGGCCAGCCGCGCGGTGATCTCCGGGTCGCCCGTCACCGCGCCGAGCTTGGCGATCGCGTCCGAAGGTGAGTCGTCCGGCTCGATCGCACCCGCCTCGCGGGCCGCCTCCACGAGCGGCCAGAAGGTGATGCCCTGGCCGTAGGGGAGGCAGCGCCCGTGGAGGACGGTCGCCCCCTCCTGCATCGGCGCCGTGAACTCCTGGATCAGCCGAGACTTGCCGACCCCAGCATCGGCGATGACGGTCGCCATCCGGCAGCCGCCCTCCGCGATGGCGCTGCGGTAGATGTCGTGCAGCTGGGTCAGCTCCAGCTCGCGGCCAACCAGGGGGGCGTCCTGGCGGCGCTGGTAGCCGGCCACCGCATCGGAGACGTCGAGCAGCCGGAACGCCGGCACCCGTTCGGCCTTGCCCTTCAGCTCGAGTGGCTCGACCGCCTCGACCGTGACCGCGTCCCGCACCAGCCGGTAGGTAAGGTCTCCGATCAGCACCTCGTTCTCCGGCGCCGCCTGTTCGAGCCGTGCCGCGACGTTGACCACGTCGCCGGTCACCAGGCGCTGTCCGCCGGTCGGATCGCCGGCGACCACCTCTCCGGTGTTCACTCCGGTGCGGTTGGTGAGCTCCACGCCGAAGGTGCGCTGGAGGTTCTCGTTCAGCGCGGCAAGGGCGGCACGGGTCTCGTTCGCCGCACGCACCGCGCGCAGCGCATCGTCCTCGTGCAGCTTGGGTAGCCCGAACACGGCCATGATCGCGTCGCCGATGAATTTCTCGATCGTGGCGCCGTGCCGGATCAGCACTTCGGTCATCGAGTCGAAGTAGCGCGTCATCACCTCGCGCAGGGACTCCGGGTCGAGCTTCTCGCCGAGGTTGGTCGAGCCCTTCAGGTCGGAGAAGAAGACCGTGACGACCTTCCGCTCCTCCTGGGCGGGAGCGGGGGCCACCAGCGGCGTGCCGCAGAAGCCGCACAGGCGGAACTTGGCCGGGTTCTCCTCCTGGCAGTTCGGGCAGGTGACCATCGTGGTGAGTGTACGAGCCGTCAGGCGATGGTCGCCTTCAGGAAGGCCGCGACCCGATCGAATGCGTCGTCGAAGACAGGACCGATGCCGTGGCCGACTCCCGGGTAGACGACGAGCTCGGCGGATGGGAGTCGCCGGACAGCGTCCCGCAGCAGCGCGACCTTCGCGAAGGGATCGCGGTCGCCTGAGAGCAGCAGCACCGGGCAGCTGATCCGCGGCCAGTGCGCCGTTCGCTCGTCCCACCGCTCGGCGCCGCCCGGCGGGTGCAGGGGATAGGAGAGCAGGACGAGCGCTCCGTACTCGTGCTCGGCTGCGATCAGCGATGCGACCCGCCCGCCGAACGAGTGGCCACCGATCGCGGCCTCGGCCGACGGCGGCGCCGCTGCCAGGAAGGCGGGCATGGCGCGCTCGGCTCGGCCCTTCGGGAGCTGGACGGCGGTCGCTTCGATACCGCGTGGGCGGAGTGCCGCCACCTGCGGCGCGAGAGCGGCCGCGCTCCCGGATGCGCCATGTGAAAGGTAGAGATGCGGCATGCCGGCAAGCGTACGGCGGCCGGCCGCAGAGCGTGGTACACATGACGCCGCATGTCCACTACCAGCATCTCCCGCGTCCCATCGCGTGGCGCGGCCGCGCTGGCCGGGATCGTGGCGGGTGGGGCGGCCCTGGGCGCCACCGAGCTGCTGGCGGGGATCCTGGCCGGAGCGCCGTCGGTGGTGCTCGAGATCGGCTCGTTCCTGATCTCACTTCAG
>DASSIB010000048.1:0-7760 GCA_035692365.1 Candidatus Limnocylindria bacterium | reverse complement strand
GAACTTCGCGAACTGGCGGGTGACCGCGTTCTTGGGCTCGGTCAGGACCTTGATGAGGTCTTCCTTGCCCAGCGCGGTCAGGCCCACCACCACCGGCAGCCGGCCGACGAACTCGGGGATCAGGCCGTACCTGAGCAGGTCTTCGGGCATCAGCTGGTCCATCAGCCGGCGCCGCTCCTCGCGAGAGCGCTGCGCCTGCGAGCCGAATCCGATCCCCCGCTTGCCGACCCGCTCCTCGACGATCTTCTCGAGCCCCTCGAAGGCGCCGCCGCAGATGAAGAGGATGTTGGTCGTGTCGATCTGGATGAAGTCCTGGTGCGGGTGCTTCCGCCCGCCCTGCGGCGGCACGTTGGCGACGGTGCCTTCCAGGATCTTGAGGAGCGCCTGCTGGACGCCCTCGCCGGAGACGTCGCGGGTGATCGACGGGTTATCGGTCTTGCGGGCGATCTTGTCGATCTCGTCGATGTAGATGATCCCGCGCTGGGCGCGCTGCACGTCGAAGTCGGCTGCCTGGATGAGGCGCAGCAGGATGTTCTCGACGTCCTCGCCGACGTAGCCGGCCTCGGTCAGGCTGGTGGCATCGGCGATGCAGAACGGGACGTCCAGGACCTTGGCCAGCGTCTGGGCCAGGAGGGTCTTGCCGCTGCCGGTCGGCCCGACCAGGAGCACGTTGCTCTTGCCGAGCTCGACCTCGTCGACCGTCTGCCCGGCGTTGACCCGCTTGTAGTGGTTGTAGACCGCCACGGAGAGGACCTTCTTGGCCTGCTCCTGGCTGATCACGTAGCTGTCGAGCTTCTCCTTGATCCGGCGCGGAGACGGGAGGGCGGCGGGAGTGGTCTTGGCGCGGGGCGCCTCGAGCATCTCCTCCTCGATGATCTCCTGGCAGAGGTTGATGCACTCATCGCAGATGTAGACCCCCTGGCCCGCGATGAGCTTGCGCACCTGCTCCTGGCTCTTCCCGCAGAAGGAGCAGCGGTATGGCACCTTGGTCTTGCCGGTCATTGCTCCGAGCATAGCACGCGCTTCCGAGCGCGCCGGCTATAGACCGATGGTCCCCGGGTAGCATCCCCCGGTGGCCCCTGCCCCCGTCTTCCACGCTCCTCTCGAGACCCCGATCGGGCGGCTCTGGGTCGCCGCCTCGTCACGCGGCCTCGTCTCGGTGACGCGCGGAGAGGTGCCGGACCCCGACACCGATGGCGAGCACGCCCTGGATCCCGACGCGCTGGCGCCGATCCTCGCCGAGCTGCGAGCCTACTTCGCGGGTGGCCTGCGCGCGTTCTCCATGCCGCTGGACCTGCGCGGCGCCGGCTCGTTCGACGCCGCGATCTGGGCGACCGCGCGGGAGATCCCGTACGGCGAGACCGCCTCGTACGGGGAGCTCGCCGCGATGGCGGGCTACCCCCGCGCCGCCCGCGCCGCCGGCAACGCCATGGCGCGCTGCCCGTTCTCGCCGGTAGTCCCGTGCCACCGCGTGATCCACGCCGACGGGTCCATCGGCGGCTGGGGCGCCGACACCTGGGTCAAGCGCTGGCTGCTCGACCTCGAGCGCGACTAGTGCGGACCGGCCCGCACCATCACTTCTTGGGCTTGTCCGCCGCGGCTGCTTCCTTGGCCGTCGGCACGGTCCCGCCGGAGGCCTGGGTCAAGCTGATCAGCGACTCGGTGGCACCGACGAACACCTCGTCGATGAGGCCGTAGGCCTTCGCCTCGTCGGCGCCCATGTAGAAGTCGCGCTCGGAGTCGCTCTTCACCTTCTCTGTGGACTGCCCGGTGTGCGCGGCGAGGATCCCGGTGAGGCGCTCGGTGAGGTGCATCACTTCGCGCATCTGGATCTCGACGTCCGGGGTGTTGCCGCGGAAGCCGGCCGACCCCTGGTGGATCATGATCCGGCTGTTCGGCAGGGCGAAGCGCTTCCCCTTGGCACCCGCGGCCAGGAGGACCGAGGCCATGCTGGCCGCCTGGCCGATGCAGATGGTGCTGACCGGCGCCTTCAGGTACTGCATCGTGTCGTAGATGGCGAGGCCGCTGGTCACCACGCCGCCGGGCGAGTTGACGTAGAGGCTGATGTCCTTGGTCGGATCCTCGCTCTCCAGGAAGAGGAGCTGCGCGATCACCAGGTTGGCGATGTGGTCCTCGATCGGCTCGCCCAGAAAGATGATCCGCTCCTTCAGCAGCCGCGAGTAGATGTCGAAGGCTCGCTCTCCGCGAGCGCTCGACTCGATGACCATCGGGACCAGCATTCGTCTACTCCGTGGTGTCTTCTGGGGTCGCGCTGGCACCCAGCGCGCGGTCGATCAGCGTGTCCACCAGTGTACGGTTGCGCAGCGTCATGCGCAGGTACGAGCGGCCACGGCGGGAGGTCAGGTATTCCCGCAGGCGCGGCTCGTCGGGGTAGCGGGCAAGCTGCTCCGCGATCTCGGCCTCGACCTGCTCCGGGGTGGCGTCGATCCCCTCCTGCTCGGCGATCGCCGACAGGACAAGCAGCGACTTGACGCGACGGCTGGCCGGATCCCGCAGCTCGGCTGCCAGCTCCTCGGGAGACTGGCGGGCCATCTCCAGGTACCGGTCCATCCCGATCTGCTGGGCCGCGAGCCGGTTGCGCAGCTCGTCTCGCATGATGTCGATCTCGTTGGTGATCATCACCTCCGGCAGCTCCACGGTGGCGTTGGAGGTTGCGAAGTCGATGATCCGGTCTGCGAAGTGGTGGCGGGCCTCATCGGCTCCGCGCCGCGCAAGCGCATCGCGGATCTCGGCGCGCAGCTCGTCCACCGTCGAGAGCTCGCCGACGCTCTTGGCGAACTCGTCGTCGAGCTCGGGCAGGATCCGCTCGCGGAGGTCGAGCAGGGTCACCTCGAAGCGGGCGTGCTTTCCCTTGAGCTCCTCCACCCGATAGTCATCGGGGAAGTCGATCTCGAAGCCCTTCTCCTCGCCGATCTTCATCCCGACCAGGTTCTCCTCCCAGCCGGGGATCATCCGCTCCTCGCCGATCACCAGCGGCAGGCGATCGGCCGATCCACCCTCGAACGGCTCGCCGTCGATGGTGCCGATGAACTTGACCGCCGCGATGTCACCCTTCGCGGCCCCTCGGGCGTCGACCGGCCGCAGCGTGCCCTGCTGCTCGCGCAGGTCGGTGATGACAGCCTCGACCTTCTCGTCGGTCACCTCGACCGGCTCGAGGCCGAACGGGTAGTCGGCATACGAGCCGAGGGTCACCTCGGGCCGCACCGCGACGGTGGCGGTGAACTTGACCGCCGCGCCCTCCGCCACCGTGGCGCTGTCGAGGTCGACCTCGGGCTGGTCGATGGGGATGATCGCGGCCTGGTCGAGTGCCGCGTCATAGCTCTCGTTGACCAGGTGGTCGACCGCTTCGGCGATCACCGAGGCACGCCCGACGAACCGGTCGATGACGTGGCGCGGCGCCTTTCCGGGGCGGAACCCGGGGACCTTGGTCCGCTCCGCGACGTGTCGGTAGGCGGTCGCGAAGTGGCGATCGACCTCGGTCGGCGAGACCTCGATCTCGAGGACCATTCGGGACCCGGACTCGGGTCGGGTGGAGACGGTGACCAAGGCTGCTCCTGCTTGCTCGGGGTTGGTGGGCGAGGCGAGATTCGAACTCGCACGTCTTGCGACACCGGCTCCTAAAGCCGGCGCGTCTGCCGTTCCGCCACTCGCCCGAAGTTTCGTGGCGCTGCTGCGGCCCGGGACCCTCTAGGCCTCAACTTTGTAGGTCGGGTGCGCCCGCAATACGGTCACGCAGTTTCTTCGCAAGGTCCTCGATCTCCTGCTCAGAGACCTCTCCAATGGGGGCAAAGCCCTCCAGCTGGTACACGAAGGCGCCGTCCGCGAACGAGATGGTGTACGAGTCGGAAGGGTGGCCCTCTTCGCCGGTGTCCTCAAGTGCCTCGGCGGTGACGAGACGCCGAGCGCCCTTGGCATCGGGCACACCCGACACGTCGAACTCCTCGAACTGCGCCGCGCAGGTAAAGGGGCAAGGTTGAAGGGCTCTCTCGTGGAGCAGGTCAACGGCCGTGCGTGCCCCGGCCTGCGAGTCGAACTGGATGACAAGGATCCGAACGTGAGGGGCATCGGGCGTATGCGGACCGCCGGAGGTCTCCGGGAAGAAGCGCGTGTCGTGGATGGCCGAGACGAACCCGGCGTCCTCGAGCTTGTCTCGATCGATCTCGGCGGCCGCGATGTCGTGCCAGGCCATGAACTCGTCGAGGGAGCTTGCGGTCTGCCGCGTCTCTACTGGATCCGGGAGCGAGCCAGGTACGTCGGACTCGCTGAGCACACGCTGCTCCAGCGTGAGCGCATCTGCCGCCGCGCCGCAGCCGACGAGGGCTGCCGCGATCGCCACTGCCACTGCCAGGACAACTCTATTCATGGCGCGATCCTACCTCGACAGCGGTTGTCGTAAACGGAGGCACGCGTCGTGCCATTGCGCGTAGAGTCGGATCCCGGTGGAGCCAGCACATCGTGAGGAGTCAGAACGATGGCCGTCTACCGGATGATTCGTCACTTCCTCCGCATGCGGCGGCGGATGCAGTGGCTGCGGCGCGAGGGGTCAACGGTCACCCGAGCGTGACCTAGGCCGCGTCAGCCGGGCTTCGACCAGCCGGCGTAGTCCTCGGGGCCGGGACCGGCCGCATTGTTGTGGTCCCCAGCCTCCTTGACCGCGGCACCGGGGGTGGCGGCCGCGCGGCCATTGGCCGGAGCCTCATCGGTCAGGAAGCGCTGGATCGCCTTGCGAGCGAGCGCGGCACCGACGAGCCCGAGCACCGTCTCTGCCGTCGTCCAGGCAGCGCGCTGCGGGCCGGGCGGCCCCTCGACCATCTGCTTGGCCAGCTCCCGGCGCGCCTTCTTGTCCTTCACCGGGTCGCGCCGCCAGCGGCGCAGCTGTTCGACCAGCTCCTCGCGTACCGCGGCCGCCCGTGGACCTGCCTCGTCGGCGAGCGTGCTGACCCAGGCCTGCATGCTCGCGGGGAGAGCGTCGTAGGCCTGCTCCGCAGCGTTCGGCGCCATGCGCCGTCGCAGCAGACGAGCCAGGCGACGCGGCCCGCCGGCGATGAGAAACGCAGCCGCCGCCCCGATGCCGATCACCACGCCGGGGTTCTCGCGGACGCGCTTTCCGAGATCGAGCGCATCCCGCAGCCCATCGGCGGTCGCCTGCAATTCGGCGCGCTGGGCCGCGATCTCTACCCGCGTCTCATCAATCGTTTCGCCCACGCGACCTCCTCTCGGATCGATGCCATCGTCTCCTCTGGCGGCCTCACCTTAATGCGCCGCACGCCGCGCCATGCGATCAGCGCGGCGACGAGGAGCTGCGTCGTGAACACGAACAGGGCCGTGTGCCAGGCAGCCCGGAAGCCGGCATAGGCAGGCAGCGCGAATGCCGCGGCCAGCAGGGCGACCACCAGCAGCCCGATCCCAATGGCCCACCCAGGCGGTTTCGCCGACCCGACGCCAGTGGCGACGGCGACCACCAGGACCCCCACGAAGACGATCAGGATGATGATCGCGACCACCAGGTCCGGCAGTGCCTCGAACAGGGCCGCGATCCCGAGCACGATCGCCAAGTCGAGCGTGAGGAGGCTGATGAGCGCCACAACAGCCGCAGCCGCCACCATGGCGACGCCCATGCCGGCCTCGCTGAGCATCGCCCCAATCTCCTGGCGGCCGTGCTGGAGCTCGAGCTTGGCGAGTGCCACGATCCCCGAGATCAGCTTTCGCACGAGGGCGAATGCGTTTTCGCGCCGCGGTGCCTCGTCGGTGTCCGTCATCGAGCCGATTCTAGCGGCAGGCCGTGTTTCACCCTCGTCTCGCGGAGGGTCCTGCCCATTCCATCGGCCTCAGTGCTGGAGCCTCTCCTTGTCCGCTATCCTTCGCCGCCAATGGCCAAGCGACGAACGAGCGGCATTCAGCGGCGGTCCCGCGCCTCGGAGGAGGCGATGGGGCGACGCCTTGGCGAGGGCACGGCGCGAACGCTGGATTGGCGAGTCCTGGCCATCGGCGGGATCCTGCTGCTTGGCCTGCTGATCCTGCTGCTTGTCCTGATGTTCGGCGGCGGCGGGCAGGCCGACACGACCACGACCGGGGTACGCCAGGCCGACGCCGGGCGGGCCCACATCGCGGACGGGACCCAGGGCAGCGACTACACATCGGTGCCTGCAACGTCGGGACCGCACTGGTCATCGGCTAATTCGCCCGGCCCGTGGGGCGTCTACACGAACGCGCAGCCGCAGGAGAGCCTGCTCCACAACCTCGAGCACGGCGGAATCGTGATCTGGTACCAGCCGGCGCTGGTGGACGCTGAGGATGTCGCAACCCTCACGACTTACGTCCAGCAGCAGATCACGACGGAGCGCTTCAAGGTCATCCTGACCCCGTGGTCGGGCACCGATTTCGGCCATCCGATCGCGGTGACGGCGTGGAATTGGCTCCTCTACCTCGACACCGTCGACCTCGACAAGGTGCGCGGCTTCACCGACGCCCACTACGGCGACGCGCCCGAGTCGTTTGGCGGCCCCGGCAAGCCGGGGACCTAGCGGGGACCGCGGCGCCCGGGTTGACCCTCCCTCTGACCTCCGCCATCATTCGCGACGGGCGGCTAGCTCAACGGCAGAGCAAGTGACTCTTAATCACTAGGTTCAGGGTTCGAATCCCTGGCCGCTCACCATTCGATCTCAGCAGGAAACCGGGCCTCGAGGAGGTCCGGTTTCGTCGCGTTCGGGCCAGCACAACCGGTGCGCGCGCGGCGCTAGTAGTCGACCGCGCCCCTCGACCAGCTGCGCTCGAGGACGTAATGGCCGTCGCCCAGCGGGTCGGTGAGGCTCGCCCGGGCGGAGAGGTACATGACGTATGGGTGGAGCCGAATGTTCACGAGGGTCGTGCCGCGGAACGTCAGGTCGAGGATGACGCCTTCCTGCGTCTCCTGCCACCACGGCTGGCCATACATGTAGTTGCCCGGGCCCGCGTGAATGAGGCTGACCCCGTTCGGCCGCTCGCGGAGGAACATCCCGCCCGCCACGTGCAGCCCGCCGCCGAGGATCTGGTCGCATCCGGCCTCGTCCATCCAGCCCACCGCCGCCTCCTGCGACGCCCACAGGTCCGAGTGGTACTCGTCACCGCCCCACCACTGGGGGTCGCAGATGATCAGGTCCGCGCCGCCGGCCTGTGCCTTCGCCACGCCGGCGTGGACGTTCGCCTCGTCGAGCCACGCGACGCCAGGGGTGGTTGGTCCGGCATGGACCGGGCCCAGGACCTCGTTCCAGGAGACGAAGGCCACCTTCAGGCCGGCAACCTCGACGTAGGCCGGCTCGAGGGCCTCGTCGAGGTTCATGCCGAGACCGGTGCCGGGGAATCCGTACTCGTCGAGAAGGTCGAGCGTCGTCTGGATGCCGGCGACGCCCCGATCGCTCTGGTGGTCGGCGGCAAGGTAGACGGCGTCGATGCCGAGGAAGTCCTTCCATCGGGTCAGGACAGCCTCCGGCACGGACAGGCTCGGCGGGCCAACCTGGGTCGGTGCCCACTGCTCGTTGGTGAGGATCGGGCACTTGTGGTCGGCGAGCGCGACATCGGCTCGTCTGCTGATGCTTGCGGTGACCCCATCATTGCCGCCGTCGACCGCCTTGACGATCGGGTAGGCCGAGATGCCGGCCGGCGGGTTCGGGTTGATGTATGGGCCGCTGCTGTACGTCGCGGTCCCGCCATTGAAGGGCCAATCCCAGCCCTTGCCCAGGGTGACGGCATGGTAGGCGGCC
>DASSIB010000047.1:0-15465 GCA_035692365.1 Candidatus Limnocylindria bacterium | reverse complement strand
GATGGTCGTGCCGCTCGTCATCCTCGCCGTCCCGACGATCCTGATCGGCCTCCTGCTCGGCCTTCCGCCGGAGGCGGGTGCGATCCACGGCTGGCTGGAGGAGGTCTTCCACGGGGCTGAGGAGGCGGGGGCGGGCATCCTGCCCGGCTCGATCCTGGCCGGCGGTCACCATGGATTCAGCCTCTGGCCTGGCGGGGTGCTCCTGCTGCTCGGCGCGAGTGTCGGCGCGGCCGGGATCTGGCTCGCCTACCGCTGGTACATCCTCGACCCCGAGGCGCCGGCGCAGTTCGTGGCCCGCATCCCGTTCGGCCTCGGGCCGGGGATGTACGCCGCCAGCGTGAACAAGTACTACGTCGATGACCTCTACGGCCTCGTCTGGGCTCGTGGCGGGGTGCTGATCGGAAACGCCCTGTGGTGGTTCGACGCCAAGGTGATCGACGGCGCGGTGAACGGTGCCGGCTGGGTGGCGCAGCGCTGGGCCAGCCTCCTGCGCCGATCGCAGACCGGTCACGTCCAGAACTACGGGCTGGGCATGGCGGCCGGGCTGATCGTCGTCCTGGTCGCCTTCCTGGTGTTCCGCGCATGAACGGCTGGCCGATCCTGAGCCTGGTGGTCTTCACGCCGTTGATCGGCGTGCTGGCGATCCTCTTCGTGCCGTCGCGCAATCACCGCCTCATCCGCGGCCTCGCGCTCATGGCGGCGCTCGCCAGCCTGGTGTTCAGCCTGCGCCTGCTCGGCTACCAGCCCGATGGCGCCGAGTTCCAGTACCGCGAGGACATCTCCTGGATCGCGGCCTTCGGGATGCGGTACACGCTGGGGGTCGATGGCCTCTCGGTCGTGCTCGTGCTGCTCACCACGGTACTGAGCGTCGTCAGCATCTTCTATTCCTTCGACCCCATCCAGACGCGGGTCAAGGAGTACTACGCCACGATGCTGCTGCTGATGGTCGGCATGCTCGGCGTCTTCGTCAGCCTCGACCTCTTCCTCTTCTACGTCTTCTGGGAGCTCAGCCTGATCCCGATGTACCTGGTGATCGGGATCTGGGGTGGCCCGCGGCGGATCTACGCCACGGTCAAGTTCGTGATCTACACCCTGGTCGGGTCGCTCCTGATGCTGGTCGCAATCCTGGCGGTGGCGATCGCGCACGCATCGGCCGGCAACCCGTTCACCTTCAGCTACGAGACGCTCCGCGGCTTCGCCTACACCGATGCCCTCCAGGCGCTCGCCTTCGTCGCCTTCTTCCTGGCGTTCGCCATCAAGGTGCCGATGTGGCCGTTCCACACCTGGCTCCCCGATGCCCACGTCGAGGCGCCGACGGCGGGCAGCATCATCCTGGCCGGGGTGCTGCTCAAGCTCGGCGGATACGGCTTCCTGCGCTACTCGCTGCCGCTCGCCCCGGACGCCGCGGTCGCCTTCGCCCCGATCGTGATCGGGCTGGCCGTGGTGGCCATCCTGTACGGGGCGATGGTCAGCATGGTGCAGCCGGATCTCAAGAAGCTGATCGCCTACTCGTCGGTGAGCCACATGGGCTTCGTGATGCTCGGCGTCTTCGTCTTCAATACGCAGGGGCTCCAGGGCGCCGTCTTCCAGATGATCAGCCACGGGGTGACGACCGGGGCGCTCTTCCTCCTGGTCGGGGTGATCTACGAGCGTACCCACGACCGCCAGATCGCCCACATGGGCGGCCTTAACGCGAAGCTGCCGCGCTATGCGGCGATCTTCGGGCTGTTCACCTTCGCCAGCATCGGCTTGCCCGGGCTGTCGGGCTTCATCGGCGAGTTCCTGGTGTTGCTCGGGGCGTTCCAGTACTCCGGCTGGGTGGCCGCCGCGACGATGCTGGTGGTGATCATCAGCGCGGTCTACATGCTGTGGATGTTCCAGCGCGTCTTCTTCGCCGTCCCGTCGGACTGGATGCGCCGCTTCTGGCCGACCCTCACCGACATGACCCGCAACGAATGGCTGGCGCTGGCCCCGCTGATCCTGCTGGTGGTGGGGCTCGGTGTCCTCCCCGGCCCGGTCCTCGACGCGATCTCGCCATCGGTCCAGCGCATCCTGGACGCGGTGAACGCCTCGCCCGGCCTGACCAGCTTCAACCTGCCGTGGTAGCCGCACAGCCATGAATGCCGACGATCTGACCGCGATCCTGCCGGAGCTGGCGCTGACCGCGCTGGTGCTGGTGGTGCTGACCGTCGACCTCTTCCTGCGGCGCGAGGACAAGTGGCTCCTCACCCCGATCACGGTCATCGGCCTGGGGTTCGTGGGGTATGCGTGCTGGACGGTGTGGGGCCTCAACCAGACCGTCTTCGCCGGCTTCTACCGGGTCGACGACCTGTCGGTCTTCTTCAAGGTCGCGACGGTGGTGATCGGCGTGCTGGCCGCACTCTTCACCCCGATCTACCTCGCCCAGCGCCGCCTGCCGCTCGGCGAGTTCAACGTGATCCTCCTCTTCAGCCTGATCGGGATGTTCGTCCTCGCCTCGTCGAGCGACCTCATCACGCTGTTCATTGGCCTCGAGCTGATGGTGATGCCGGCCTACCTGCTGGCTGGCTTCCACAAGACCGACCGCTACAGCAACGAGGGCGGGCTGAAGTACTTCCTGCTCGGCAGCTTCGCCAGCGCGATCCTCCTCTTCGGCATCAGCTGGACCTACGGGCTGACCCACTCCACCCGACTCTCGGAGATCGGCGGCCTGGTGAGCGAAGGCGGCGCGGCCGGCCTGATCGCGATCGCGATGCTCACCGTCGGCTCGACCTTCAAGGCGGCCGCGGTGCCGTTCCACTTCTGGACCCCCGACGCCTACCAGGGCGCGCCGACCCCCATCACCGGCTTCCTCTCGGTCGGGCCGAAGCTCGGTGCCTTCGCGCTGCTGGTCCGCATCTTTGGCGACGGGCTGGGCGTGAGCGGCGCCGACTGGTACGGGGTGATGGCGGTGCTCGCGCTGCTGACCATGACCGGCGGCAACATCGTCGCCCTGGCCCAGACCAACGTGAAGCGGATGCTCGCCTACTCGAGCATCGCCCACACCGGCTACATCCTGGCCGGACTGGCCGCCTTCGCGCATGCCACCGACCCCGCAGTGAAGGCGCAGGGGATCGAGGCCGTCCTCTTCTACGTGCTCGGCTACGGGGTGATGAACATCGCCGCCTTCAGCGTGGTCGGGATGCTGCAGCGTGACCCGCGCCGGTTCGGTGGCCTCTCCGCATTCGCCGGGCTCGCCGGCAGGGCGCCTGTCCTGGCGGCGGCGATGGCGATCCTGCTCCTCTCGCTGACCGGCATCCCGCCCACGGTCGGGTTCTTCGCCAAGCTCTACGTCCTCGTCGCGACGGTGGACGCCGGCGTCGCCTGGCTGGCAGTGGCGATCGCGCTGAACGCCGCGCTGGCGGCCTTCTACTACCTTCGGGTGATCGTCTACATGTACATGCGCGAGCCGGAGGAAGACCCGGCGCCGATCGACCGCTCCCCGCTGACGACCTTCGCCCTGGCCATCTCGGTGGCCGGCGTGCTGGCGCTGGGCCTCTTCCCCGACCCGATCATCAGCTTCCTGCGCCAATCGGCCGCTTCGCTGCTCTGAGCGGCAAGCCGGTAGACTCGGCCCGATGAAGGGCTCCACGCGGGCAGGCATCGGGCTGCCGCTCCTTATGGCCGTGATCGGCGTCTCGCTGATCCTGGCGGGGCAGCTGCCGGTGGACAAGCCGGGCGCCAGCCTGCCGGGAATCGTCGAGCCGAGCGGCGTGGGGGTGGCCACCCCCAGCCCCATCCCGCCCGGGGAGACGCCGCTGCCGACCCCGGTGCCGACGCCCGTCCCCGACGACTGGGTGGCGGTCCAGCTCGAGATCGGCTCGGTGGACCTGAACGTGCCGGTCAAGCACGCCGCCGTCGGCCAGGGAGGCTTCCCACCCGATGACGCCGTCTACGTCCTCTACGACAGCCCCGAGCCCGGGCGCGGAGAGAACAGCTACATCGTCGGCCACGCCCTGCAGAATCTCTTCAAGCGCCTCTGGAACGTGGTCCTGGGCGCGGAGGTGAAGATCCTGATGTCCGACGGGGTCGTGCTGCGCTACCGGGTGACCGAGATCCACCCCAATGTCGCCTGCCCCGACGAGCGCGCCGACCCGATGCCGAACCCGCCGCTCGCCCTCGTGCACGCCGAACCCGGCTGCCCCGGAGCGCTATGGCAGCTCCCCACCGACCACGAACGGCTGACGCTGCAGACCAGCCAGGGCTTCAACCGCAACTGGGGTGAGCTGATCATCGTCGCCGACCCGCTCTTCTAGGCTCTCCGCCCGCGGCCCTCCATCAGCAGGGCCGGGATCACGGTCAGCGCCGCCACTACCAGCGCGATCTGGAAGACGAGTCGCAGGACGCCGGCCGCCTCGCCGCGCGACCAGTCCTCGAGCACCTGCACCAGGGGCAGGCTCGAGCGGGGGTCGATCCCCACGAACTCGGGGTGCCCCAGGCTGGTGACCAGGGCGTCGCGGCGCTGCGGATCGTCGATGAGCGCCGTCAGCTCGTCGATCCGGTTCTGGCCGATGCTGGTCAGCAGCGCCAGCCCGACGCTCATCCCGATCGTCCGGGTGACCTGCAGCATGGCGCTCGCCACTCCATAAGCCGATGCGCCGGCCGCCTCCACGGCGGCGGTCGCCCGCGGCGAGACGGTCAGCCCGAAGCCGGCCCCGAAGATGGCGAGGTCCCGCTGCAGGCGGGGAAGGTCCGTCTCGACCCCCCACCCGGTGGCGAACCAGAGGCCCACCGCGGTGAGCGCCACGCCGGCGACGGCGACCAGGCGCTGCCCGACCAGCCCCGAGCCGACCCCACCGGCGACGGCACCGACGGCAATGAATAGGGTGAGGGCGGTGAGCGCCGCCGCCGATCGGTCCGGGCCGGCATTCAGGACGCGGTTGACGAAGACCGGCCCGCCGATGATCGCCGTGGCCAGCGTGTAGCCCGTCAGGAGGCTGACTCCGTTCGAGGCGGCGAAGCGCATATCGGCGAATAAGCGCGGGTCGATCAGCGGGGACGCCTGCCGCAGCTCGCGCAAGACGAAGGCGGCCACGCCCACCGCCGACGCCGCCAGCCCGCCGAGGACCAGCGGGTCGCCCCAGCCACGCTCCCCGGCGAGCGACAGGGCTCCGACCCCCGCCACCAGCGCCACGGAGGCGAGGAGGGCCGCCGGCAGGTCCATGCGCCCGCTTGCGCGGGGCGTCTCGACCCCTCCGGCGATCACGTACAGGAGGAGCAGCACGAGGAGGCCGACCGGCACGTTCAGGAAGAAGATCCACTGCCAGCCGACCACGTCCAGCCCGGGGATCGGGAGCGCCACGTTGAGCAGGACCCACGCGCCGTAGGCGGGACCGACCGCCATCCCCACGAACGTGGCCGCCCCCTCGATGCCCAGCGCCGTGGCGCGGGCGCGGCCGCTGAAGAGGTGGCTGGCAAGCGCCATCGACAGCGGGACGAGGGCTCCGCCGCCAAGCCCCTGCACCACGCGCGACCCGATCAGCCAGTCGATCCCCGCCTCCGGCCCTGCGGCGCGCGACAGCCCGGCGCCGAGGCTGCCGAGGCAGAAGAGCCCGAGGGCGACCAGGTAGAGGCGGCGCGCCCCCCACAGGTCGGCGGCGCGGCCGGCGAGCGGCATCGCCACGATGTAGCTGAGCAGGTAGGCGTTCACGATCCAGCTGGCGCGGCCGAGATCGGCCCAGCCGCCGAAGTCCGCCACGATATCGGGGAGCGCGATGGCGACCACCATCAGCTCGGCCCCGCCCAGGAAGACCCCCAGGGACGCCACCGCCAGGATCCCCCAGGCGGCGAGCCTCACAGATCGCTTCGCTCGAGCGCCGCGGCGGCCAGCACGAGCACCACCGCGGCCGCGGCGAGCGCGGCCCCCGCCGATTCGAGCGCGCCGGCCACCGGACGGGCCACCGAATCCAGGTGGGTGAGGATGCCGAGGCCCCCGAGCGACGGCGGGATGGCGCTCAGCGGCAGCACGAAGGCGAGCGCCACGAGCGCGGCGCCCACGGCAAGGCCCAGGATCGTCGCCGGCAGGCTCGGCAGCAGGGTGCCGATGAGCAGCCCCACGGCCACCCCCGCCAATGCGGTGGCAGCGGTCGCCCCGACTGCGGCGCCGAAGGGGATCGCATCAGGCGTCGTCTCCGAGCGGCCGATGGCGGCAAGCCAGGCTCCGATGGCTCCGAGCGCAAGGCCGAGGATCAGCAGGATGGCGAAGCCGAGGAACCACGAGAAGAGGACCGATGCGCGCGGCACCGCCCGCACGGCCATCCAGGCCACCGTCCCGCGGCGCCGCTCGTGGGCCATGGTGAGGGCCGCCAGGGCGGTGGCGCTCGAGATGACGGCCCCCGCAGCAACGGCGTACCAGAATCCGGCCCCACCGACCGCCGTCTCACCGGCGAACTCGGGTGGGACGGCGCTGACCAGCATCCCACCGAGCACCGGCAGGCCGAGCAGCGGGATCAACCGGAAGCTGATCCACAGTTCGTGGAGCGCCATGCGGGTGAGCGTCTGCAGGCGCCTCATCCCGCCTCCGCCGCGTAGAGCTCGATGAGCGCGTCGATCCCGCGCTGCGACAGCGCCAGGCCACGCCGCTCGAGCTCCTCGACCGGTGCATGCAGTGCCAGCCGGCCATCGCCCAGGAAGGCAACCTGGTTGACGAGCCCCACCTCGCTGGCCGGATAGCGACTCGCAATGACCACCGTTCTGCGACGGCCGGGGATGGTGAGCAGCCGCGCTCGCTCCTCCGCCTCCACAGCCCGCAGCGGCTCGTCGAGGAGGAGCACCTCGGGATCGGTGAGCATCGCCGAGGCGAGCGCCACCCGCTGCGCAAGTGGTTCGCCGCCGCGCCGGATCGGCTGATCCAGGCTCGCGCCAAAGCGGTGAAGCTCGGCGATGCGGTCGATCCGTCGCCGGATCTCGCTGGGGTCATATTCAGCGATGCGCCCCGCCAGGTCGAGCACCTCGCGCGGCGTCATCCAGGGGTAGATTCCCGCCTCGGGGCCGACGTATCCGACGCGGCGCGCCCAGCCCGCCGGCGAGCTGTCGGGGCGTGCCACGCCGGCCAGCCGCACGGTCCCCGAGCGCATTCGAGAGAGGCCGGCGAGGACGCGCAGCAGCATCGATGCGGACTGCTCGGGGCGCGAGACGACGAGCAGGCGAGCCCCCACGCCGACCACCATCGTCAGGTCGTCGAGCAGCTGCTGCCCGCGCAGGCGGCGAGTGACGCCCTCGCACACCACGGCTGCGGGCTTGAGCGTGCGAACCGACCGCGAGGCCCACAGGGCGTCGGGCGTGGAACTCGTCAGGGGTCGCACCTCCGGTCGCACTCTAGCACGCGCCCCGGCCGGCCCTTGACACCCCGTGGGAGGGGCCATATCATAAGCCCCCGCTTATATCAATCCGCATTTGATAAAGAAGCACTACGGAATGACGCTTCCAACCCAGACCCGAGCCGAGCGCGACCTGCACCGCCTGCGCACCCTCTATCGCGCGCTCGGCGACGAGACCCGGCTACGGGTCATCAGCCTCCTGGCCGAGTTCGGCCCGATGCCGGTGAACGAGCTGTCCGCTCGGGTCGTCCTGTCGCAGCCGCTCATCAGCTGGCACCTCCGCATCCTGCGGCTCTCCGACCTGGTCGAGACGCAGCGGCAGGGGCGCGAAGTGATCTGCCGCCTGCGGACGGCTGCCTTCGAGGAGCTCCACGAGCTCGAGGCTCGGCTGATCGGCGGGACCAGCGGTATCGGCATGGTCCGCCCGAGCGGCGCTTCCGAGGTGACCGATGTCGGCTAGCCATCCGCAGGCGGGCCAGCTGCCTCGCGGCGGCTCGCTCCTGTCGAACCGGCTGAAGGAGGCGGGCCGCGCGCTGCTTTCCCCGCTCGTCCGGCTCGCGCAGCGGCTCGGCATCACGCCCAATCGGGTCACCGTCATCGGCTTTGCGGTGGTCGTCGTGGCGGCGGGGCTGGTCGCGTTCGGTCAGCTTCTCGCCGGGGCGGTCGTCCTCGTCGCCGGATCGCTCCTCGACGCGGTCGACGGAGCGCTGGCACGGGCGACCGGCGGCGGCACCCCATTCGGTGGCTTCCTCGATTCGACGCTCGATCGCGCGGCCGAGGCGATCCTGTACGCCGGCATCGTCGTCTACTTCCTGCGCACCGACGCCGACCCGATCTGGCCGGTCGTCCTGGCGCTCGCCGCCCTGTGCGGCTCGTTCATGGTCAGCTACACGCGGGCCAAGGCCGAGGCGATCGGCGTCTCGGCATCGGTTGGGCTCGCCCCGCGCACCGAGCGCCTCGTCCTGGTCGTGGCCGGCATCGCCCTTGCCGGGCTTGGCATCGGGTTCGGGCTCATCGGCGCCATCGGCCTCGTCGCCGCCCTTGCGGCGGCCACCACCATCCAGCGCATCTGGCACGTTCAACGCGAGATGACAGAGTTGCCCGCGGTAAGCCGCGGCGACAGCACAGAGGAGAGATAGCCATCGTGGCAAGCAAGAACGGAAAGGGCGCCAGCAACGGGCATCGCCCCACGGACGGCAAGATTCGAGTGGCGATCGTCGGCGTCGGGAACTGCGCCTCGAGCCTGGTCCAGGGTCGGTATTACTACGAGGACGCGAAGCAGGGCGACCTGATTCCCGGCCTCATGCACGTGAACCTGGGCGGCTACCACATCCGCGACATCGACTTCGTGGCGGCCTTCGACGTCGACAAGACGAAGGTCGGCAAGGACCTCTCCGAGGCCATCTTCGCGGGCCAGAACAACACCTTCAAGTTCTCCGACGTGCCGAACACCGGCGTGACCGTCGACCGCGGAATGACGCATGACGGCCTCGGCAAGTACCTCTCCCAGGTGATCGAGAAGGCCCCCGGCCCGACGGCTGACGTGGTCGGCATCCTCAAGGAGCGGAAGGTCGACGTGATGGTCTCGTACCTGCCGGTCGGCTCGGAAGAGGCGACCAAGTGGTACGTCGAGCAGGCGCTGCAGGCAGGCGTCGGCTTCATCAACGCCATCCCCGTCTTCATCGGGCGCGAGCCGTACTGGCAGCGACGCTTCGCCGAGCGGGGCCTGCCGATCATCGGCGACGACATCAAGAGCCAGGTGGGCGCGACCATCACCCACCGCGTCCTCACGCGCCTCTTCATGGATCGCGGCGTGCGGATCGACCGCACCTACCAGCTGAACTTCGGCGGCAACACCGACTTCCTGAACATGCTCGAGCGCGAGCGCCTCGAGTCGAAGAAGATCAGCAAGACGAACGCGATGACCTCGATGCTCGACTACGAGATCGACGACGAGAACGTGCACGTCGGGCCGTCGGACTACGTCCCGTGGCTGAAGGACCGCAAGTGGTGCCACATCCGGATGGAGGGGACCACCTACGGCGACGTGCCGCTCAACCTGGAGCTGAAGCTCGAGGTCTGGGACTCCCCGAACAGCGCCGGCGTCATCACCGATGCGATCCGCTGCCTGAAGCTTGGCCTGGATCGCGGCCTGTCCGGGACGCTGGTCGGGCCGTCCTCGTACTTCATGAAGAGCCCGCCGCGCCAGCTCCACGACGACGTCGCGCACGAGCGGGTCGAGGCCTTCATCCGTGGCGACGACAACGAGACGCTGGTCGGCACGGAGACTCCGCCGAAGAGCACGCAGCGCAAGCTGGCTCCGGGCAAAGCCAGGGCCGCCGTCACCTAGACTGAGCGGGTGAGCACGGCAAGCGCCACCGAGGTCCAGCGGCCGCGGGCTACGTCCGGCGAGCGGCGTCGGGAGCAGCTCACCTATTGGGCCTATCGGCTCGGCGAACGGGTCATCAACTTCCTCCCGCGGTGGCTGGTGCTACCACTGGCCGCGGCCGCCGGCAACGCGGCCCACGACCTGACCGCCGACAAGCGGGCCGTGGTGCGGGGCAACGTGGCGCATGTCCTCCGCCTGCCGACCGACCACCCGCGGGTCCGACGCGCCGCGCGGAGGGCCTTCCGCAACTACGCGAAGTACCTCGTCGACGTCATGCGTCTCGACACGATGACCGGCGAGCAGGTAAGCCAACTGGTCGACATCGACAACCTCGAGCTGCTCGACGAGGCACGCATGGCCGAGCGCGGCGTGCTGCTGTGTACCGTTCATGTCGGCGGAATGGACCTCATCGCGCCCACCCTCCACCGGTTCGGCCACGAGCTGCACGTGGTGGCCGACGACACCACCTACGGGCGCCTCTACGAGCACCTCAAGACGATCCGGGCCAGGCACGGGATGACGCTCATCGGCTGGCGCAGCCTGCGCGGCCTCTTCCGCGCCCTCAAGGCGGGGTCGAACCTCGTCCTCTTCTGCGACGGCGGCTACCGCGACGGCGACGTCCCGGTCGAGTTCCTGGGCGAGCCGACGACCTTCCCGGCCGGCCCTGCCGCCCTCTCGGCGCGGTCGGGTGCGCCGATGCTGCCGGTCGCCTGCAGCCGGCTCGGCGACGACCGCTTCCGGACCCGCGGCCTGCCGCTGATCACCGCCGAGAACGACTCCCCGGCCGAGACCTACCGCGCCACCCAGGCGCTGGCCGACGCGCTCGGCAGCGTGATCGCCGAGGATCCGGGGCAGTGGTACATGTTCCGTCCGGTCTGGCCACAGACCGATGCCGATCGCGCGCGGGCGCGCGCTGCCCTCGATGCGGCGCGCCGCGGCGAGGACTGGACGAAGCCGTCGGCGTGATGGGAGGCCTGATGCTGGGCGTCGGCCTGCGCGCCGCCGACCTGGTTGCCCGCATCCTCCCGCGGGGCGCCGCGTATGGGCTGGCGGACCTGATCGGCCGGAGCTGGTACCGGTTCGCTGCCGGCCGCAGGGCGCTGGTCGCCGCCAACCTGGCGCGCGTGTGCGCGGCGACCGGCCGCCCGACCAGCGGTCGTGCATTCCGACGGCTGGTGCGCCAGGCATTCATCGAGCACGCGCGCTACTACCTGGAGGTGATTCGCATCCCGCATGCCTCGATCGAGGCGGTCGGCGCGATGGTTTCCGTCGACGAGTGGGAGCATTGGGAGCCGCTCCTCCGGCAGGGCGCCGTGATCGCCACGCTCCACCTCGGCAATCCCGAGCCCTACGGCTCGTTCGTGGCCGCGCGCGGTTTGCACGCGGTCGTGCCGATCGAGGAGATCCAGCCCAGGGCGCTCTTCGAGTTCCTCCTGGCGCGTCGCGGGAGTGGTCGGGGGGCGACGCTGGTGCCGCTCGCGAAAGCCCGACGACCGATGATCGAGGCGCTACGCCGTGGCGACCTGGTGGGGGTGGTGGCCGATCGGGACCTCTCCGGCTCGGGGCACCGCACCCTCCTCTTCGGCCAGCCCGCCACCCTGCCGATCGGCCCGGCCAGCCTGGCCATCCTGTCGGGCCGGCCCCTCCTCGTGGCGGCCGCGTGGCGGGTGGGGCAGGAGCGCTTCACCGCTCGCCTCTGGCTGGTGGAGGTGGAGCTCAGCGGCGATCGGGCGGCCGACGTGGCGGCCATGACGGAGGCCAGCGCGCGCCGCATGGAGGAGGCGATCAGCGTCTCCCCTGAGCAGTGGTTCGCCGCCTTCCAGCCGATCTGGGCCGAGGAGGGGTCGCCGCATGGCTGAGCGCGACCCGGTGCGCCCTCGCAGCGGAGGGGGGCGCGGCCGGGCGGACATGCACCTGCACACCCTCTACTCGGACGGGACGATGGAGGTCCAGGCGCTGCTCGATCACGTCGAGCAGCACACCGACCTCGACCTGGTGGCGGTGACCGATCACGAGCGGATCGACGGCGCCCTCCGCGCGCGGGAGCTGCACGCCGCCGGCGACTACCACTTCGGGCTGGTGGTCGGCGAGGAGATCACCACCCGCCGCGGGCACGTGCTGGCCCTCTTCCTGACCGATCGGATCCCGGCCCTGCGACCCCTCGAGGAGACGATCGAGCGGATCCATGCCCAGGGCGGGATCGCCATCGCCGCGCACCCGATGGCGCCGCTGACCCCCAGCCTCGGCCGGCGCAGCCTCCTCCGGCTGCACCACGACCCGGACGCGCGGCACCGGCTGGATGCGATCGAGATGCTGAACCCCAGCGTCGCGGGGCGTGCCCGACGCCCGCATCGCCACGCACTCAACCAGGTGATGGAGCTCGCCGCGGTCGGCAACTCGGATGCGCACGTGCTCGAGCACATCGGCACCGGCTGGACCTGGTTCTCCGGGGCGAGCGTCGAGGATTATCGTCGGGCGATCGCTGAGCGCTCGACCGAGGCGGAGGGCGAGTACTGGACGCACTGGCACAACGTCAGCGTCTACGGCCGGCAGCTGGTCGCCAAGGCCCGACACCTCCGGCATACTCTTCGTCCTACAGGAGAGTGGCGATGAGTGAGTCGATCGCTCCGCCGGCGCAGACCACCACGGTCGGCGTGCCGGCGCCTGCCACCCCATCGGGCGCCGATCGGGTTCCCTTGAAGATCGGGATCGTCAGCCCGTACGGGTACCCGCACCCCGGAGGCGTGAACGAGCACGTCCGCCACGCCTACGAGGCGATGCGAAGGCTGGGCCACGACGTCTGGATCATCACCAGCAAGTACGGCAAGGAGCGCGAGGACGAGGGGCGCGTCATCCGCCTCGGGACCGGCTACGCCTTCCCGGCCAATGGCAGCATGGGCCGCGTCACGCTCGGCTGGCGCTTCAAGGAGCAGGCGCGCGACCTGCTTGCCGAGCATCGGTTCGACATCCTGCACTTCCACGAGCCGTTCGTCCCGTTCCTGTCGCCGACTGTCCTCGACCAGTCCGACACGGTCAACATCGCCACCTTCCACGCCTTCGGCGGCTTCTCGCCCTCGTACTGGGTCGGCAAGTGGTTCGCCGGCCGCCTCAACGACAAGCTTCACGGCCGCATCGCGGTCAGCGGGGCGGCGCGTCACTTCATCAGCCGCTACTTCCCAGGCGACTACCGGATCATCCCGAACGGGGTCGACCTGGACCGATTCGCCGATGCCGAGCCGTTCGAGGAGCTGCGTGACGGGACGGTCAACATCCTCTTCGTCGGCCGCTTCGAGGAGCGCAAGGGGCTGATCCACCTGCTCCGCGCGTACCACCGCCTCCGCAAGCGGCATGTCGACGCGCGGCTGCTGATCATCGGCTCGGGGCCGAAGCAGCGCGAATACCGCCGCTTCGTCGGGCTGCGCCAGATCCGCGACGTCGAGTTCCTGGGCCGGGTCTCCGATGACGCCAAGGCGCGCTACTTCGCCAGCGCCGACATCTTCTGCGCCCCTGCCACCGGGCAGGAGAGCTTCGGGATCGTCCTCCTCGAGGCGATGGCCGCCGGCGTGCCGATCGTGGCATCCGACATCCACGGCTACAAGAACGTGGTCCAGCGCGGGGTGCAGGGGCTGCTGGTCGAGCCGCGCAACCACCGGGCGCTGGCGGCTGCCCTCTACCGCCTCTCGAGCGACGCGGACCTGCGCCACCGGATGGGCGAAGAGGGCCGCGCCAAGGCCCCGGAGTACTCCTGGGACCGCGTCACGGAGCAGATCGTCGACTTCTACCGCGAGATCCGCGAAAAGGCGGCCGTCACCGGAGCTCGCCGCTAGATCGGTTTGCGGTAGACGCGGTCGGTCCGCACCACGCGGAAGCCGCTCACCTCGTAGACACCCAGCGCGCCGTGCGGGTTCTCGGCATCAACGCCCAGCCCCGCGCTCGTCATCCCGGCGTCGCGCAGCACCTGGAGGCTCTTGGCCACCAGGGCGCGCGCGATCCCCTGCCGCCGCCAGGCGCGCCGCACGCCGACCGAATTGACCCAGCCACGCTTCAATCCGAGCTCGGCGTTCGCCTCATGGTCGATCCGGTTGAGGACCTGGCCGACGATCTCGTCGCCCTGCCAGGCCACCACCCAGAGGCTCATGTCACGCCGCGGATCGGTTCGCTTGCGCTCGAAGCTCGCCTCGGAGTCATCGACCGACCCCCAGTGGTCGCGAAAGACCTCGACCTCGGTGGCCCAGATGGCGCGCAGGTGCTCCTCGAGGGCGGGCCGCAGCTCGATCCCAGCGGGGAGCGGCAGCGGCTGGATGTCGTCGAGGTTCGGGCGCTCCATCTCGTAGTCGTAGCGCACGATCTCGTAGCCATGCCCCTCGAGCAGCGCGAGACGGCCCGCCTCGGCCTCGTTGGCCCAGCTCTCGAGGCGCTTCTCGACCGCCGGGTGCGTGGCGGCGACGCGGCGCTGTCGATCCTCGACCCAGCGCAGGAGCGCAGTGCCCAGGCCGCGCCGCTGCCAGTCGGGATGCACCTGGCCCCAGACCGCGTAGTTGCGGCCACCGTCGTTGTCCTGCTCCCATCCACCCTCGGTGTAGGCCACGACGGAGCCGTCCACCTCCGCGAAGAGGAGGTCGGCCGCCAGGTCGAGGTTCGACGGGTGATCGAGCCAGCTCTTGATCTGCGCAAGCGAGAGCCGATGGGGGACGTTGTTGGCCGCCATTGCGGCGTTGACCAGCTCGGCGATCGCGGCGTCGTCGGCGGGGCGCTGGATGCCCCGGAACCGCAGGCCGGGGATCGCAGGAGCGTCGGCGAGCACGATCGTCATCGGGAGATCTCCATCGGCTTGTGGTAGGCGCTCGAGCGCAGGTCCACCTCGAAGCCGGCGCGCTCGTAGACGCCGAGCGCCCCGGTGGGATTGTCGGCGTCGACGCCCAGCAGTGCGCTGGTCATGCCGCGCTCGCGCAGCAGCGCCAGGCTGCGACCGACCAGCGCCGAGGCGAGTCCGCGCCGGCGCCACGGGCGGCGGACGAAGACGCTGTCGAGCAGCCCACGGCGACGGTCGAGCGCCTCGTTCTCCTCGGCGTCGATGGCGTTGATCACCCCGCCCGCGATCTCGTCGCCGTCCCAGGCGATCACGAACAGGCTCGGATCGAAGTTGGGATCCCTGAGCCACTGCTGGAAGCTCGCCTCGGAGGCGTCGAAGCCGCCCCAGTGGTCCATGAACGCCTCGGTGTCAGCCGCGAAGAGGCGCCGATAGCCCTCCAGGTCGCTCACCCCGCGAATTTCCAGCCCCTCAGGGAGCGGCGGCAGATCGATGTCGTCGAGCGTCGGACGCACCATGTCGAAGAAGTAGCGCACCGGCTGGTAGCCGGCGCCGGTGATGAGGGCCACAGCGCCGATACGGCGCTCTGGCGCAAACGCGCCGAAGACGCGCGGCAGGTCGTCCGGATGCCCGGCGGCGATCGCGAGCAGCCTCGCCTCGTTGTGCGCCAGGATCGCCGAGCCGACCCCCTGGCGCCGCCACGGAGGGTCGACGAGGCCGCGGGTCCGATACTCACGCTTGCCATCGGTCGTCTGGACCCAGTCGACCCATCCGTACCCAACCACCTGCCCGTCGACGGTGACCACCACCAGGTCATCTTCCGGGGTGTAGTTGTCGCGCCGGCTCAGCAGCCAGTTACCGAGCCCAGCCTCGCTGCTGCGCTCCTCGATCCCGTCCGCCTCGTTGGCGGCGTTGGCGATCCGCACGAA
>DASSIB010000046.1:0-16014 GCA_035692365.1 Candidatus Limnocylindria bacterium | reverse complement strand
TCGGCGTTCGCCTGGCGTCCGGTGACCCCGTACAGGTCGCACACCGTCCGTCCATCGCTGAACTCCGCGCGGGTCTCGATGTCGACGTGCATCGGCCGGGTGGGGACGATGCTCGGGTCGATCAGCCACGCCAGCGCGCAGGGATCGTGGACCGCCGGCGATTCGAACCCGAAGACGCGCAGGTAGGTCTCCGCGAAGAAGCCGAGCAGCTCGACGCAGAGGTGCGCCAGCGGGAAGTCCAGACCGGCGATCCGCTCGATCACCGCCGGCGTGGCGAGGGCATGGTGCGTCGTCTCTAGGGGCACCATCGTGATCGGCACCCCCGACTCGAAGACGGCCCGCGCGGCCTCCGGATCGGCCGCGATGTTGAACTCCGCCGCGGGCGTCACGTTGCCGAGCCCGATCGCACCGCCCATCAGCACGATCCGGCGCAGTCGCCGGGCGAGACCCGGGTCGCGGGCGAGGGCGGTGGCGACGTTGGTAAGCGGCCCGGTCGGGACCAGCACGAGACCGTCGTGCGCCTGCGACGACTCCAGGATCACGTCGACCGCGTGCCGTGGATCGAGGGGAATGGTCGGGGTGCCGAAGGCAGGGCCGTCGAGCCCTGATTCGCCGTGGATCTGGGGCGACGCGATTCGGTCACGAACCAGTGGCCGGTCGCAGCCGGCTGCGATCGGCACGCCGCGGATGCCGGCCACGCTGCACATGCGCCGGGCATTGAGGGTGGTCTTGTCGAGGCTCTGGTTCCCGGCCACCGTGGTGATCGCCACCAGCTCGAGCGCGGGGTCGGCGGCGGCCAGCAGGATCGCCAGCGCATCGTCGTGGCCGGGGTCGCAGTCCAGGACGATCGGCTGGCGCGGTGGGCCGCCCGAGGTCATTCCTTCTTGTAGGGCCGGCCGTCGGCGGCCGGGGCACGCACCCGTCCCACCAGCCCGGCGACCACGATGATCGTCACGAGGTAGGGGACCATCTGGAGGATCTGCGAGGGGAGCCCGATGTTCAGGATCGCGAGCCGCGCCTGGACGGCCTCGGCGAAGCCGAAGACGATCCCGGCCAGGAACGCTCCGAGGGGCGCCCAGGCGCCGAAGATCACGGCCGCCAGTCCGATGAAGCCGCGTCCCGCGGTCATCTCGTTCTGGAAGCTGCCGGTGGACCCCAGCGTGAAGTAGGCGCCGCCCAACCCGGCCAGCATGCCTCCCAGGATGACGTTGCGATAGCGCACGTAGAAGACGTTGATGCCGACCGTGTCAGCCGCCTTGGGGTGCTCGCCGACCGCTCGCACTCGCAGCCCCCATCGGGTCGAGAAGAGCATGAAGTTGAGCGCGACGACGCAGATGACGCACAGGTAGATGAACAGGTTCTGGCGGAAGAGGATCCCGCCCACCATCGGCAGGTCGCTCAGGAAGGGGATTGGCAACGGGCCGAATCGTTCGGGATCGTTCAGCTCCGGCATCTTGGCCAGGACGCGCGCCGCAAGGAACGAGGTGATCCCCACCACCAGGATGTTGATCACGACTCCGGCGATGATCTGGTCGACCAGGTACCGGATCGCCAGCACGGCGAGCAGCGCCGCAAGCAGACCGCCGGTCACGATGCCGGCCACGATCCCGATCCACGGGTTGGCCGTGATGCTGGCCACCACCGCCGACGTGAAGGCGGCCGACAGGAGCATCCCCTCGATGGCGATGTTCACCACCCCGGCGCGCTCGCAGAGGATGCCGGACATCGCGCCGAAGGTGATGGGCACGCTTCGCTGCAGGGTCGTCTGCAGGATGCCGGCCAGGCTCATGCTCCCCCCGGACCCGGCCCACGTCAGGAAAGCGAAGGCGAACCCGCTGATCACGAGTGCCAGCACGATCGCCCAGCGCGCGCCGAAGCCACGGGTCAGCTGGATGACCCCCGCCATGGCGGCCAGGGTTGCAAGCAGGTAGGCGGTCAGGCCGGACGGGATCACCAGGTCTGGCACGGTTGGCTTGCCGATGTTGAGGCCGAAGGTCGTCTCCGACCCCGGCTCGACCTGGCCGAAGACGAGCAGGATGACGACTCCCAGCACGAGATAGAAGATGCCGTAGCCGCGCTGGCGAGCCTTGCTGATGGCGCCTCGCCCGACCGCCGTGGCCACAGCCGCGGTCACGCTCCCCACCCCTTGCTGAAGGTCTCGGTGCCGGTCGTCCTCGCCACCCTGATCCGGTAGATGGCTCGCACGAGGGCGGGTGCGGCGATGAACAGGATCACCAGTCCCTGGATGACCACCACCAGGTCGATCGGGATGCCGGTCTGCGCCTGCATCGGCGCGGCACCGGCCCGGAGGGCGCCGAAGAGAATCGCCGAGAAGACGACCCCCACCGGCCGGGAGGCGCCGAGCAGGGCGATCGCGATCGCGTCGAATCCCCAGTTAGGCGAGAAGTTCGGCGTGAGCCGCAGGTTGGTGCCGATGATCTCGGAGGTTCCGGCCAGTCCGGCGAGCCCCCCGGAGATCATCATCGTCAGGACGACGGTCCGGCTGATGTTCATGCCTGCATATCGGGCCGCGGCCGGGTTCAGCCCGACCGCGCGGAACTCGAACCCCTTCGTCGAGCGGAAGAGGAGCCACCACACCGCGACGGCGGCGAGCAGGGCGAGGATCAGGCCCCAGTGAAGGCGTTCATCGGGCAACAGCCTGGGCAGGGTCGCGCTCGGCAGGATGTTCTTGCTGATCGGGTCATCGCGGCCGGGGAGCTGGAAGAAGACCTGCCGCAGGGCGAGGTCGATGATCGAGTACGAGACGTAGTTGAGCATGATGGTGGTGATCACTTCATGCGCCCCGGTTCGAGCCTTGAGGATCCCGGGAATGAATCCCCAGACCGCTCCCCCCGCGAACCCGGCTGCCACGGCGAGCGGCAGGTGGACGAGCAGCGGCAGGTCGGTGAAGCCGATCCCCACCGCGGTCGCAAAGAGGGCCCCGATGTAGATCTGTCCCTCCGCGCCGATGTTGAAGAGCCCGGCGCGGAATCCGATTGCCACGGCCAGGCCGGCAAAGATCAGCGGCGTAGCACGCAGTAGCGTCTCGGTGACGGGGCCGATATCCCGGAACGGGTTGCCGATGGACCCTTCCAGCAGGCCACGATACGCACCTCCCACGGAACCGAATCCCGCCCCGAGGGCTGCCCCTGGATCGGATCCGACCTTGGCGATGAATTCGGGGTCCGAGAGGATGATCACGATCGCCCCGATGAGGAGCGCGGTCACCAGGGAGAGGATCGGGACCACGAGCTGTCGTGCGCTCGCGAGCACCACCGCCGCGAAGCCGCGGTGTTCCGGCGGCGGAGCCCCGGCGTCCGTGACCGGCGGCGGGTCGGGGGGCAGCGTCTCGATGCTCATGCCGTCGTCTCCACCGGCGTCAGCCCCTCCTCGGGGTGTGCGCCGCCCATCAGCAGCCCGAGGCGTTCCGGCGTCGCTTCCGATGGGTCGAGGATGTCCACGATGCGGCCCTGGAACATGACAGCGATCCGGTCCCCGAGCGAGAGCACCTCCTCCAGCTCGGTCGAGACGAGGAGCACGGCGGTCCCCTCGTCCCGCTTGGCGACGATCCGCTTGTGGATGTACTCGATCGACCCCACGTCGAGGCCGCGCGTCGGCTGGGCGGCCACCAGCAGCTTCAGTGGCCGCGAGAACTCGCGGGCCACGATCACCTTCTGCTGGTTCCCGCCCGACAGGTTGCCGATGTCGTTCAGGGCCGATGGCGTTCGAACGTCGTATTCGCGCATCAGGTCTTCGGCGACCTTCCGGACAGGCTCCTGGTTGATGGCGAGCCCGCTGGCGAACGGGGCGAGGTAGTAGCTGTTGAGGATCATGTTCTCGGCCACGGTGAAGCCGACGACCAGGCCATCCTCGAGGCGATCCTCCGGGACGTGCCCAACCCCGGCGGCGTAGACATGGCGTGGATCGCCGGGGGCCGGCGCTCCGCCGATCTCGATCTCGCCGGACTGGATCTTGCGGAGGCCGGTGATCGCCTCCACCAGCTCGGTCTGGCCGTTGCCGTGGACACCGGCGACCGCGACGATCTCACCCGCCCGCACGCTCAGGTCGACCCCGTTCACCGCGACCTGCAGGCGGTCGTCGAGGACGGTGACGCCTCGCATCGTCAGGACGTCGTCGCCCGCGTTGGCGACGCCCTTGGTGACCTCCAGCTGCACGGGGCGGCCGACCATCATCCGCGCAAGCTCCGACTCATCGCTCTCCTCTGCGGTGGTGGTGCCGACGACCTTGCCACGACGAAGCACGGTGATCCGGTCGGCGATCTCGCGAACCTCGTTCAGCTTGTGCGTGATGAAGATGATGGAGGTCCCGGTCTTGACCAGGGAGCGCATCACCTCGAACAGGTCTTCGATCTCCTGCGGCGTCAGGACCGCCGTCGGCTCGTCCAGGACGAGCAGGTTCGAATGGCGATACAGGGTCTTCAGGATCTCGACGCGCTGCCTGACGCCGACTGGCAGGTCCTCGATGTACGCGTCAGGGTCGACGCGGAGTCCGTGCTCCTCGGAGAGCGCGACGATGCGACGCTTGGCGGCGTCACGGTCAAGGGTGAGGAGCGGCCCGTTGGTCGACTCGACGCCGAGCATGATGTTCTCGGTGACGGTGAAGACCGGGATCAGCATGAAGTGCTGGTGCACCATCCCGATCCCGGCGGCGATCGCATCCCCCGGGTCGCTGAACTGGACCCGAACGTCGTTGACCAGCACCTCGCCCTCGTCCGGCTGGTACAGGCCGTAGAGGACGTTCATGAGCGTTGACTTGCCTGCGCCGTTCTCGCCGAGCAGGGCGTGGATCTCCCCGGGCATGACCGTCAGATCGATCCCCTCGTTGGCGACGACGCCAGGGAAGCGCTTGGTGATCCCCTTCAGTTCCAGCTTCATGGGCTGACTCCGGGAACCGGAAGATAGGGACAGGCGGCCCCGCCACGAGGCGAGGGCCGCCTGTCAATCGGTCGAAGCGACGGCTTCCTTAGGGAGCCGCTGAGGCCGGCGGTTGTCCAGAGAACGCGTCTGCGGTGACGCTCCCATCGATGAGAGCGGCCTTCAGAGCGTCGATCTCTCCGCTGAGCTCGTCCGAGACAACGCTGGCGAGGTCATGGAAGTCGGCCATGCCAACCCCATCGTTCTCCAGCGTGCCGACGTACAGAGTCTCGGGCCAGGCGCTTGCGCCATCGAGGCCCATGGCCGTCTCGATCGCGTCGAAGACGGCGTTGTCCATGCGCTTGAGCACGCTCGACAGCATGATCGACTCGTAGCCGGGGACGGAGATGTACTGGTCGACGTCGACGCCGATGAACA
Organism: Candidatus Limnocylindria bacterium; assembly: GCA_035692365.1. GTDB lineage: Bacteria > Chloroflexota > Limnocylindria > QHBO01 > QHBO01 > CF-167. The sequence goes on along the minus strand of DASSIB010000046.1, from coordinate 10,702 downwards.
TCGGTGCCGGATCGATGCCCGCGCCGTTGTCCTCGACCGCGGCCATCGCCCCGATGCCAACCGGACCGGCCACCGCAAAGATGATGTCGGCGCCTTCCTGCATCAGGCCATCGGCCGTCTGGCGGCCCTTGTCCTGGTCCTCGAAGTCACCGGTGAACGACCCGGTCTGGGTTGCCGGGTCCCACCCGAGCAACTTGACGTCCGTTCCCTTCTCCTGGTTGTAGTAGTTGATCCCGGCTGCGAAGCCGTTCATGAAGTCAACCACCGGGCCGATCTGGATGCCACCGAAGGTCCCGACGATGCCAGTCGTGGACGTCCCTGCGGCAAGGTAACCCTGCAGCATCGACGCCGACTTGGTGTCGAAGACGAGTCCCAGGATGTTCGGCGGAGCCGGGTCGTAGGCGAAGTCCACGATCGTGTACAGCTGATCGGGGTTCGTCGCCGCCGACGCCTGGGTGGCCGAGCCGAGCAGGAAGCCGACCGTGACGATCAGGTCGCAGTTCTGGTCCGTGAACGCTGCCAGGTTTGGAGCGTAGTCGGTGTCGGCAGTCGACTCGAGCAGGGCAGTCTCCACGCCAAGCTCGGACCCGGCGCGCGTGACTCCCTCATACGCGTTCTGGTTGAATCCCTTGTCGTCGACGCCGCCGGTGTCGGTCACCATGCAGACCTTGAAGCCTGCCGGCGCGACCGATCCGCCCGCCGACTCGGCCGCTGACTCCGCGGCCGATTCCCCTGCCGATTCCCCGCCGCCATTGCAGGCTGCGAGTACCAGCATCAACGAGACGAGGGCGGCACTCGCGCCGAGCCATCGCTGCTTCCGCATTGATTCTCCTTTTCCCCTCACTCACTGATTTGCCGGCGCCGCATCCGATCGCGACGTGTCGGTCGCGTTCTGGCCCGAGGGCGAGGCCGGCGCGAATCCGGGCGATCATACTGCGCCGTCAAGCGGGCGCTCAAGTGCTTTGTGCGGTTGGCATCCCTATGATCGCTCGGCATGCACCGATCCGGCGAGCCGACCCTGCGCCTCGTGATCTTCGACCTCGACGGCGTCATCTACCGTGGCCGGCAGCCGGTCCCCGGCGCAGCTGAGCTCGTCGCCGGACTCCGGGACGCAGGTCTTCTCGTCCGCTTCGCCACCAACAACTCGATGGCCTCCCGCGCGATGTACGTCCCCCGGCTGGTCGAGATGGGGATCCCCGCGGAGGCCGACGAGATCGTGACCTCGACTTCCGCGACCATCGACCACCTTGGGGCCCACCTGCCCGAGGTGCGCAACGTGATGGCGGTCGGTGCCTCCGGGATGCTCGACGAGCTGCGCGCCGCCGGCTTCGACGCCACCGCGGCCGGCGACGCGGTCGACCACACGTACGACGGCGGACCGCTGGCCAGGAGCTACGACGCCGTGATCGCCGGGCTCGACCCGGCATTCGACTTCCGCCGGCTGGCCGCCGCGACGACGGCCATCCGAGCCGGAGCTCGCTTCATCGCCACGAACGCCGACCTGCGCTATCCGACGCCGACCGGCTTCCTGCCCGGCGCCGGCTCGATCATCGCCGCGCTGCGTGCCGCCGGTGGCGTTGAACCGCTGGTGATCGGGAAGCCCGAGCCGGGGATCTTCACTGCGATCCTGGAGCGCGCCGGTGTAGGTGCGGACGAGGCCATCGCGATCGGTGACAACCCCGACGCCGACATGGTGGCCGCCCATCGCGCCGGGATGCAGTCGATCCTGGTCCTCACCGGCGTGGCCGACGCGGCGCTTGTGGCAACCCTCGAGGGGGAGCGCCGGCCCGACCAGGTCGCGCGCGACCCTACCGAGGTCGCCGCCCTCCTGCGTCGAAGGCTCAGCTGATGGCCGGGGCCTCGGCCACCCAGCTGGACCAGGCCAGCTCCGCCGCCCGCATCATCGGGTCGAGGACGGACCTCGGACCGAAGGCTCGTCCGAAGGCGTTCACGGCGATCGCTGCCAGCTCGTCGGGGGTGAGGCGCATGGCTGCTGCGGAGCGTGCCATCTCGTCGGTGAGGGTGGTGTTCGACACCGTCCGGTCGTCGGTCGAGAGGGTCACGCTGACGCCGGCGCGGTGCAACGAGGCGAGCGGATGCGCGGCCAGATCGGCCACGATGCCTGCCTGGACGTTGCTGGTCGGACAGAGGTCGAGGGTCACCTCCCGCTCGCGGACCTGCGCGATGAGCTCCGGATCGTCTCCGACCGTCACGCCATGGGCGATGCGTCGCACCCCGAACGCGAGGGTCTCGCGGATTCGCTCCGGCCCTGGCACCTCGCCGGCGTGGGCGGTGAGCGCCAGGCCGCCCGCGGCCGCCTCCAGGAAGGCTGCGGCATGCGGCGGCGCGGGATACTCGGCCTCCGGACCGGCCAGGTCGAAGCCAACCACGGGAGGCCCGAAGTCGGCCGCGGTCTTCGCCAGCTCGACGTTGGCGGCGGGCGGGTGTGACCGCATGGCGGTCACGATCAGGCCGATCAGCGGAGTCCGCGGACCGAGGCGCGAGGCCGCCTCCGCCACCCCGTCGGCGACCGCGCCGATGACGTCGTGGACGGATAGCCCGAGCTCCAGGTGGAGGCGCGGCGCCCAGCGAATCTCGGCGTACGTCAGGCCGTCGTCCGCCAGCGACTCGACCAGCTCCGCGGTGACCCGTCGCAGCGACGCGGGGGTCTGGAGGAGGGAGATCGGCAGGTCGAAGAATCCGAGAAGCTCCGCCTGGTCTCGGCAGCGCACCGGCCCCACCAACTGCGCCTCGGCATCGGGGAGGGTGAGGGCCCGCCCGAGGTCGGCGGCGAGCTCGACCGCGGTAGATGGGCGCAGCGAGCCGTCGAGGTGCAGGTGGAGCTCTGCCTTCGGCAGCGTCCGCAGGCGATCGAGGTCCATCCCGAGATGATAGGTGCCGCAGGGCTGCGCCGAGCGGGGATCATCATCGTTGCCGGGCTGACCGTTGGGATCGGCTTTGGGCTGCGCGCGGCCGATCCGGACGCCGCCGACCCGGCCGTCGCAGTGGCTCGGGCCGGGGCAGTCGTCGATGCCGCGGAGGCCGCCGATGCGGCGCTGGGTCGCCTCGCAAGAGGGCTCGACCAGGCTCGCGAGCACGCGCGAGAGGGCATCGCCCGGACCCTCTCCGGCGAGGCGCCTGCGGCAGAGCTCACGCGCGCGGCCGATCTGCTCGCGGGCACCGGTGGTGACGCCGACGCGGCCCGACGATCGCTCAGGGCCCTGGCCGGCGTCAGCGCGGCCGTCAACCCCGGCATGACCGTCCCCTCGTTGTCCTACGGCGGAGGCGACCTGGCGCAGATGGCCGCCCAGCTTCGCTCGAGTGCGGAGGCGGCGACACTCTTCGTCGAGCGGCGACATGCCACCGAGGAGGTGGTGGATGCCCTGGCCGCAGCCCTTGCCGCCCTCGACCGCGACGATCCCACGGCGGCGTTGACCGCCCTCCATCAGGCGGATGCCCCGCTCTCCCTCCTCTCCGATTGGGAGGAGCAGCCGCCACTCTTCCGCTACTGGATGACCGTCAGCCAGAACCTGATCGAGGCAGCTGGCGACATCGCCAGCGCGACGCTCGCGGGCGACGAGGCGGCGGCGCGGGCCGCCGGCGAGCGGTATGCCGAGGCTGCGGATCGGGCGCGAGGTGCCGACAACGCGCTGGCGGTGGCCCTCAGCGAAGAAGGATCGGCGATCAGCGCGACCCCGCTACAGCGACTCGCCGCGGCGGCCGCCGAGGCGGACGATGCACGTTCGTGGATCCAGCCGCTGCTGCAGTCGGCCGTCTGAGCCTGCCGGAGCGGGTCCTATACTGGCGCCGCCGATCCGCGCGTACGCAAGGGGATCGGTCCCTCGTGAACGAGCCAGAGGAGCATCGATGCGCGTCCGTGCCGAGACCATCAATCCGGCGTCGGTGAAGGCCGATGTGCTGGCGGTCCCGATCTATCTGGCAGACCGCGAGCTGCCACCCGACCTCGCAGAGCTGGACGCCGCGACCGGTGGTGCCATCTCGCGGGCACTGGACTGGGGCGAGTTCAACCCGGTCGAGGACGAGACGGGGCTGATCGAGGTCGAGGGGATCAACGCCGGACGCATCCTCTTCGTCGCCTCCGGCCGGCGAGGACGGGGCGCGTGGCGAGCCAGGCGCAGCGCGTCGAAGGCCGCCCGACGGCTCCAGGGGCGTGGCGCCACGAGCCTCGCCTTCTGGCTGCGCGACGGGGAGGGCGCGGACGCGTATGCCGCCGCCGCCATTGGTGCCAGCCAGGGAACCTTTCGACCGTACGCCTACTACGGCCGGGTGCGTGACACGGACGCGATGCTGCGGAGCGTTGAAGAGCTGATCCTGGTCGGCCAGGAAGCTCCCGCCGAAGCTGTCCTCTCGGACGCGATGGCGATCGCCGAGGGCGTCGAATGGGCGCGTGAGCTCTCGAACCGGTCCGCCAACGACCTCTACCCGGAGAGGATGGCCGAGCTGGCCCGCGGCCTGGTCGACGATGGCTGCACCGTCGAGATCCTCGGCCCGTCCGAGATGGAGGCGCTCGGGATGGGGGCGCTGCTGGGGGTCGGGATGGGGGCGGCCCACGAGCCGCGTCTGATTGCCGTCAAGCTCCCCGGCTGGGAGGCGGGCGGCGACAAACGGCTCGCCATCGTCGGAAAGGGGGTCTGCTTCGACTCCGGCGGGATCAGCCTCAAGCCGCCGGAGCGGATGGAAGAGATGAAGCACGACAAGGCTGGCGCCGCCGCGGTCCTCGCCGCCGTGCGGACAGTGGCCCGGCTGGCGCCGCAGACGCCGCTGATGGCGGTCATGCCGATGGTCGAGAACATGCCGGGCGCAGCAGCCCAGCGCCCCGGCGACGTGGTGAAGACGATGAACGGCAAGACGATCGAGGTGATCAATACCGACGCCGAGGGGCGCCTGATCCTCGCCGATGCCCTGCACTGGGCGGAGAAGCAGGGCGCCACCCACATCGTGGACGTGGCGACCCTGACCGGGGCAGCGTCCATCGCGTTCGGCGACTTGATCAGCGCCTACTTCGCGCGGCCACGCGAGTTCGGGAGCCAGGTCGCTGCCGCTGCCGAGGCGACCGGCGAGTGGTTCTGGGAGATGCCGCTCGCCACCGAGTACCGGGACACGCTCGATTCTGCGCACGCGGACATGGTGAACTCGGCCTCCCGCGAAGCGTCGCTGATCAAGAGCGCGGTCTTCCTCTCCGAGTTCGTGACGGTCCCGTGGGTGCATGTCGACATCGGCGGATCCGCGTACCTGATCCGCGACAAGGCGCACAACCCCAAGGGCTCGCTGGGAACGACCGTCTCGACGCTCGTCCGCCTGGCACGGGACTTTGCGGCGGCCTAGCCGACGTTGACACCCACGGTCCTGGTCACGGCCATCGCGTTCGCCGTGATCGGCGCCGGGGCGGAACGGCTCGCGAGCCGCTGGCCGTCCGACGAAGCGTCGCGCCGGTCCGCGGGTGTGCGCACGGCGCTGCTGGCCGCGGCCGCGGGGCTGGGAGGGGGCGCCGTCGCATGGCGATCCAGCCTGCCATGGTGGGCTCTGGCCGCTCACCTGCTGATCCTCGCCATCCTGGTCCTGCTGACTGCGACGGATCTCGAGCAGCGCCGCCTCCCGCACCTCCTCCTCGACCCGCTCATCGTCGCGGCGGCGCTGTTCGTGCCGTTCAACCCGACTGTCTCGTGGCAGGAAGCCCTCATCGGCGCCGCGGTGGCGGTCGGCTTCATGGGCCTGCTGGGGCTGCTGGTGCGTGGCGGCGTGGCCCTCGGGGACCTCTACCTCGTCGGTGCCATCGGCCTGGTCGTCGGGTGGCCCGCCATCTTCGTCGCCATCTTCGTGGCGGGGCTCCTCTCGGCCGCGGTGAGCGCGCTCCTCCTCGTCACGCGGAGGGCGGGGCTCAAGACCTACATCCCCTTCGGGCCGTTCCTGGTGGCCGGGATGGTCGTTACCCTCCTGCGCGATCCGGCCCTGCTGGGGGAGGCGGCGGCGATCGTGGTGGGGCGGCTGCCCCTCACCTGATAGTCCGGTCACCGGGCCGTACCGGATGACGAATGGGCTTGACCGGGATCCGGTTCCGTCGGGTATCCTTTGCTTCCCGGCTGAAGCGCCGGGACGCTCCGAGCCCCGCGCGCACGCCCTGGCTGCGCGGCCCCGAAGCAGCCACAGCCAAGCGACATCAGGGAGTCATGTCGATCGCAAGTCGCCCAGCCGCGCCATGGATCGCCGCCTTCCTGCTGCTGACGGTCGTCGCTGCACCGCTTCAGTGGCAGTCGCCGGTGCGCGCCAACGACCCCAACGTCGACGCAGCCGTCAACGAGCAGCTGCAGATGGAAGTCGAGCTGGCACGCCAGCGCACCCAGCTCGCAGAGCTCCAGCGCGAGCAGGCGGATCTGGCGGCGAGCCTCCGCAGCATCAGCGGAGACCTCACGACCGTCGGCCTCGAGATCGAGGAGGCCGCGCGCGACATCGAGGAGGCGGCCCGCAGGCTCGAGGCGGCGCGCGGCGAGCTCCGGAAGTACGAGCTCGAGATCGGGACCCTCGAGGAGACGCTCGCGGACCTGGCCAGCGGGATCGCCATCTCGAAGATCGAGCTGGTGGAGCGCGAGGCGCTCCTGCAGGACCACATGCGGACCGCCTACGAGCAGAGCCAGACGTCGGTCCTCGAGGTCCTCCTCTCTACCGACTCCTTCACCAAGGCGTCCAGCGAGCTCTCCTACATGCTCACCCTCTCCGACGAGGACCGGCTGCTGGCCAACGAGATCCGCGACAAGCGGACGCGCCTCGAGGTCCGCAGCGAGACGCTCGGCGTCGGGCGCGACACCCTCACCAAGCTGCGCGACTCAGTGGCGGCGAGGGCCGACGCGCTCGCCGAGCAGCAGAAGCAGCTGGACGCCGCTCGCGTCGCCCTGGAGGAGAAGCGCAAGCAGCTGCAGGAGATGCAGGACGCGGAGGAGCAGCGGTTCGCCAGCATCAGCAAGAACGCGGATGCCCAGCAGGAGCTGATCGCGTCGCAGGAGCAGGAGCTGGCGGCACAGCAGGCCCTCGTCGACAAGCTGAAGGCGATGGCGGATCGGCTGGACGTGGCCTACCGCGGACGCTTCGAGTGGCCGGAGCGCGGAGCGTTCATGGTCACGCAGGAATTCGGTCCCACTCGCTTCAATTACTTCCACCCCGGGCTGGACATGGCCTACGTGAGCCGATGTGGGGGACCGATCTACGCCTCCGGCGACGGGATCGTGCTGGCTGACGGACGTCCCAACTCGAAGTACGGCGACTCGGCGATCGGGGTGATCATCGCCCACTCGCAGCGCCTGGCCACCATCTACTGGCACCTCTCCCGCGAGATCGTGACCGTGGGCCAGGAGGTCCACGTCGGCGACGTGATCGGCTACGAGGGCGCCACCGGCTTCGCGACCGGCTGCCACCTGCACTTCGGGGTGCAGTTCGACGGCGTCGCCCAGAACCCGAGGAAGTACCTCCCCTGATCGTCCGGCCGCTGTCAGCGGCCCGATTCGACCGATTCACCCGCATGGGGTACCGTTCGCTCGATGCACCCGGCCATGCAGCGGCGTCGTCATCGGCTGATGATTCGTCGCACGACCCAGCGTCGCAGTCCGCGACGCGGGCTCGCAACCTTCCTCATCGCCACCGTGGGCGTCTTCGTGCTGTTCGTCGGCGGCAGCATCGCGGGGACCGGGGCCGGGCTGCTGGCGGCCTACGACTACTTCTCGACCGGGCTGCCGGACCCGCACATCATCGACGGCATCGACATGCCGGCCAGCACCTATGTCTACGACCGCACCGGGACGACGCTGCTGGCCAGGTTCGAGTGCGAGAACCGCGAGGAGGTTCGATTCTCGGAGCTCCCGGACTCGATCGTCGACGCCACCGTCGCCGCCGAGGACCAGACCTTCTGGACCAATGATGGGATCGACTACACCGCCGTCGCACGCGCCGCGCTCGCCAACCTCGAGGCCGGCGAGATCGTCCAGGGCGCAAGCACCATCACCCAGCAGGTGATCAAGTACGCCGGCTCGATCAAGCTGGCGCAGGACGAGATCGAGCCGCCAACGTCGGCCGCACCATCGGTCGACCTCGACCCCGGCCTCGAGCCGACCGCGACCGACCCCTGCGAGCAGCCCGACCTCACCTTCCTCGAGGGGCGTGGCTTCGGCGACAAGATCCGGGAGCAGATCCTCGCGCGCCAGGTGACGGCGGCCTATCCGGGACGCGACGGCAAGGAGCGGATCCTCGAGACGTATCTCAACCTGATCTACTACGGGAACCGCTCGTACGGCATCAAGGCGGCGTCGGCCAACTTCTTCGGCACCTCGAATCTGACCGAGCTGACGCTGGCGCAGGGGGCGTTCCTCGCTGGCCTCCCCCAGCTCCCGAGCTACTACGACCCATACCAGCCGGTCGAGGCGCCGCGTGGCCCGGCCCGGGCAATCGCGCGGCGCAATGACGTGCTCGGCGCGATGCTCTCCGAGGGTTACATCACCCAGCGCGCGCACGACGAGGCTGTCGCGGTGACCTGGGAGGAGATGGGCCCCCGCAAGGTGACATCGATCCTGCGCGAGCCGCACTTCGCGTTCCGCGTCCAGCGCGAGGTGGAGCGCATCCTCGACGCGATGGGAGTCGCCAACCCCGAGCAGGCGGTGCGGACCGGCGGCTACCGCATCACCACCACCCTCGACTACAAGCTTCAGCAGGTCGCGACGGAGCAGGTCAAGCTGTGGGTCTCGAAGGTGGCCAACAAGAACGTCCACAACGGGGCACTCGTCGCAATCGACTCGGCGACTGGCCAGATCGTCGCCTACGTTGGCAGCGTCGACTACGACAACCGTGAGGACCCGCGGGTCAAGGGCCAGTTCGACGTTGCCGGCCTCAGTCGCGTGCAGCCCGGTTCCGCATTCAAGCCGATCACCTACAGCTCTGCCTTCCGCGCTCGCCAGGCGACTCCGGCGACCTTCTTCCTGGACGCCGTGGTGCAGTACGGCTCCTCGAACCCGGAGAACGCTTACATCCCGACCAACGCCAACATCAAGGAGCACGGGCCGGTCCTGGCCCTGGATGCCCTGCGCTACTCGCTCAACGTCCCGTCCGTGATGATGCAGTACCTGGTCGGGACGGACGTCACGGCCCAGTTCGCGGAGACGATGGGGGTCGCCAGCTCGGAGTACATCATGGGCGCGGATCCCGGCCTGACCCTGACCCTCGGCTCGGTGCCGGTCAACCTCACCAACATGACGCAGGCCTACGGCGTCTTCGCCGAGGAGGGGACGCTGCATCCGGCGACCACGGTCATCGAGATCCGCGACCGCGATGGCAACGTGATCTACGACCTTGCCGAGAATGGCCCCGTTGCGACCCAGCCGATGACCCCTGCGGAGGCTTACCTCACCCACTGGATCCTGGAGGGCAACACCAACCCCAGGACCAACGTGGTGTGGGGACCACCGTCGCAGCTCCTGGACGCCAACGGGACGCGTCGCCACGCAGGCCTCAAGACCGGCACGACGAATGACTTCCGCAACGTCTCCGCCTTTGGCTACATCCCGGGGAGCCTCGTGACGGGTGTCTGGATGGGCAACAGCAACGACGAGCCGATGTCCAACAAGTTCGGGCAGGGCCTCTTCAGCGCCGACGGGCCGCTCTACCTGTGGCACGAGTTCATGAAGCTCGCGATCAACCAGCCGTGGGACTGGAACGGACAGGCCCCGGTCCCCAACACCGACTTCGTGCAGCCGGCGGGGGTGGTGAACGCGTCCGTCTGTCGCTTCAGCGGGATGAAGGCGACCGGCGCGTGCGGCCCGACCATCACGGTTCCGTTCCTCGACGGCACCGTCCCGCCGCCGGACAACGTGCACGTCAACAAGCAGGGCAGCGGCGGCACGTTGTCGACGCCCGACGCCTCCGGCAACGGCGGCGGCGAGATCCGTGTCAGCGGGTCCTGCTTCGACGTGGTCAAGGAGGTGGCCCAGGATGGTCGGCGACCCCGCGAGATGGTGGCCGCCGCGACACGCTGGGCGGACCGATTCGTGAACGGGCAGCTTGGACCGCGAGGCGACCCGAACAAGATCGGCGTCCTGGGACCCGACAAGGTCTGGCTGCTCATCGCGCCGCTGCGAGGGAACAGCGGCTACGGGGCTCCGATCTGTGGCAATGTCCGTGTCACGCCAAAGCCCGACCCGACCCCGCAGGGGAGCGGGGGCGGGGGCGGGGGCGGGGGTGGCTGCCCGCCCGGGAAGCCCGGCACGTGCACGCCCGTCCCGATCCCCGTGCCAACTCCCGCGCCGGCCGGCATCGCTCCGATCCAGCCACCCGCGCTCGTCACCTTCTTCGCTATCCCCGCGATCCTCGGGACGGTCCCGCTGGCCGCCCGGCTCGGACGCTGGGGACGGCGTCGCAGACGGCGCCACTGAGCGGAGCGCGTCGGCCGGCCTGACGCCGGCGCGTCTACCCGCCATGCGAGAATCTGCCCGTGGCGCAGTCGATCCTGACCCTGGTGCTGGCTGGTGGCGAGGGTGAGCGGCTCTCGATCCTGTCGCAGGTGCGTGCCAAGCCGGGCGTCCCCTTTGGCGGGAAGTACCGGATCATCGACTTTGCGCTCTCCAACGCCGTCAACTCGGGCCTGACCGATGTCGCCGTCCTGACCCAGTACGCGCCGCGCTCGCTGATCGACCACATCGGCGTCGGC
>DASSIB010000045.1:0-11471 GCA_035692365.1 Candidatus Limnocylindria bacterium | reverse complement strand
AACTTCGCGATCGTCCACTGCGCGAGGATGACCTCTGAGGCACCACTCACGATCGCTCCCACGATCAGGAGCAGCCACGCACCGGGGCTGACATCGAGCCACCGCCCGAAGACGGCCCTGGCGGTGGCGAGCGCGATGAGGCCGCTGCCCACCACCCAGGAGAACGCCCAGGCGCCGAGGCTCTCCGGATGGGACAGGAGCCCGACCTGCTGCAGCTGACCGATGGGCCAGATGAGCGCGCTCAACGCCGCGACGAAGCCGAGGAACGAGAGAATTCCCCAGGCCACGGCAAGCAGCCACATGGGCATCGATCGGCGCTCGGCGATCCCTACGGGTGCACTGCTTTGGGTCTGCATGGCGGCAGCCTACCGGTTGCGGTCCTTCTGGACCACTGCGCTCGGCCGGGTAGCGTGCCAGTCGTAGTCGGCGACCTGCTCATCGGCCCGGATGATGGCCACCTCACGGAGCCAGTCGTCGTTGTAGAGCTTGGCGATGTAGTTTCGGCCGCTGTCGGGCAGCAGGACCACGAAGAGCGCATTCGAGTCCTCGACCGTCCGGGCTACCTGGAGGGCAGCCCAGAGAGCGGTCCCGCCCGACTCCCCGACCAGGATCCCCTCCGCCGCCGTCGCCTGGCGCGCCATGAGGAATGCGTCTCGGTCCGAGACCTGGACGATGAGGTCGCAGATCGTGGCGTCGTAGGTTGCCGGCCAGAAGTCCTCGCCGACGCCCTCGGTCAGGTACGGCTGTCCCGCGCCGCCTGAGAAGACGCTGCCCTCGGGATCGGCGCCGACGACCACGAGCGCCGGATTCTGCTCGTGGAGATACCGCCCGATGCCGCTGATCGTGCCGCCCGTCCCCACCCCGGCCACGAAGTGGGTGACGCGCCCATCGGTCGCCTTCCAGATCTCCGGCCCTGTCGTCGCGTAATGCGCCTGAGGGTTGGCAGGGTTCGTGTACTGGTCGGGCTTCCAGGCGCCGGGGATCTCGCGCGCCATCCGGTCGCTGACGCGGTAGTAGCTGCGCTCGTCGTCGGGCGCCACGTCGGTTGGGCAGATCACGACCTCGGCGCCATATGCCCGCAGCAGCGCGCGCTTCTCTTCCGACTGCTTGTCGGCCATCACGAAGATGCAGCGATATCCCTTCACCGCGGCGGCCATCGCCAGCCCCACGCCGGTGTTGCCGCTGGTCGGCTCCACGATCACGCCACCGGGCTTGAGGAGTCCGGCCCGCTCGGCGGCCTCGATCATCGGCATCGCGATGCGGTCCTTGACGGAACCGCCGGGGTTCATGTGCTCGAGCTTGGCCACAACCCGTGGCGCCAGGCCGGCCGCCAACCGGTCGAGCGCAACCAGCGGCGTGCCGCCGATAGCGGCGGTCACATCGGGCAGGATGCCCCTGCTATCAGCCAGGCTGGACCTCCGCGGGTGCCTCCGAGCGACGCAACCAGGCCCCTGGCGTCCCCCACCCGCGGGCATGCCGCAGGAAGAGGAAGCCGCCAGCCAGGACGAGGCCGCCCAGCCCAAGCCAGATGGCGGTCGGGATGCCGGCGATCAGCCAGTTCTGCACCCGGAAGGTCTCGAGGTAGGAGCGCACGACGCCGTAGAACATGATGTAGATCAGCAGCATGTCGCCGTCATAGAGGCGAGCCGCGAAGCGGCGGCTGATCCAGATCATGGCCGCGAGGGTCAGCAGGCTGGCGATCGCCTCGTAGGCGAAGAGCGGATGGAAGCGGGTGGTGGCCTCGGGGTAGAGGTTGAGGTTCGCCCATTCGGGCACGCGGTGGGCGGCCGAGATCGGGATCCCCCACGGCAGGGGAGTCGGCGGCCCGTACAGCTCCTGGTTGACGAAGTTGCCGAGTCGCCCGACCGCCTGGCCGAGTGGCAGCGCCATCACGAAGATGTCGAACCAGCGCCCCGTCGAAAGGCCTCGCACGCGGGTATAGGCCCAGATCGCGGCGGCTCCACCGGCGACTGCCCCCGGGATCCCCAGCCCCCCGGTCCAGACCTGCGGGATGAGCCCCGGATTGGCCGAGTAGTAGTCCCACTGGTGGATCACGTGGTAGATGCGGGCGCCGATCACGCCGCCGGCGATGGTCCATAGCAGCATCGACCAGCCGATCTCCGGATCTTCCCCGCGGCGCCGGGCCTCGGCGGTCCCCAGCCAGGCGGCGGCCAGGATGGCGGTGGCCATGATGATCCCGTACCAGTGGACGGAGAGTGGCCCCAGCTGAAGGGCGATCGGGTCGATCACGCGGCGGATGATACCCCGGCACGCGCAGGAGTCTGTTCAGCGGCCGGCATGCAGCGTATCGTGCAGCGACTTCACGAGGAAACCGATGAGCCACGCCGCCCCGCCCCCCGGCAACGCCTCGGAGCGACCGCTCCTCCCCTTCTCGCACCTGCTGAAGCTGTCGGTCTACTGGTTCGGCATCCTCACCATCTGGGGCGGGCTGAACAACATCATCCTGCCGTCGCGCATCGAGGACATCGACAAGGCGAACGCCGGCACCCTGCTGGCGATCATCAACGGCGCCGCCGTCCTGATGGCGATCGTCGTGCAGCCGACGATCGGGATGATCAGCGACTACACCGTTACCCGCTGGGGGCGGCGCAAGCCGTACATCGTCATCGGGGCAACGCTGGACGTCGTCTTCCTGATCGGCCTGGCGCTGTCCCAGACCTATCTGATGATCCTCGTCTTCCTGGTGCTGCTGCAGTTCAGCTCGAACTTCGCGCAGGGCCCGTTCCAGGGCTACGTGCCGGACCTCGTGCCGGCGAAGCAGGTGGCAACGGCGAGCGGCCTGATGGGCGTGATGATCGTGATGGGCCAGATCGCCGGCGTCGGGGTAGCGACCCTCGGGCTCGGCGGCGACCTGGTGCTGGCGACGATCGGGCTGGGGCTGATCGAGCTGGCAACCGCCATCGTGCTGGTGACCTCTGTGCGCGAGGGCTCGGGTGCGCCGCCACGGCGCGTGTCGTGGCTGAGGGTGGCCGGATCGGCCTGGGGGACGGACATCCTGAAAGAGTCGAACGTGCTCTGGCTGCTCCTGGTGCGCCTCCTCTTCCTGGGCGCGGTCAACGCCACCAACCTCGGCCTCTACTACTTCCAGCGAACCCACGGCATGCCGGAGGAGGAGGCGGGCACGATCCTCTTCATCGCCACCCTGGTCGTCGGCGTGGCTACCGCAGCGTCGGCCTTCCCGGGGGCACGGCTCTCCGACCGCTTCGGCCGGCGGCCGATGATCTGGGCCGCGTGCGCCATCGCCGCGTCGGGGATGCTGCTGGTCGCCCTGGCGCCCTCCCCGTGGCTCGCCATCGGTGCCTTCCTGCCATTCGGGATCGGCGTGGGGATCTTCCTCTCGGTCGACTGGGCGCTGATGACCGACGTCATCCCGAAGGACACGACGGGGCGCTACATGGGGATCCTCAACGCGGGCACCGCGGCCGCCGGCCCCGTCTTCCTCTTCGTCGCCGGGCAGGTGCTCGACCGGGTCGGGAAGGTGGACGTGGCGAGCGGACCGCGGGCAGCGATGGGTGTGGCGGCCCTCTTCCTGGTGGCTGCCGGGATCGCGCTGCTGCGAGTCGACCCGACGCGGCGCGAGGCGGTCACGTCCTTCGCCGAGCCGGAACCGACCGCCGCGGCCTGATGGACCCGGCCGAGCGGGCACGGCGCACCGGCCCACGCGAGCTGGGCGTCGAGGTCACGACCCGATATCGGGTCATGCGCTGGCTCGACATCGCGGTGGTGCGCCTCCTCTTCGACATCCGCGTCGAGGGGCGGGAGCACTGGCCCGCCGCCCCGTTCTGCCTGGTGCTGAACCATCACAACGGCTGGGACCCGATGCTGGCGCTGGCCGCCATCCCCGAGACCCCGCGCGTCACCTGGTTCGGCCCCAAGGAGGCCGATTTCTCCCGTGGCTTCCGCAACCGGGTGATGGCCTTCTACGGCGGCATGATCCCGTACAACCCGGAGAAGACGACCCTCACATCGGCGGTGCGGGCGGTGCGGCGCGTCTTCGCCTCCGGCGGCGTGCTCGGCATATTCGCCGAGGGGACCGTCGGCTTCCGCGAGACCGAGCTGCTGCCGTTCGAGGAGGGCGCAGTGGCGTTTGCGGCGGCCAGCGGCGTCCCGGTCGTGCCGTGCACGATCGTCGGCAGCACCTTCCTCTGGTTTCGCAAGCGGGTCGTCTTCCGCTACGGCGAGCCGATCCCCACTGCCGATGCGCGCGGCCGCGAGGGTCGAGCCGTCCTGGACGAGCGGGTCCGTGCCGCCATGCTGGCACTCCTCCCGGATCGCGAGCCGCGGCTGCCGCGGCGCAGGCCGCTGCGCTTCATCGGCGACCTGCTGACTGGACCGGCGGACCTCGAAAGGCGGAGGGCCGAGCTGGGCGAGTGACGCGACGCTAGGATCGCGGCGTGCTTCCCGTGATCTGGGCCGTCTTCGCCGTCTGCATGGTGGGCGGCTTCATCACCCTCGCCGCCTTTTGGCTGGACGTGCAGGACCGTCCCGACCTCACCTTCCGCCAGCGCGTCGCCTGGTCGCTGGGGATCCTCCTCTTCCCGATCGTGATCCCGGCCTATGCCCTCCTCGGTGGGCCCGGCTGGCCGCGTGCCCTGCGCGTGGCGGCATTCCTGCCGGCAGCGGCGCTGGCCCTCTTCCTGGGATTCGCCACGGGGGTGATCAGCTAGCCGGCCGCTCCCGGACGCCGGGTGAAGGCCCAGGCGGTGAAGCCTGCAAGGCCGAGAACCGCCCCGATCGCGAGCAGCGCGGCGACCGGCGGTGGGGTCGGCTCCGGCGTCGACGGGGGAACCGGCACACCCTCGGCCAGGAGCTCGTTGCCAGAGCACAGATGACTCTGGAGGTGGCCCGTCTCATCGACGTAGGCAAAGACCCGCCACCGCTGTGCGAGTGCGAACTCCATCCCGCAGCTGGCGCCCGAGCGGGCGGAGAGCACTCCCACGGTGTCCGACAGCTCGCCCTTGATAGCCTTCTCAACCGCAAAGCTGTACCGCAGCGGATCGCCGCTGCTCACCATCGGCCCGACGCTTGGATCGTCGATGGATGCCACCACGCCCACGAAGGCAACGTCGGCACTGCCGAGCGCCGCCGCGCGGTCCATCTGTGGGCACGAGCAGGCCCTGACCTGCGCAAGCGGAGCGGCCAGCATCGCCAGACCGAGCAGGAAGGCCACGCTGAGCAGGCGTCGCAGCATGCCGGTCGGACGCGGGTCGGAGCCGATGGGTTCCGTCATCGCCCTATCATCGGTCCATGACCGACCTCGACACCGCCATCGCCTACCTGCGCGACCACGCCGACGAGCACCTCAGGGGTCTCGACGAGTTCCTGCGGATCCCCTCCATCAGCGCCGATCCGGAGCGTCGCGGCGACGTTCGTCGCGCGGCGAGCTGGATCGCCGACGAGCTGACCCGGATCGGCGCGGAGCACGCCTCCCTCACCGACACCAGCAGCCACCCGATCGTGACCGCTGACTGGCTGCACGCCGGCCCGGATGCGCCGACGGTGGTCGCCTACTGCCATTACGACGTCCAGCCGGTGGACCCGCTCGCCGAGTGGGTGCGGCCGCCATTCGAGCCGCGCTACGAGGACGACATCGTCTACGCCCGCGGCTCCGGCGACGACAAGGGCCAGCTCTTCATGCACCTCAAGGCTGCCGAGGCTTGGCTGCAGGGAGTCGGCAGCCTGCCGGTGAACCTGCGCTTCTTCTTCGAGGGGGACGAGGAGCACGAGGCGGAGCCGTCGGAGACGTTCGTCAAGACCCATCCCGAGCTCCTCGCCGGCGACGTCTGCATCGTGTCGGACTCCGACATGCAGGACGACGAGGGGACGCCGGCCATCACCTACGGCCTGCGCGGCATCGCCTATTGGGACGTGAAGGTCTTCGGGCCGTTCCAGGACGTGCACTCGGGGCAGTTCGGTGGCGGCATCGACAACCCCGCCACGGTCCTGGTCCAGATGCTCGCCTCGCTGACCGATGGGCATGGCCACGTCACCATCCCCGGCTTCTACGACCGTGTCCGCGAGATGACCGACGAGGAGCACGCCGCATACGCGGCGGTCCCATTCGACGAGGTGGACTGGGCGGAGCGGATCAAGGTGTCCGGACCGATGGACGGCGAGCCTGGCTATACCCTCCTCGAGCGGCTCAGCGCCCGCCCCACCTTCGATGTCAACGGCCTCTGGGGCGGCTATTCGGGGGAGGGCTCCAAGACGATCATCCCCGCCTTCGCCGGCGCCAAGATCAGCTGCCGCCTCGTCCCCGACCAGGACCATCACGAGATCGAGCAGCTGATGATCGACCACCTCAAGCGGATCGCCCCGCCCACGGTGCGGGTCGAGGTGAAGGTGATCCAGGGCGGCCAGCCGGCGATCACGCCGCTCGACCATCCCGCCCTCGTGATCGCGGCCCGGACGTTGGAGGAGTCGTTCGGCAAGGCGCCCGTCTTCCACCGCACCGGCGGCTCGATCCCCGTGGTGGCGGCGATGGAGCGGGAGCTCGGCCTGCGCAGCATCATGATCGGCTTTGCATCGCCGAACGGGAACTTCCACGCTCCCAACGAGTGGATGCCGCTGGCCAACTACCGCGGAGGCATGGACGCCCTCGTCCGCCTCTGGGACGCGCTCGGACGCGCCACCCCGGCCGAGCTGCGCGGGGCCTGAGCGGGTGCCCGGCCCCGACGACCCCTGGCTCGCGCTGGGCGCGGCCAGCCGACTGGTCGGGGTGGCTCCCGACACGCTCCGGCGCTGGGCCGATTCGGGGCGGGTTGAGAGCTTCGTGACCCCGGGCGGCCACCGCCGCTTCCTGCGGTCCGCGCTCGAGGCGATGATGAACGCCCCGCGCCGCCACCGATACGGCGTCGATCGGCTCACCGGGTCGGCCGGCACGATCTCCGGCGAGGTACACCGTCGCATGGCCCGCAGCGGAGGAGCACCGCCCTGGCAGGCGCGGCTCAGCGCCGAGCAGCGCGCCGACTTCCGCCGCTGGGGGCAGCGCACCTTCAACCTGGTGCTCGAGTACGTGGCCGCCGGCAAGCGGGCAGAGCGGGCGCTGCTCCTCGGTGAGGCGGAGAAGATGGGCGCCCTGTACGGCGCCGAGGCGTCTCGCGCAGGCCTCTCCCTGGCCGAAGCGGTGGAGGCGTTCCTCTACTATCGGTCGCCGGTGCTGGAGGCGATCGCGGCGCACCTGCGACGGCGGTCGGCTGAGCTGACAGACCTGACCACCGCCTACCGGGAGGCGACTGCCGCGATCGATGGGGTGCTCACCGCCCTCGTCGCCTCGTACCGCGAGGGATCGGCCCCCTAGTCGACCAGGTACAGCTCCGTGCTGCTCGTGTTCAGACGCTCGCCACCGGACTCGGTGCAGACCACGATGTCCTCGATCCGGGCGCCCCACTGGCCGCTGATGTAGATCCCCGGCTCGACGCTGAAGGCATGGCCGGCGACAAGCGGCTCGCCGTTGCTGTCGACGATGTACGGCTCCTCGTGGGTCTCCATGCCGATGCCGTGGCCGGTCCGATGGAAGAAGGCGGCGCCGTAGCCCGCCTCGTCGATGATCCGTCGCGCGGCCCGGTCCACGTCGCACGCCGGCACGCCGGGCGCGACGGCGGCGCAGGCGGCCGCCTGGGCCATCCGCAGCACCTCGTACAGCGCCGCGAAGTCGGGGGGCGGCTCACCGACGAAGGCGGTCCGCGTCGTGTCCGAGCAGTACCCGCCGCGCGTTCCGCCGATGTCCAGCACGATGGCGTCGCCGGCCTCGATGACCCGTTCCCCCGGCTCGTGATGCGGGCTCGCCGAGTTCGGTCCCGACGCGACGATCGCGAAGTCGGCGGTGTCGTGCCCCGCGGCGAGCAGCATCTCGTTGATGTGCCGGCTGACCTCGGCCTCGGTGCGGCCAGAGAGGCGCTCCGCCGTGATCCCGCGCATCGCCTCGTCCGCGGCAGCCGCGGCTGCTCGCAGCCGATCGACCTCCTCGGGCTGCTTCACGCGACGCACCGCGCCGATGGCCGGGCTGGCGTCGACCAGCTCGGCCGGATCGAGGAGGGCGCGCAGCCGGAGCACGAATCGGGACCACATCTGGTCCTGCAGCCCCACGCGCAGCGCACCGACCAGCCGGGAGCTGACGAGCTGGAACGGATCATCCGTCTCGTCCCAGGGCACGAGCTCGAGCTCCTCTGCCAGGGCGCCCATCGAGTGGCGGGCCAGCGGCAGCTCGAGGCGGGGCAGCACCAGCGTGGGCGCACCCTCGACCGGCAGGATCAGGCAGGTCAGCCGCTCGAGAGCCGGGGCGCGGTAGCCGAGCAGGTACTCGTAATCGGCCGATGGGGTGACCAGGAGCGCACCGATGCCTCGCGCGGCGGACTCGGCGGTGACGCGATGGAGTCGACCGGCGTACACGGCGTCGGCGAAGCGTGTGCCGGCGGTGGTGATGATGGCCATCGGGCACAAAGGTTACCCGATCGTCAGCGGCACCTCGAACGCCTGCCCACGATTGATCCGCCAGGCGCGCAGCGCTCGGTCGGGCGGAGCATCGGCGTCGGCGAGGCTGGCCAGCAGGTAGAACGCGTCGGGGTACATCGCGCTGCGGAGGTCGGTGGCCGATGGCACCGCCGCCGACCGCGTGTGCGAGTGGAAGATGGCGACCAGGTCCTCGGCTGCGTCCTCGATGGCGAATGTGATGCGCACCAGGTCCTCGGGGTGCACGTTGTAGCGCAGCGGCGACGCCTCCGCGTTGCGGGCTGGATGGAAGGCCGTCGCGAGGCCGCCGGCGAGCGACCCGGAGAGAAGTCCGCAGGCCTCGTTCGGCAGCTCCGCGCGCGCGTGGCGCATCAGCTCGTGCGCCACGGCGGCAGGCAGGGCCAGCCGGTTCACCACAGCAGCGAGCGGTCCAGCTGGTCCTCCAGCTCATCGACGTCACGGTCGTAGATGCCGGTGGAGAGGTACTTCCAGCCTCCGTCAGCGAGGAGGATGACGATCGTGCCTTCCGTCATCTCGGCCGCGGCACGCAGCGCCACATGCACGGCCGCCCCCGACGAGAGGCCGGCGAAGATGCCCTCCTCGTGCATGAGGCGTCGCAGGGCGATGACCGCTTCGCGGTTGCTGACCAGGTAGCGGTCGTCCAGGACCGATGCGTCGAGCACCGGGGGCACGAACCCCTCATCCAAAGATCGAAGCCCCTGCACCTGCTCCCCGGGAAGCGGCTCCGCGGCGATGACCCTCACCCCGGGCCGCTCCCGCTTGAGGAAGCGGCCGACGCCGGTCAGCGTCCCGCCGGTGCCGAGTCCGGCAACAAACAAGTCCACCTCGGGAACGGCGGCGAGGATCTCGGGACCGGTCCGCTCCTCGTGCGCCAGCGGGTTCGCGGGATTGCCGTACTGGTACGGCATGAAGAGGGATGGATCCGCCGCGGCGAGCTCCTGGGCAAGCCGGATCGCGCCATTCGAGCCCTCGGCGCCGGGGGACGGGACGATCTCGGCGCCGTACAGGCGCAGCAGCTGCCCGCGCTCGACGGTCGTGTTGTCGGGCATCACGATCCGGACCGGATGACCCATCCTTCGGCCGATCCAGGCGAGGCTGATCCCGGTGTTGCCCGAGGATGGCTCCAGGATGGTCTGGCCGGGCTGCAGCGCGCCGGAAGCCCGCGCATCGGCCAGCATCCGGTCGGCGATCCGGTCCTTCACCGATCCGGTCGGGTTCGCGCTCTCCAGCTTGGCGAGGAGGCGGATGCCGGGCAACGGGGCGAGGTGCGGCAGCTCCACCATCGGCGTGTTGCCAATGGTCGAGAGCAGGTCGCGCATCGGGCTAGCGGGCGCCTCCGGCCATGGCGGGCAGCAGGATCACCGTGTCGTCGGGTCCCACCGCCGTCTCGAGGCCATCCCGATAGCGGACGTCGCGGTCGTTCACGTACACGTTCACGAAGGGCGACAGCTCGCCGTCGTCGGTGACGCGGTCGCGCAGGGCGGGATAGTTGGCGAAAAGGTCGGCGAGGACCTCGTCCACGGTGGCGCCGTGAGCAGCCAGCGTGCGGCTGCCGCCGACCGCCTCGCGCAGGACCGGAGGGATGCGAACCGTACTCACTGGATCGCGCCTTCGCCACAGGCCGGGCAGGCCGGGTCGCGCCAGATCTTGACCTCGCTGAAGTCGGTCGCCATGGCGTCGAACATCAGCAGCCGTCCGGCGAGCGTCTCGCCGACGCCGAGGACCAGCTTGAAGACCTCGTTGGCCTGGATCAGCCCCGCGATGCCAGGCAGCACGCCGAGGACCCCGGCCACGGCGCACGCCGGTGCCAGCTCCGGCGGCGGCTGGGTCGGGTACATGCAGCGGTAACACGGCCCCTCGAACGGGACGAAGGTCGTGACCTGGCCGTCCCAGCGGTAGATGGAGCCGTGGACGACCGGCTTGCGCAGCTTCACCGCCGCGTCGTTGAGCAGGTAGCGGGTGTCGAAGTTGTCGGTGCCGTCGACGATCACGTCGTAGTCGGCGATCAGGCGCTCGACGTTGTCCGCGTCGAGGCGCTCGCGGTGCTCGACCACATGCGTCTCCGGGTTGAGCGCGGCGAGGGTCATGCGCGCGCTCTCGGTCTTGTGCATCCCCACCCGGTCCGACGCGTGCAGCACCTGGCGCTGGAGGTTGCTCTCGTCGACCACGTCATCGTCGACCAGGCCGATGGTGCCGATCCCCGACGCGGCCAGGTACAGCGCCGCCGGCGAGCCGAGGCCGCCCGCCCCGATCAGCAGCACCTTCGCGTCGAGAAGCTTGCGCTGCCCCGCCTGCCCGATCTCCGGAATGAGGACCTGGCGGCTGTAGCGGCGCTGCTGGGCTGGGGTGAGCAGCTGCTCGGGCGCCTCCCATGCCCCGCCCAGGCGGCGCCAGTCGAGGAGCGAGGCTCGCAGGCTTGCGACGTTGGTGTAGCCGTTCTGGATCAGCCAGGCCGATGCGCGCAGTGAGCGGGCACCGACCGCGCAATGGACCAGCAGCGGCGCCTCTCGGTCCGGCGCGACCTCGGCGATCCGCGCCGGCAGGTCGGCGAGCGGCAGCAGCGTGGCGTCCGGGATGTGGCCCTCGTTCCACTCGACCTGCTCGCGCACGTCGAGAATCCGCCAGCCGGATGCGGCCAGCTCGAGTGCCTCGGCGGCGCTCACCTCGCGCAGGGAAGTCGCAGGGCGCAACGTCAGACGACCGCCTCTTCCTCTGCCTCGGCCGGCCACGCCACCTCGCCGCCGCGCACCGCGCCCTGAAGCACCTTGTAGGAGAGCAGCGCGCACTTCAGGCGGGCCGGGCCAATCGGAACGCCGAGCTCGTCGAGGAGGTCCTTTGGATTCATCTCCTTCACCTCGTCGAGGCTCTGCCCGCGCAGCCCATCGGTCAGGATCGAGGCCGATGCCTGGCTGATGGCGCAGCCGCGCCCGTCGAAGGCGACGTCGGCGATCGCGGCCTTCGAGGGATCGAGGAGCAGG
>DASSIB010000044.1:0-4973 GCA_035692365.1 Candidatus Limnocylindria bacterium | reverse complement strand
GCCTCGGCGTAGCAGGCGCGCACGAGGAGCCGGTACGACCAGGCGTCAAAGCGCGCCGGGTCGCGGAGTTGCGGGAGGTCACGCCAGACGCTCAGCAGCGCCTGCTGCGTCGCGTCCTCGGCGAGGTCGGTGTCGCGCAGGATCCTGTGCGCCACCGCATGGAGCCGATCGCCCACGGCAACGGCGAGGCTCGTGAAAGCCTCCTCGTCACCGTGCTGCGCTCTGATCACGAGTTCGGTATCCATGCCTCTTCCGCATCGTGCGCCAGTCAGTCCGGCGCATTCACTCGGTATGGGCACGCGAGCGGCGAAGGCGACTCAATCTGCGTTCCAGGGAGATTTGCACGCAGTGAGCACAACGGCCAAGCAGGGGCCTAGTGAGACCGTTAGTTGGCTCCGCTGCTCACGCGGTGGGCATGGCAGCCAACCAGCGGTTGTTACCGATGGAGATTCACGCCGATGTTGGCTGTTATGTCCACCGGGTGAACACGACGCACCGCACGGCAGGCTCGCAGCTCCGGCCTACTATCTGAATCGATGCGATTCCAGATGCTCCCCCGCGGATCGTGGCCCGACTTCCTGGACCTGCCGTGGTCCGAGCCGCTCGCGAGCTGGGAGTCGCCTCGCCTGGTGGAGGTGGCGCGCGGCATCAGCCGCCACGTCGTGCGCTTTGTCGACTACGACGGGGCTCTGTACGCCCTCAAGGAGCTGCCCGAGCCGCTGGCCGAGCGTGAGTTCCGCCTCTTACGCGAGCTGGCAACCGCCTCCGTCCCGGTGGTCGAGGTGGTCGGGGTGGTGAGCGCCCGCGACAATCTCGACGCGGTGCTGATCACGCGCCACCTCGAGTTCAGCCTCCCCTACCGGACCCTCTTCACCCAGCTCGGCATCTCCGACTTGCACAACCGCCTCATCGATGCCGTGGCCGAGCTGCTCGTGCGCCTCCACATCGCGGGCTTCTTCTGGGGCGACTGCTCCCTCTCGAACACGCTCTTCCGGCGGGACGCCGGTTCGCTGGCGGCATACCTGGTGGACGCCGAGACCGGCGAGCTGCACCCCTCGCTCTCCGACGGCCAGCGCGCCTACGACCTGTCGATCGCCGAGGAGAACTTCGCCGGCGAGCTGCTCGACGTGATGGCGATGCTGGCCGAGCGGGGCGAGGCCCCCGCGCCGAGCATCGAGGACCCGCTTGCGGTCGCCGCCGCGCTGCGCCCCTGCTACGAGAGCCTGTGGAGCGAGCTGACCCGGGACGAGGTGATCGGCCCGAACGAGCGCTACAAGATCGACGCCCGGTTGCATCGCCTCAACGAGCTGGGCTTCGACGTGGAGGAGTTCGAGCTGCTCACCGTCGAGGGCGGCTACCGCCTGCGACTGCCGATCCGGGTCGTGGAGGCGGGGCACCATCGGCGCCGGCTGCTGACCCTGACCGGGCTCGACGTCGGCGAGAACCAGGCTCGCCGCCTCCTCTACGACCTCGCCTGCTTCCGGGCGGAGCTCGAGTCAGCGGAGGGTCGCGGCCTCCCCGACTCGGTGGTCGGCTACCGCTGGCGCGCCGAGGTGTTCGAGCCGGCGGTGGCGGCGATCCCTTTGGAGCTCCAGGCCAAGCGCGCGCCGGCCGAGCTCTTCCACGAGCTGCTCAACCACCGCTGGTACCGCTCCGAGGCCGCCGGGCACGACGTCGGCATGGCCGATGCGGTGGCCACCTTCAGCCAGCAGGTGCTCCCCGAAGTCCCCGATGAGCGGGCCACCATCGGCTCGCCCTAGCTGCGGAGCTCGAACTCCTTGCCCGCCGCTCGACGGCGGCCGTGCTGCGGCAGGATCCGCTTGCGGAGGCGGATCGAGGAGGGGGTGATCTCCACCAGCTCATCGGCCGCGATGAACTCGATGGCGGACTCGAGCGTCATCAGCCGCGGCGGCGTCAGCCGCAGCGCCTCGTCATGCGAGTGGGTGCGCATGTTGGTGAGCTTCTTCTCCTTGGTCGGGTTGACGTCGAGGTCGCCGGGGCGGCTGTTCTCGCCCACGATCATCCCCTCGTAGACCTCCACCCCGGTGCCGATGAAGAACTCGCTGCGCTCCTGGAGCGCAAAGATCGCGAACGAGTTCGAGGTCCCCGCCCGATCGCTGACCAGCACACCCGAGGTCCGATGCGTGACATCCCCCGCCCACGGGCCGTTCCCCTCGGCGATCTGGTGCAGGAGTGCCGTGCCGCGCGTCTCTGTCAGCAGCTGACCGCGGTAGCCGATGAGCCCGCGAACCGGAAGCACGAACTCGAGCCGGACGCGCCCGTCGGCATCGGTGGACATCTGCTCGAGCTTCGCCTTGCGGCCGGCCAGCGCCGCCTGCACCTCACCGATGAACTCGGGCGGGATGTCGACGGTGATGCGCTCGTACGGCTCCAGGGTCTGGCCGTCGACGGTGGTGAGGATCACCTCCGGCCGGCTCACCTGAAGCTCGAACCCCTCGCGCCGCATCTGCTCGACAAGGACGGCCAGCTGGAGCTCACCGCGGCCGCGGACCTCGAACGTGTCGCCGGTCTCGGTCGGGTAGACCTCGATCGAGACGTTGCCGAGCACCTCCTTGTCCAGCCGCGCCTTGATCTGGCGGCTGGTCACGTATTTCCCGTCCTGGCCGGAGAGGGGCGACGTGTTCACGCCCAGCGTCATGCGCAGGGTTGGGGCGTCCACGTCGAGTCGTGGCAGCGGACGTGGGTCCGCCGGGTCGGTGATGGTGTCGCCGATGGTGACCTCGGGGATCCCGGCCAGGGCCACGATGTCGCCAGGCCCCGCTTCTTCGATGTCGACCCGCTCGATGCCACGCGCCGTGGTCAGGCTCGTCACCGTGCCGGTGAGCGTCACGGTCCGCCCCGGCTCGACCGAGCCATCAGGCCCCTCCGGCTCCTCGCGCACGATCGTCACGCGCTGTCCGGGCCGCACCGTCCCGCTCCAGATCCGCCCCACCGCCATCCGCCCCACGTAGTCGTTGGCGGCGAGGTTGGTGACCAGCAGCTGGAGCGGCATGTCGGGCACGTAGGACGGCGGCGGGGTGACCTCCACCAGCAGGTCGAGGAGCGGCAGGAGGTCGGTGCCGGGGTGTGCCAGATCGCGCGTCGCCGTCCCGAGCTTGGCGTTGGTGTAGACGACCGGGAACTCGATCTGGGCATCGGTCGCACCGAGGTCCATGAACAGCTCGTAGATCGCATCGAGCACCTCGGCCGGCCGCGCGTCGGATCGGTCGATCTTGTTGATGCAGACGATCACCGGCAGGTGGCGCGCCATCGCCTTGGAGAGGACGTAGCGCGTCTGCGGCAGCGGCCCCTCGGCGGCGTCCACGAGCAGCAGGACGGCGTCCACCATCAGCAGTGAGCGCTCCACCTCGCCGCCGAAGTCGGCGTGGCCGGGGGTATCAACGATGTTCAGGTGGATCCCGCCGTGGTCCACGGTCGTCTGCTTGGCGAGGATGGTGATCCCCTTCTCGCGCTCCAGGTCGCCGGAGTCGAGGACCCGATCCACCACCGCTTGATTGGCGCGGAACGCGCCGGTCTGGCGCAGCAGGGCATCGACCAGGGTCGTCTTGCCGTGGTCGACGTGCGCGACGATGGCCAGGTTGCGCAGATCCGGGCGGGTGCGGCTGGCGGCGGGCGTGGCGAGAGAGGCGGGAGTCGTCATGGGACGCCCCGATTGTCGCACACGCGCGGTCAGAGGCTGTTTTGGCGTCTTCGTGCACGCTCAGCGTACATATCGGCCAAGAAGGCAACGCATCCGCGCTCAAGTTGGACGGCGTGCACGCTCCGCGTACACAGTGGCCAAGCTGGTGCCTCATCCGAGCGACTTGACCGACAAACCTGGCCGTTATGTACGCCGGGCGTACGCGCCGCGGCAATGGGGGGCCGATTCCGGCCCGATGAGCGCTCAGCGCTCCTTACAGCCAACCAGGGCTGGACAGCGTGGTCTGGTTGGCCGCCATGTTGCGTGCAGCGCTCATCCTGGCCAGCGAGGACCGACCTGTAGACGCTGCTTCGCCTTTAGGAGCGCTGGCCGCTCCTGGCGGGACTCAGGGGGTGTTGACCGTGATCGACTCGACGACGTTGTCGTCCGGCTCGTAGGTCAGCGTCGCGTGCGTGACGCCACTCAACGACCACATGACGCTGGTGGCCTTCTTGCCGAGGTTGAGCGACACGGTGCAGGTCCCGGCCGTGCCAGTCGTGCAGGTAGTGGACCCGCCGGTCGACCAGATACCGGTGACGGTCGCGCCGCTGACCGGCGCCAGCAGGTTGTCCCGCACGCTGATCGTCACGGTCGCGGTCCAGCCGCCCTTGCGCGTGCTCGCGACGGAGGAGAGGCCACCGATGCTCGCCGTGCCCGAGGACGCAGCGGAGACAGTCACCTGCTGCGTCACGCTGCCGGTGGCACCGTCGTCATCGGTCACCTGGAGGGTCACGCCGTAGGTGCCCGCCGCGCTGAACGTGTGCGGGGGCTGCGCGCCCGTGGCCGAACCATCGCCGCCAAAGGTCCAGGCGTAGGCCACGACGGTGCCGTCGGAATCGGTCGAGCCGCCTCCGTCGAACGAGCACGCGAGCTGCGTGCACGAGTAGCTGAAGGCCGCGGTCGGTGGCTGGTTGAGCGGAGGTGCGCCGTTCGGCCAGTAGCCGGCTGCCCAGGAGACGGCGGCGAGCTTGGCCTGGCCGGAGATCGAGGGGTGGAAGTAGTCGCCGCTCGCGTCGGAGGTGGTGAAGACGGTGTTGTAGGCGGCGTTGCCGTCCCATCGGCAGTTGACGTACGCCGCGCAGACCTCGGCGAGCTGCATGTTGTAGTCCACGTTGCGCTGCGCAACCGTCGCGCGGCGGGCGACATCGGTCTGGGTAGTCGAGGTCGGGTTGGCCAGCAGCGACTGGCAGATGTTGCCGGCCGACCAGATGAAGCGAGCCCACCAGTTCCCCTTGAACAGCTCCCAGAGGTGGTAGACGTTGGGGATGCTGCT
>DASSIB010000043.1:0-8988 GCA_035692365.1 Candidatus Limnocylindria bacterium | reverse complement strand
GCAGCGCTACGCCAACGGCCGACTGCGTCGCGCTCCACCAGGCGGCCGGGTCCTGCTCGCTCCAGAGGGGCTGCGGCATCGAAACCCCGTACTCGCCAGCGCCGATCCCGCGAACGACCCCCTCGGGATCGATCAGGATCGCCTTCGTCGCCGTCGTCGAGACGTCGATGCCCAGGACGAGGGCCATCGGCTCAGTCCGGCGCGCCGCGTTCGGCTGCCGAATCCACCTCCCAGATCGCCTGGTTGACGAGGTTCTCGAGGAGCTCCTGGCGGCCGGATCGCGGCTGCGGGTCGATCTCCCCGGTCGCGACGCGCCCGGCCAGCAGTTCGAGCAGGGCGTCCTCGGCGAGGATGGAGGAGCCGAGCTCCCCGGACCACCCCGCATAGCGCTCCTCGCGCAGCCGCTCGATGGCCCCGGCCTCGATCATCGCCGCGGCGGCGAGCAGCGAGCGGGCCAGGGTATCCATCCCGCCGATGTGGGCGTGGAAGAGATCGGTCCGGTCGAGGCTCTGGCGCCGCAGCTTGGCATCGAAGTTGAAGCCGCCGGTGGTCAGGCCGCCCGAGCGAAGGATCTCGTACAGGGCCAGCGACAGCTCATCGACCGAGTTCGGGAACTGGTCGGTGTCCCACCCGTTCTGGTAGTCGCCGCGATTGACGTCGACGCTGCCGAAGATGCCGAGCGCCAGCGCCTGCGCGACCTCGTGGTGGAAGCTGTGGCCGGCGAGGGTGGCATGGTTCGCCTCGAGGTTGACGCGGTACTCGTCCTCGAGGTCGTGGCGGGCGAGGAAGCCATACACCGTGGCGGCGTCGTAGTCGTACTGGTGCTTGGTAGGTTCCTGCGGCTTCGGCTCGAGGAGAAGCGTCCCCTTGAAGCCAATCCGTCGCTTGTGCTCGGCGACGAGGGTGAGGAAGCGGGCGAGCTGCTGCTCTTCCCGCACAAGGTCGGTGTTGAGGAGCGTCTCGTAACCCTCGCGGCCGCCCCACAGGACGTAGTTGGCGCCGCCCAGCCGATGCGTGGCCTCGAGCATCGCCTTGACCTGGGCGGCGGCGTACGCGAAGACCTCCGGATCGGGGTTCGTGGCAGCGCCTGCGGCGTAGCGGGGATGGCTGAAGAGATTGGCGGTCCCCCACAGCAGACGGACGCCTGTCCTGTCCATGTGGGCCTGCAGCTCCTCGACCATGGTGAGCAGGTTCGCGCTCGAGTCGGCGAAGGTCTTCCCCTCCGGCGCGAGGTCGCGGTCGTGGAAGCAGTAGAACGGCGCGCCGAGCTTCTCGAGAAACTCGAAGACCGCCTCGGCCTTGGCACGGGCCGCGATCAGCGGCTCGAGGCGGGGGTCGAGCCAGGGACGGTCGAAGGTCCCCGACCCAAAGACGTCGGACCCTGGCCAGTTGAACGAGTGCCAGCAGCAGACCGCGATCCGGAGGTGGTCCTCCATCCGCTTGCCGAGGACGAAGCGGTCCGGCTGATAGACCTTGAAGGCGAGCGGATCGTCCGAGCCGACCCCACCAAAGGGGATCGGGCCCTGTACGTCCGGGAAGAAGTCCTGGCTCATCGGGGAAACGATCTCACGATCGGTCAACCTGCCGGCGACCCTGGAGCGACCTGATGAGGGTCACGTCATCGGCGTACTCGAGGTCGCCGCCGACCGGCAGGCCGCGGGCGATGCGCGACACCATCGGCACGTGCGGCGCCAGCAGGTCGGCGAGGTACATCGCCGTCGCCTCCCCCTCCAGGTTCGGGTTGGTGGCGAGGATCACCTCGTCGACGCCGCCGGCGGCGACGCGCACGACCAGCTCACGGGCGCGGATCTGCTCCGGGCCAATGCCGTCGATGGGGCTGATCGCCCCGTGGAGGACGTGATAGCGACCGCGGTACTCCCCCGTCCGATCGATGGCCAGTACGTCGAGCGGCTCCTCCACCACGCAGATGCGGGTCGCATCCCGGCGATCATCGGCGCAGAAGGCGCACGGGTCCACGCCGCGATCGGTGATGTTGCAGCAGACCGAGCAGTAGGCGACCTCCTCCTTCACCGCGACCAGCGCGGAGGCCAGTCCGCGCGCCTCGTCGGCTGGTGCGCGGAGCATGTGGTAGGTGAGGCGCTGCGCGGTCTTGCGTCCGACCCCGGGGAGCTTGCTGAACTCCTCGATCAGCCGCGCGACCGGCGCGATCAGGCCGCTCACGCCGACCGGTTCAAGGCAGCCCCGGCAGACCGGGGAGGCCCATCCCGCCGGCGACCTTTGCCATCCGCTCCCGCTCGAGCTCCTTGCTGCGCGCGATGGCATCGTTGACCGCCGCCATGACCAGGTCCTGCAGCATCTCGACCTCGGCTGGGTCGACCGCCGCGGGGTCGATCTCGATCAGGCGCACTTCCTGCGCGCCGGTGACGACGACCCGCACCGCGCCACCGCCGGCGGTGGCCTCCAGGGTCATCTCCCGCAGCTCGGCCTGCGCCTGGGCCATCTGGGTCTGCATCTGCTGTGCCATCTTGGCGATCTGGCCGATGTTCACGATCTGACCTCGGGCGCTTCGACGAGCTCGCCACCGGTGATGCGAAGGACCCCCTCCAGCAGGGCCAGCCCTTCGGTGTCGCTGGGACTGGAGACGATCGCCTCGGCGACGGTGAGTGGCTCGAGCTCGACGTTGCTCGCGACGCACTCGATCGCCCAGCTGCCACCGAGCACCGTGCTCAGCAGCTGCTCGATGGCCGGCGCCCGGGTGGCCGCCTTGGCTCGCATGAAGCTGCGCTCCTCGGGAAAGGCCAGCGTCACCCGGACGCCGTCAACGGCGATCGGCCGGCATTCGCGCAGGAGTGGCTTGATGGCGGGGGCCGCTTGCTCGACGACGTCGCCCCAGCGGGACCGAAGGCCGCCCAGGTCACCGGGGACGGGATCCGCGTGGACGGGATCGGCCGAAGCTGATGCGGCCGCGACCACCGGGGTGGCGACCTCGACAGGGGTGGCGACCTCGACAGGCGCAGCGGGTCGAGCTGGAGCCGGCTCACGGACCGGCGCAATGGCAGACGGTTGCGGCGTGGCGCGCGGGGCGGCCACGGCGATCGGGATCGGCGCCTCGACCGCCAGCAGCTCGAGCGCCAGGCGAGCGCGCCCTTCGCGTGCACCGACGGTGGCGGCCTCGGCCAGCGTGCGCAGCATCCCCGCCAGCCGGCGCGCCAGGACGGGGTCGGATGCGGACCGCAGCAGCCTGCGTCGTGCCTCGCCCTCGGCCTGCGCGGCAACCTGTCCCATGTCCCGGCCGACGTCCGCCAGCGCCTCGATCCGATCGAGGGCGGCGCCCGCGTCGCCCGCCAGGTACGCGTCGATCAGGAGCGCGATCTCGGCCTCGTCGGCCAGCCCGACCGCCTCGCGCACGCCATCGGCGGTAAGCCGATCCCCCGCGTAGGCGAGCACCTGGTCGAGGAGCGACTCGGCGTCACGCATCCCGCCGTCGGCAAGCTCGGCGATCAGCTCGAGCGCTTCGGGATCCGCCTGCGCGCCGTCGGCTGCCACGATCCGCGTCAGCTTGGCGGCGATCAGCGGGACCGCGATCCGCCGGAAGTCGAAGCGCTGGGTTCGGCTGATGACGGTGGCCGGCACCTTGTGCGTGTCGGTCGTGGCGAGGATGAAGACCACGTGCGGCGGCGGCTCCTCGACCAGCTTCAGCAGCGCGTTGAAGGCGTGCGTGCTGAGCATGTGCACCTCGTCGATGATGTAGACGCGGCGCCGGAGCTCGGCCGGCGCGGTCAGCGCCCGCATCACGAGGTCGCGGGCATCCTCGACCAGGCCGTGGCTGGCGGCGTCGATCTCGATGACGTCCATCGCGCGCCCCTCGCGAATCGAGACGCAGGCGGCACAGCGGTCGCACGGTTCGCCATCGGCTCCGCGCTCGGTGCAGTTGATGGCCTTGGCCAGGATGCGCGCCATCGAGGTCTTGCCGGTTCCGCGCGGCCCGACGAAAAGGTAGGCATGGGCGATCTTGTCGGAGGCCACCGCGTTGCGCAGGGTGGTGACGATCGGCTCCTGGCCGATCAGCTCCTCGAAGCGCTGCGAGCGCCATCGGCGATAGATGGCGGACGGCTCGGGAGGTGCGGCGGCTGTGGGTTCGACCATGGCCTCCTAACCGTACACCGAACCGCGGATCTCATTGGCCGTGCACCCGGCGTCGAACGACCGCCTCCGCACACACTCCATCGACCGGCTCCAGCCAGGTCGTCCCACGGCACCCGAGGGCTGACGCTTACCGCTGCTTCCTTCCGGACCTGACGGGGTTCACGGACTCTCGCTGCGTGGGACCCGACTCTCAACGTCGGTCGATATCGTAGGAGGCGAAGGCGGATCGGCCTCGGCCGGGGATTCAGTCCCGCTGTAGCGGATTGCGGGTGCAGGGCACCGCTAGTTCCCCACCTAGCACGGCCGCCGCGATGGTAGCCGTGTGCGGCGAGATCGGTCAATCGACGGGTGGCGGAGAGGGGGGGATTCGAACCCCCGACGGGTTTCCCCGAACCGCATTTCCAATGCGGCGCCATAGGCCACTAGGCGACCTCTCCGGGGGTGATGCGTGGCGGAGAGGGTGGGATTCGAACCCACGGTGCTCATCGCACACCGCTTTTCGAGAGCGGCACCTTAAACCACTCGGACACCTCTCCGGCTGGGGAGTCTAGCAGCGGAGGGTCAGGCCGGAGCCGGGGCGATGGCCGTCAGTCGTCGCGCCTCATCCTCGCGCACGCCGGAGATGATCGAGATCTGGTGCGGCATTCCCGGAGCCCGCGCCAGCTGGACCGCTCCCCCGGCGGCGCCTCGCTCCATGTCGGGAACGGCGTACACCAGGGTCCCCACCCTGGCCTCGAGGAGGGCCCCGACGCACATCGCGCACGGCTCGTGGGTCGTGAACACGGTCACCTCGGGGAGCCGCTTCGCCTCGAGCTTGCGAGCGGCGGCCTGCAGGGTGAGGAGCACGGCGTGAGCGGTCGGGTCGCGCTGCAGGAGGATCCGCCGGTGGTCGCGAGCGATCATCGCGTCGTCCAGGACGGCGACCGCGCCGATGGGCGTCTCCCCCTCCTCGGCCCCGCGGCGCGCCTCGGCGATCGCCTCGGCCATGTACAGCTCGTAGTTCACTGCGCCGAGTCTAGCAGCCCCCGCGCGGGCCTCCGCGCCCGCTAGCATGGGCCGCGGCCGTCATCGGTCCCTCTGCATCCGCAGCACCGAAAGGGGTCCAGCCATCCACGATCCGCCGGCCTGGTCACCACGCGACTGGGTAGCCGTGGCTCTCGTCACGGTGGCGGGCGCGGCAGTCCGGCTGGTCGGGATCACGACGCCGACCGGGCTCGTCTTCGACGAGATCTTCTACGCCCGCAACGCCTGCCGCTTCGTGATCGACTCGGCCACCCGGTGCGGGATCGACGACCTGGTGAGCGGTGCGCACCCGCCGCTCGGCAACTGGCTGATCGGGATCGGCATCCGGCTCTTCGGCTACGACGAGTTCGGGTGGCGGATCGCGTCGGCCGTGGCCGGGACGTTGACCGTTGCCCTCCTCTATCTGCTGGTGCGCCGCCTGCTGGCCGGGCACGTCGCGGCGCCCGCTGCGACGGTTGGTGCCACAGCGGCGGCGGCCCTTCTGGCGACCGACTTCCTGCACCTGGTCCAGTCGCGAGTCGCAATGCTCGATTCGTTCGTGACCCTCTTCGTCGTCGCAGCCGTGCTCTTCGTGCTGCTCGACGGCGGCCGGCGACGCGGAACGCGGGGCGAGGACCTGGACGCCAGGCCATGGCTGCGGCGCCTCTCCCTGGCCAGGCCGTGGCGGCTGGCCGCCGGGCTGGCGCTGGGAGCCGCGATCGCGGTCAAGTGGTCGGGTGGATACGTGGCGCTGGGGCTGGTGGTGCTGCTGGTCGCGTGGGAGGTCGCCGCGACGCGACAAGCCGATGGCGAGCGCGCGGCGGGTGCGGTTGGCCGGGCCGTCCGACGCGAGCTCGTCCCGTCGCTCGTGCTCCTCGGCCTGGTGCCACTGATCGTCTACCTCGCGTCGTACACGGGACGGGTCGACGGCGACCTGCTGGCGCTCCCCTGGCGGGAGGGATCGGCCTGGCGCGAGATCGCGGAGCACCAGCTGGCGATGCTCCGCTTCCACCTCGGCCTTTCGGGCCACCACCCGTACGAGTCGGCGCCGTGGTCCTGGCTGCTCCTCAAGCGCCCGGTCGCGTACGCCTTCGCCGATGGAGCGGGCAGCTACCGCGAGGTCCTGGCCATCGGCAACCCGTTGACCTGGTGGCCCGGCGCAGTCGCGCTGCTGGCGGTGGCGGTTCGATGGGTCCGATCCGGCGCCGGCCTGGCACGGCCCGAGTTCGTGCTGGTCGCGGCGGCACTCTCCACCTACCTGCCGTGGCTGGTCCTCTCCGGGTCGCGGTCACAGGTCTTCATCTGGTACCTGCTGCCGACGATCCCGTTCCTCTTCGGCGCGCTGGGCCTTATGGCCGCGCTCGCCTGGCGCTCGCTGGCGGGGCGGATCGGCATCGGCGTCGCAGCGGCGGCCATCGCCGCATCGTTCGTCTTCTTCTACCCAGTCCTGACCGCGGCTCCCCTGTCTCCAGACGACTGGCGCTCGCGAATCTGGTTCGCCGACTGCAGCCGTCCCGGCGCGCCGACCCTGACGCTGCCGGACGACGAGATCAACCAGGGGCCGGCGCCAGCGGGGTGGTGCTGGATCTAGCGGTGCGTCCGCTCGCCGGGGAGGCTGACCCAGGAGCCGCCGCGCTGACCCGAGCCCGAACCGCCGGGCCGCGCCTGGTGGCGCCTGGCAGGGCGCGGATGCCAGCCGTTGGCCGATGCGGCCTGCGTTTGCCGACGCGGTCCGCGTGACTGCTGCGGCCGGCCGCCGCCAGCGCTGCGGAGGCGAATCGCCTCGGGACGGATCGACGGATCGACCTCGAAGCCCGGCACGACCTCGGAGGGGATGGGCTGGCCCAGCAGGCGCTCGATCTCGCGCAGCATCGGCGCTTCGTCGATGCACACCAGCGAGATGGCATCGCCCTCGATCCCGGCACGCCCGGTGCGGCCGATGCGGTGGAGGTAGTCGGACGGGACCATCGGCAGCTCGTAGTTGACGACGTGCGGCAGCTGCTCGATGTCGAGGCCGCGCGCAGCCACCTCGGTCGCGATGAGGAGCGTCACCTTGCCCGCCTTGAAGTCGGTGAGGGCGCGGACGCGCTGCGGCTGCGACTTGTTGCCGTGGATCGCCGCGGTGGCAATGCCGTCCTCGAGCAGCTGCTTGGCGAGCCGATCCGCTCCGTGCTTGGTGCGGGTGAAGACGAGCGCCTGGTCGACGGCATGGGTGCGCACCAGGTGCGAGAGGAGCTCCCGCTTCCGCGCGCGGTCGACCGGGTGGATCACCTGCCGGACCAGGTCCGTTGGCGTATTCCGCGGGGTGACCTGGACCGATGCCGGACGATCGAGCAGGCCTTCGGCCAGAGCCCGGATCTCGTTCGAGAACGTGGCGCTGAAGAGGAGGTTCTGCCGGCGCGGCGGCAGGAGGCCGATGATCGAGCGGATGTCGCGGATGAAGCCCATGTCGAGCATGCGATCGGCCTCGTCCAGGACGAGGATCTCGACTGCGCCGAGGTCAATCGTGCGCTGGCGCGAGTGGTCGAGCAGGCGACCCGGGGTGGCGACGACGATCTCCGGGCCGTTGCGCAGCGCGCGCAGCTGACCGGGGAAGCCGACGCCGCCGTAGATGGTGGTGGAGCGACGGCTGTTCGAGCCGTAGATGCGGACGCTCTCCTCGACCTGGATCGCGAGCTCCCTGGTTGGGACCAGGATCAGCGCGCGGATGCGCGGTCGACCGCCGTCACGCGGCGGGGTGGAGGCGAGCAGCTGCAGCATCGGCAGCACGAAGGCGGCCGTCTTGCCGGTGCCGGTCTGTGCGCCGGCCAGCAGGTCGCGCCCGGCGAGGACGAACGGAATCGCCTCGCGCTGGACGGGAGTGGGTTCGGTGTAGCCCTGCGCCGAGACGGCGCGGAGCAGTCCGGGCGCAAGCCCGAGCGTGGAGAAGGACATGAGAGCTCCTGACGAGGCCCTCCCGCAACAATGCGGGGCCCGGTCAGGGCGAGGGTTTGGATGCGGGATCGGGACGGGGTTGAAGCCGCGGCGCGGACCGGAGCGCCTATCGAACACGTTTTCGAAATGATACACGAAAGGCGTCGATCGGTGGAAGTGGTACCCTTGGTTCCCCACCGAAGGACGCCATGACGGCCCCCTGCATCCACGGATTCCGCACCGAAGAGTGCACCTCCTGCCGAACCTGCCCGCACGGGCTGGTCACCTCCCGCTGTGGCCGATGCATCCGCGCGTCGAGCACGCCGGCCGGCCGCAAGGCCCTGCTCGTGGCGACCGGCGAGCACCCCTCCGAGGAGCGCGCGGGCTTCGAGATCGTCTACGTGCCCGAGCTCAGCGGATGGCAGGTGCGGTCCGAGGACAGCCCTCCGTCAGACGAGTCGTATCGGTCCATCTTCCTCGCCCGCAAGGCCGCCGATGACATGGCAGCCGCTGCTTCCTCCAGAGAGGCGAAGCGCACCGGCTGACGCCCGGGCGCCGGGCCCCCTGTGGGAGCCCGGCCCGTCGTCCTTTAGCCTCAGCCTTCGGCCAGCACGGCGGCGAGGCGGTCCCAGGTCTCGATCGCACCCTTGACCATGCCGGTCGCCAGGGCGCCCTCGATCACCTCGGCCGATCCCATGTGGCCGATGGAAGTGACCTTCGTCCGCCCCCCGAGATCCTCGAGGATGTAGGTCTCCGGGCCGCCCTGCGGGCCGACCCCCTCCACGTCGAACATGAAGGTCGACCTGTAGCCGTTGGGCGGATCGACTTCGAGATACTCGCCGTAGAAGGCCACGTCCTCGCGGTCCGGCCCGCTGCTGACGAAGCGCCACGTGCCGCCCGGGCGCACGTCCATCTCGACGACGCGGGTCGTGGTGCCGTGGGGCCCCCACCAGCGCGGGATCTGGT
>DASSIB010000042.1:0-2054 GCA_035692365.1 Candidatus Limnocylindria bacterium | reverse complement strand
CGTGGAATGAACATCGCTCAGCTCCCCAGCAGGCGCCGCACCAGGTCGGAGACGGCCTTGCCGTCGGCGCGTCCCTTGGTCTGGGGCACGACCTTGCCCATCACCTTGCCCAGGTCGGCGGGCGAGGCGGCGCCGGTCTCGGCGATCGCGGCACGAACGAGCGACTCCAGCTCCTCGCCGGAGAGCGGCTCGGGGAGGAACTCGGCGAGGATCGCCGCCTCGGCCTCCTCGTTGTCGGCCATCGCCTCGCGGCCGCCCGACCGGAAGGCCTCGATGCTCTCGCGCCGCTGCTTGACCTGCTTGCCGAGGATCTCGACGTAGTCCTCATCGGTCAGGGCCTTGCCAAGTTCGATCTGCCGGTTGTGGGCAGCCGACATCGCCATCCGGAGGGTCTGGGTGCGGCGCTCGTCGCGGGCGCGCATCGAGTCGCGCATGGCGGACTCGATCCTGTCCTGGAGGGTCATCGGCGAATGGCGGCGGGAGTCATCGGTCTATTGATCACGTTGACCGTGGCCCGCGCGATATGGAGGGAGCGTCTGGCGGTTATTCGCGGGTTACCTTGCGCTTCTTGGCTTCCTTGCGCTTCCGCTTCACGCTGGGCTTCTCGTAGTGCTCGCGGCGTCGCGCCTCGGCCAGGATCCCCGACTGCTGGATCTTCTTGTTGAATCGGCGCAGCGCACTCTCGAACGACTCGTTCTCGCCCACGCGGACCTCTGCCAAACGTCTCGCCTCCTCTCCGCTTTGAACTCGCGCGTATCCCGCACGAAAGCCTGCGGAGTCTATCAGCGAGCGTGGGGAGGGTCAATCAACGACCAGGCCCCACTCATGGGCTTTCAGAGGCACTGCCTGCCGGACTGGAAGAGGCCACTGGCTCGCCGCTACTCGCCACGCTCGCCGATGGGCTCGGCTGGGCAGCTTCGTACTGGCCGGAGATCACGGCCCAGACCAGCGCCGCCACGAGCACGGCAACCACGGCGGACCCGAACAGAAAGATCCTCAACATCAGTCGCGCTTCCTCGTCCTACGCTTGATCATCGGCGGAGCCTACACCGGAGATTCCCTCCGCATCGGCCCGGATGCGGCGACGACCGACCATCAGCAACACCGCCGTCCCACCGATGAGGTAGCCGCTTCCCTGCACGATCAGCAGGAACACTGCCGGGATGAACTCGCCCAGGATGCCGGCGCTGACGGCACCGATCAGCGCACCAACGCCTGCCACTGCGCCGATCGCCCCCACCACGCGGCCCCGGTGCCGGTCCTCGGTCTCCGACTGCTGGAGCGTCGTCTGCGCCGCGCCCATCGCAGCGCCCGGCACCCCGACGATGACCAGCATGATCAGCGCCGGCGCGATGTGCGGGTAGATGATCGGGTACGTGAAGAGGACGAGGTCGATCGCGCCGAAGAGGAGCGCGCTCCCGATCAGCAGCGGCAGCGGTCGCAGCCTGGCGCCCATGCGGGCGACGACGATCGCTCCGGCCAGCCCGCCGATCGCCTGGGTGGAGAGAACCCAGCCGTAGCCGGTGCTGTCGGAGTGCAGCGCGTTCACGACCCACGGCACGAACAGGGTCCCGGTCAGCCCCTCGCCGACGGCGGTGATCGCGAAGAAGACGAGGAGCGAGCGCAGGACAGGCTGGTGCCAGACGACGCGCAGGCCCTCGCGCCATTCGTGGGCGAGGCGCCCCCATGCCGAGAGCGCCGCGTGCTCGAGCGACTCGGATCGGCTCGGCGCGGCTGGCCGCGCTCGAATCAGGAACAGCAGGCCGGCCGAGGCGACGAAGGAGGCCGAGTCAACCACCGCGACCGCGCCGAGTCCCCCGGCCGCGACGACCACCCCGCCGATCGCCGGGCCTATCAGCCGCGCCAGGTGCCGCCCCACCCCCGACAGCGAGTTGGCCGTCAGCAGCTCCTCCTCTCCGCCCCGGAGCAGCGAGGGCATCAACGCCACGTGCGCCGGGTGGAAGAGCTGGGAGATGCTGCTCTCGAGGACGAGCACGGCGTAGATGACCCACAGGCCGAGTTGGTCGACCAGGAGCAGCGGGAGCAGGCTCAGC
>DASSIB010000041.1:0-9364 GCA_035692365.1 Candidatus Limnocylindria bacterium | reverse complement strand
GGCAACGGCGGCGGAACGGGGCTGCGTCCGCTCCCCGGGCGTGGCGGGCGCGAGGGCGTCCGCGGGCGGGTCCTCGGCGAGCCGTCGGAGTCTTCCGACCCGCGCCGCCACCTCGAGGTCGCGATGCGCGAGTCCTCGGCGCCTGAGCCGGCGGGGGTTGGGACGGCGCCGGTCCGCTCCCATCGGCCCCTGAGCCTCTTCGGCTTCGGGGTCAGCCGCAAGCACCTTGAGCAGGCGGTGCGCGAGCTGGGCGTGCCCGTCCATGTCGCGCGCGAGCTCGACGAGGCGGATGGCGTCGTCACCCTGCGCAACTACTACCGCCGCAAGCCCTCTGCCCTGCGCGACGCCGAGTCGAACGGGATCCCGATCTACGTCCTCAAGACGAACACGATCGTCCAGATGGAGAACCTGCTGGCCAGCCTCTTCGACCTCCAGGCCGATCCATCCGCGGCCGCGCTGCACGAGACGGCGGAGGCGATCGGCCTGGTGCAGGCCAACGGCAACCCGATGGAGCTCGCGCCGCAGAACGCCTACGTGCGCCGTCTCCAGCACCAGATGGCCGAGCGCAACAACCTGATGAGCCGATCGCGCGGGACGGAGCCGAACCGCCGGGTCGAGCTGCTGCCCGACGAGGGGCGCGCGTGGCGGTGAGCCGGTGAGCCCGACCCGCCGTGGCCGCTTCATCACCCTGGAGGGCCCCGACGGGAGCGGCAAGACGACCGCCGCGCGACACCTGGCCGAGTGGCTCCGGTCGCGCGCCGAGCCGACGGTCCTCACCGGTGAGCCGGGGGGCACGCCCCTCGGCGAGGAGGTGCGCCGCCTCGTCCTCCACGAGCGCGATGTCTCCGACGACCTTGACCCTCGCGCCGACGCCCTCCTCTTCGCGGCAGCCCGCGCCCAGCACACCGCCCGCGTCATCGAGCCGGCGCTGGCACGCGGCGACAACGTGGTCTGCGCGCGCTACCTCGACTCGTCGCTCGCGTACCAGGGGGCGGCCTACGGGATCGAAGCCGATGCGATCCGCCAGCTCCAGCGCTTCGCCACCTACGACACCGTGCCGGACATGACGATCCTGGTCGACGTGCCGGTCGAGGTGGGACTGGCGCGCAAGCGCCGGGGTCCCTGGAACCGCTTCGAGGACACCGAGGGCGAGCGCTTCTTCGAGGCGGTGCGCCAGGCGTACCTCTCCTTCGCCGCGGCCGAGCCGCAGCGCTACCGCGTGGTCGACGGCTCCGGCAGCGTGGAGGCCACCGACGCCGCCGTCCGCGCGGCGGTCGAGCCGCTCGTCTTCGGGGCGAGCCGCCCGGCTGGCGCCTAGACCCCTCGCACCGTCACCGCACCCAGGCCGCCCTGCGCCTCGATCTCGACACGGTTCGTCGCGGTCGCGAAGTCAGGAGACTCCCAGCCGTCGGCGACCCGCGGGAAGCGGGCAGAATCGATGTCGCTGCCGCCGAGGCCCATCTTGGTCCGGATCCGGGCCGCGACGCCGGCAGGGACGTCGAAGAACACCGCAGCGGCTCCGCTCTCGGAGCGGACGGTCGTGTGCCCTGCGGCCTGCGGCAGAGTCACCCTCGTCTCGCTGGCGCCGGTCTTGATGGCGAGGCTGCGGACAAGCAGCTCCCGCAAGTCGAGCACGGTCTTGCTCGCTCCGCCCTCGACTTGGAGGTCCATCGGCACCGCGCCGGTGAGTCCCACGCGCCAGCGCGGCCACTCGTCGCGGGTCCACGGGACGTGCCAACCCTCCTGTTCGAGCTCCACCCGGCCGGGGCCTGAAGAGCGGCGAATGACGCCGCCGCGGAACTCGCCGGAGACCAGCATCTCGTCCGGCCCGTGCTCCACGGTGAGCTCGCCACCCCCGAACTTGATCCTGACCGATGCCTCGGCGGCTCCCGCCAGGGGCACCGACAGCCCCTCGTCCGTCTTCGCGGAGCCGGGGATCGCTGCGGCGAGCAGGAGCCAGCCGCCGAGCACGATCAGCGCAGCGGGCCACCACTGGGCGGCGAGGTCGCCCGGCTCCATCCCGATCCGGCCGGTGGTGCTCAGGAAGAGAGCGATCCCCACCGCCAGGAGGGTGATCGGCCAGGCGAGCGCCGCCACCAGGCTGCGTGCCGGACGCTGCTCGAAGTAGACCGAGATCAGTCCCGCGGCCCCGACCAGCACGATGAAGAGCGGCCACGCCTCCGACCACGGGATCGCCATCGCCTGCTGAACCAGAAATATCACGCCGAGGCCGATCAGCCAGGTCGCCGCGATGAGCGTGCCCGCCCTGGGCGTCGACTGCGAATAGGTCACCATCGCCAGCCTCCTAGAAGGGCATGTTGCGTTTGGCTCCATCTTTCCGCGACGGCGGAGCCGGCCCCAGAGCCGTAGGTCACGCAGGTCCGCGACCTTTGGCGGCGGGGTGGTGCTCAGGTGCATCCTTCCGGCATAATCGGCGCGTGAAGCTCGTGACCGCGATCGTCCACAGCGAGGATGCGGGCAACCTCGTGGACGCCCTGCTGGAGAAGGAGTTCCGGGCCACCCGGCTCCAGTCCTCCGGTGGATTCCTGAAGCAGGGCAACGCGACGATCCTGATCGGGGTCGAGGACGACCAGGTCGACTCGGTGCTCGAGATCATCAGCGCCAGCTGCCACTCGCGGCGCCAGTTCGTGAACCCGATGCCGCCGATCATGGAGCCGGGCGAGTTCTACATGCCCTACCCGGTCGAGGTCGAGGTCGGCGGCGCGACCGTCTTCGTGGTCCCCGTCGAGCGCTTCGAGCGCCTCTAGGACCGATACCGATGGCGGCCCCCGCATGGCTGGCCGCCCTTGAGCCGCGCGCCCCGGACATGGTCGCCGTCTGGCAGACGATCGACGAGGAGGAGCCGGTCATCCGCGCGATCGCCTTCCGCCGCGAGATCCGTCGTCGAGCAGGATCCGGCAGCGCCGCCAGGATCCTGGCCCAGCACGAGGTGATCGGTGATGCGCTCGCTGCCGTCCTGACCGAACTCCCCGAGCCGCTCCTTCGCGCGCCCGGCGGCGAGGGCGACTGGAACGTGGCGCAGGCGTTTGCCCACACCACCGGCTCGCGACGCTGGCTGGCGCACGCGGCGGCGCTCGCGGCGCGCGGTGAGTGGCCGGCCGACGCTCCACAGGTCAGGCCCGGCATCCCCGGGCCGGCCGACGCCGACCTCGACACGCTTCTTCTGCTGCTCGCCAAGAGCCGGCGGTCGCTGGCCGCGTCAGCCGAGGCGATCGCCGGCCACGAGGCCGAGCCGTGCCCGCTCGACCACCCGCTGGTCGGCCGCCTGCGCTGCGGCGAGTGGCTCCTCTTCGCCGGTGTGCACGACCTGATGCACCTGCGCCAGCTCCATCGCCTGCGGGACGGCGTGGCCGGGACCGCCGATGGTTGATCGGCCCGCTCCGCTGACCCTGGTCGTTGACCCGGGTGCGATCCCTGACCCGGACAGTCCGTTCGGTTCGTACGCCGCCGTCGGGATGGCCGGGCGACGACGGCTCGCGATCGAGCTGTCCCGCCGGCTGATCGCGGCGGGGTCCGGCGTCGCGGCGCTGCACCCGGCGCGGCCGGCCAAGGGAGAGACCTTCCACTGGGGGCGCTGGTACGCGGCCGCGGCGCGCGCGATGCTCGCCCGCGTCCGTGCCGAGGGGCGGCCGCTGGACGCGATGGGATACGCGGGGGCGGGCGCCCTGGCCCTGGCCGACGACTCGCTGATCGAGCAGCTCGCCTCGGCGATCCCCGGCGAAGCGACCGCCAACAACCGCTACTCGACCGATGCCTTCATGGTCGCGGGACAGCCCACCGGGCGACTCACCCTGGAGGCGGCACTCGCCGCGCTCGAGGAGTGCTCGACCGACAACGCCGCGATGCACTGCCTGGAGGCCGCCGGCTTCGCGATCCGCGACCTCTCGACGGCGCGCTGGGCGCGCTTCGACGTGGACACCCCGCTCGACCTGGCCCTGCTGCGGCTCGGCGCCCGCCTCCCCACCACGCGGCGGCCGGATGGGGTGGTGGCCGCCTTCCTCGAGATGTCGATCCTGCCGGGCGGCCACTCGCTGGAGGTTCCGCACCTGCCGGAGATCGGGGCCGTCCTGCGCGACCGGGAGAAGCAGCTCGTGGTCGCCGGCCGCATCCCGTCGAGCTCCTGGGCCTATCTCGAGACGGAGAGCGCCTGCCGGGTGCGCTGCTTCATCGAGGAGCGCGGCATGCGGTCAGCCCGCGACGCAGTCCCCCGCTCCCTGCTGGCGGACTGGATGGATCGGCTCGGCCCGGCCGAGCTGGTGAAGGAGCTGGCCACGCTGGGCGACGCGGTGATCCTGGACAGCCGCGTCCTCATGGCCGCCAGGGCCGGCTCGTCCGAGGCGACCGCGTGGCCGCCGGC
The DNA here is from genome assembly GCA_035692365.1 of Candidatus Limnocylindria bacterium. Lineage (GTDB taxonomy): Bacteria > Chloroflexota > Limnocylindria > QHBO01 > QHBO01 > CF-167. The sequence continues at coordinate 4,986 of DASSIB010000041.1, read as the reverse complement.
GGAGGAGCGCTTCGCCTCCGACTTCCTCGATGCGGCGCCGGTGGCGACGCCCTGGCTGTCCGAGCTGACGGAGGCCGCCGCGGCGTCACCGGTCCCCTTCCTGCTGGGGGGTCACGCCCTGGTCAGCGACGGACTCCGGATCCTCGTCGACGCCGCCTGGCTCGGCCGCTGATGGACCTCGCCGGAGTGCGGCTCGTCGCCCTTCTGGCGGCGATCGGCTTCCTGGCGATCGCGGCCTTCCAGGTCGCGCTCGCGGTCGGAGCTCCGCTCGGCCGTGCTGCCTGGGGCGGGGCGCATGAGCGCCTGCCCGGGCGGCTCCGGATCGGGAGCGCGATTGCGGTCGTGGTCTGGGCGCTCGCAGCTCTCATCGTCCTTGCGCGTGGTGGGTTGCCAGTCATCGCGCTGCCACCGATCGTGATCGACTGGGGACCCTGGGTGCTCGCAGGCCTGAGCGCCCTCGGTGCGATCGTGAACTTCGCATCCACGAGCCCGTGGGAGCGCTTCGGCTGGGGACCACTCGCCCTGATCCTTGCGGGGCTTTGCCTCGTCCTGGCGATCTCCTGAGGCATCGACTCCGCCTGGCCGGGACGCTGATCGGGCCGCATCGGACTGGTAGACTGTCGGTGAGGCGCCCATCGCAATGAGCGTGGGTTGTCTGTCCATCGAGCACCAACCGTGCGGGACCCCCGGGTCCTGCGCCCGAGCAACCACGGAGCTGGCATGGATCAGACCGGACTGCTCTACGTCATCGGCTTCGCCATCGCCGCGTCGATCTTCGTCTTCGGGACGATCCTCTTCTCGTGGCTGATCACGCACCGCCGGCGGACGCCCCAGAAGGGGCTTCCCTACGAGTGCGGGATCGACACCATCGGCGACACCTGGTCCCGCTTCGGGCTCGCCTTCTACCTCTACGCGCTCCTCTTCGTGGCCTTCGACGTGGAGATCGTCTTCGTCTACCTGTGGGCGGTCGTGGTCCGGGCGGTGGACGTGCAGGGGATCGTGCTGATTGGCGTCTTCCTGGGGATCCTCCTCTTCGGAGAGCTGTATGCCTGGCGAAAGGGTGACCTGAAGTGGCGCTGAAGACCCCCACCACGACCCCCGACAAGATCGAGCTGCCCACGCCCGCCGAGGCGGAGCGCGTCCTGACTGGCGCCACCCCACCGATCGTCATCCCCGATCAGGCCGGCGACGACCAGCTGCTTGGCGAGTTCGGGATGGAGGAGCACCCGCAGGGAGGCTTCCACGGCCTCCTGGAGGTGATCCCGACCCGGGCGGACATCGTCCTCGACCTGATCCGCGCCAACTCGCTCTGGCCGCTGCTGTCGGGACTGAGCTGCTGCGCGATCGAGATGATGAGCACGGCCACCAGCAAGAACGACATCGACCGGTTCGGGATGTTCCCGTTCCGCGCCTCGCCGCGGCAGGCCGATGTCCTGATCGTGGCCGGCACCCTGACCACCAAGATGGCCGGCCCGCTGGTGCGCCTCTGGGAGCAGATGCCCGAGCCGAAGTGGTGCGTGGCGATGGGCACCTGCACGACCTCCGGCGGCCGCTTCAAGCGCAGCTACAGCGTGGTGCAGGGGGTCGACCGGGTGATGCCGGTGGACGTCTACGTCCCCGGCTGCCCGCCCCGTCCGGAAGGGCTGATCTACGGAATGATGAAGCTCCAGGAGCTGGTCAAGCAGCGGCGCGGCGAGTGGCCGACCTACGTCGATCGCGGGGTGCAGCGCATCGACTGGGAAGGAGACGTGCGCTGACCGCGCCGGCCAAGGCGGGAGCCCTGGTCCGGCTCCTGCACGATCGCTTCCCCGACCTCGCCGCCGGGATGTGGACCGACGAGGACACCGTCGAGGTCTCGATCTCCGGTGACCGAAACGTCGCGGTGCTCCAGGTGCTCCGCGACGACCCCGAGCTCAACTTCTTCTTCCTCGCCGATGCCGCCGCGGTGGACTACGGCCCGACCGAGCACTTCGAGGTGGTCTACCACCTCTATTCGGACCGGCACCCCGCCTGGCTCCGTGTCCGTGCGCGCGTGAACCGCGCCGATCCGCACGTGCCGACCATCACCGGGCTGTGGGAGGGAGCGATGTTCCACGAGCGCGAGATGTACGACATGATGGGGATCCTCTTCGACGGGAACCGCGACCTGCGCCGGATCTACATGTCGCCCGATTACCGCAGCTTCCCGCAGCGCAAGGACTTCCTCCTCCCCGATGACGCCGCCGACTCCTCGGCGGCGGGGGTGCGCCCCCTCGAGCGCCCCGAGACCTGGGACCTGTCCCGACTCTCCGACGAGCTGGGGCCTGGCGTCCTGGCCAACGCCGAGGGCGAGTCGTGACCAGCGAAGTGAAGATCCCCGACCCGATCGACCTCGACCGTGCCGAGGAGGCGCGCCTGCGCCGGGTGGCGGGCCTCGCCGCGCAGCGGACCACTCCCGCTGGCGAGTACGCCGGGTTCGAGTCGGTCGGGCTGCCGGAGCTGCCGCCTCAGACCGAGCGTGAGCGTCAGGTGTACACCCTCGAAGAGGGCGAGATGCTGGTCAACATGGGCCCGCAGCATCCGTCGACCCACGGGGTGATGCGCCTCGTCGTGAAAGTCCGCGGCGAAGTGGTCACGGACATCGACCCGGTGCTCGGCTACCTGCACCGCGGCATCGAGAAGCTGTGCGAAGAGGCGACCTACACCACGGTCCTGACCTACGTCGACCCGATGGACTACCTCTCCACGATGCACAACGAGCACGCGCCGGCGATCGCCTTCGAGAAGCTCTACGGCATCACTCCGCCGCGGCGGGCCGAGTACATCCGGGCACTGGTGGTGGAGCTGAACCGCATCTTCAGCCACAGCCTGATGATGGGCTTCCTGGCGCTCGACATGGGCGGCATCACCCCGATCCTCTACGGCTTCATCAATCGCGACGAGATCGTCGACATGCTCTCGGCGATCAGCGGCCAGCGGATGCTCTTCAACTTCTTCCGGGTGGGCGGCGTCAACTGGGACACGAACGACGAGTTCCTCTCCCGCCTCGGCACCTGGCGCGGAAACGTCCTCAAGAACGTCGAGATGAGCGAGCGCGTCATGACCGACAACGAGGTCTTCCGGGCGCGGACGATCGGGATGGGGACCCTCTCCGGCAAGGACGCGATCGCGCTCGGGGTTTCCGGCCCGAACCTGCGCGCATCGGGGGTCGCCTTCGATGTGCGCAAGGCGCATCCCTACTCGATCTACCCCGAGCTCGAGTTCGAGGTGATCACCCAGGCCGGTGGCGACTCGAACGCTCGCTACCTGCAGCGCCTCGCCGAGGTCAAGCAGAGCATCCACCTGATCGACCAGATCATCGACAAGATGCCGCACGGCCCGGTGCAGGCCCAGGTGCCCGGCATCATCCGGCCCAAGCCGGGACGCGCCTACGCCGCGATCGAGTCGCCGCGCGGCCTGTACAGCGTCTACGCCATCAGCGACGGCGGCCCGACCCCGTATCGGTTCCGGATGCGCGACCCGAGCTTCGTCAGCCTGCAGGCGATCCCCAAGCTGATGCCCGGGCGCCTGATCGCCGACACGATGGCGGTGATGGCCAGCTTCGACCCGGTGATGGGCGGGGTCGACAAGTAGCCATGGACCTGCTGCTCGGCGTCCTCCGATTCCTGCTCGCGACGACCCTGATCCTGCTGCTCACCGTGCCGACCGCGTTCGTGGTGATCCAGATGGAGCTGAAGATCATCGCCGGGGCGCAGCTGCGCTACGGCCCCAACCGGGTCGGCCCGTGGGGGATGTTCCAGAGCACGATCCACGGCTTCAAGGTGCTCGCCAAGGAGGACCACATCCCCGACCAGGCGGACCGGGCCACCTTCACCCTCGCCCCGTGGATGGTCTACATGGCCGCCGCCATGAGCATGCTGGTGATCCCGTTCGCCCCAGGCGCCATCGCCGCGGACTTCAACATCGGGATCGTCTACTTCTTCGCGGTGCTCGGCCTCTCCGTTGTCGGGCTGCTGGTCGCCGGCTGGGCGAGCTACAACAAGTACTCGCTGCTTGGCGGGCTGCGCAGCGCGGCGCAGATGGTGAGCTACGAGATCCCCCTCACCCTCTCGGTGGTTGGAGCGGTGGTCCTGGCCGGGACGCTCAACTTCCGCGAGGTGATCGAGTGGCAGCTCGAGCACGGCTGGATGCTGATCTGGCAGCCCGTTGGCCTGGCGATCTTCTACATCGCCTCGCTGGCGGAGATCAACCGCACACCGTTCGACATGGTCGAGGCCGACAGCGAGCTGGTGGCGGGGCCCTTCACCGAGTACTCCGGGATGCGCTTCGGCTTCTTCTTCTTCGCCGAGTACGTGGCGCTCTTCATCATGAGCGGGATCATGGCCGCCCTCTTCTTCGGCGGCTGGCTGGCGCCATGGCCCTTCCCCGCCCAGCTCGACGGCTTCGTCGGCACCCTGTACGGCGTCGTCTGGTTCTTCATCAAGACCTATCTCTTCGTGGCCCTGGCGGTGCTGCTGCGGGTGACGCTGGTGCGGGTGCGCGTCGACCAGCTGATGGGCGCCGCCTGGAAGGTGCTGCTGCCGCTGGCGATGGTCAACCTGCTGGTGACCGCCGCGGTGGTGGTGGTCTTCAAGCTGTGAGGATCCCCGGCTTCGGCATCCTCAAGGGGCTGCGCCAGACCGCGCGCAACTACTGGGCGCCCAAGGTCACCAACCAGTACCCCGAGTCGCGCCCAACCATGCCTGACCGATGGCGTGGCCGGCTCGACCTGATCTACGACCCATTCGGCGAGCACAAGTGCGAGGTCTGCTTCCAGTGCGCCCAGGTCTGCCCGGTCGAGGCGATCGACATGAGCGGCTTCGACTCGCAGGGCAACCGCATCCGCTACGGCATGCCGGAGATCTACGACGAGCGCCGTGACCCGAACGCGTACCGGCGCGCCGGGCTCGACGCGCGGCCAATGCGCAACCCGGCCCGCTGGGACGAGGCGATCGACACGCCGTTCGT
>DASSIB010000040.1:0-14039 GCA_035692365.1 Candidatus Limnocylindria bacterium | reverse complement strand
GGACCGCGTCCGTGGCTTCTCGGAAGGGATGCGAAAGCGCCTCGCGCTCGCCCGCGTGCTCGTCGCGCGTCCGTCCCTGCTGCTCCTGGACGAGCCCCACGCCGCATTGGATGGCGACGGGATGGCGCTCGTCGACCGGCTCATCGGCCTTTGGAAGGAGGCGGGCGTGACGGTGATGGTCGCCTCGCACCAGGCCGAGCGCGTGGCGAGCCTCGCCGACGCCACGGTCCGGCTCGAGGGCGGGTTGCTGGCGGAGGTCAGCGGGGCGGGGGTCAGCGCCGGGCCGGTTGGCGCGTCGCAGCGACCACGCGTGGCGGTGGCCGGGATGGACCGATGAACGACCTGCGGCGCGGCGTGGCGGTCGCGATGGCGATCGCCCGCAAGGACGCGCTGTCGGAGCTGCGCGGCCGGCAGGCGGCAGGCTCGACGATCTTCTTCGCGGCGATCGTGCTGCTGCTCTTCGGCTTCGCGCTGGGACCCGACTCGCGACGCCTCGCCGAGGCGGCGCCGGGCCTGCTGTGGCTGGCGATCGTCTTCGGCGGCCTGCTGACCATGGCGCGCCTCCACCAGCTCGAGGCCGACGACGGAGCGTTCGAGCAGCTCGCCCTCTACCCGGTCGACCGTCGCGCCATCTACGCCGGCAAGGCGCTGGCCGGCGCGGCTGCCATGCTCGTGCTGGGCGGGCTGCTGCTGCCGGTGGTGGCCATCCTCTACGCGATCCCGATCGGCGCGGCCTGGCTGCCGCTGCTGCTGGCCGTGGTGCTGGGCGCCATCGGCTTCGCGGCGATCGGCACCGCCTACGCGGGACTGACGGTCCGGATGCGCGCCCGCGAAGTGATGCTGCCGCTCCTGATGCTGCCGATCGTGGCGCCCCTCCTCCTGGCGGCCGTGAAGGCCACCGTGGCGGCGCTCGGTGGCGATCCGCTCGGTGAGCTGTGGTCCTGGATCCAGCTCCTGGTCGCGTTCGACGTCATCATGCTGGTCGTCGGGGCCGGCACCTACGGCTTCCTGCTGGAGGACTGATGAAGACGCGCATCCTGGGGTTCGTGGCGCTCGCCGCCATCATCGGCGCCGCCTTCAACGGCCTCTTCGTGGTGCCGGCCGACCTCAACCAGGGCGACGCACAGCGGATCATGTACGTCCACGTCGCGTCCGCCTGGCTGGCGTACGCGTCATTCGGGGTGACGGCGCTGGCCGGCCTGGCGTACCTCATCCGGCGCGACCCGCGCCTCGACGCGCTCGCCCTGGCCGGTGCCGAGGTCGGGGTCATGTTCACGGCCTTCGCCATCTGGGGCGGAATGATGTGGGGCAAGCCGGTGTGGGGCGTCTACTGGCAGTGGGAGGACCCGCGCCTGACGACGACGGCGCTGCTGCTGGCCCTCTATGTCGGCTACCTGCTCCTGCGCCGCTTGACCGATGACCCGGCCCGGCGTGCCGCGCGCGCCGCGGTGGTGGGGCTGATCGCGGCGGTCGACATCCCGATCGTCCACTTCAGCGTCATCTGGTGGCGCGGTCTGCACCAGGGGCCGACCATCGGCGACCCGTCGAAGATCCTCAATCCCAGCGCGCCCATGCAGTTCGTGCTCGCACTGCTCGCCATGCTCGCCGCCTTCACCCTGGTCTGGGTCTACCTCCTGATCCGGCGCTACCAGCTGGCGCGGCTCGAGTGGCAGCTCGAGGAGGACGCCCGCCGTGGCCTGGTGCGGGCCGCACAGCGGGCGGCACCCGGTGCGGTCCTCGAGGAGCTGGCCCGATGACGGACGCCGGGTTCGTGATCGCGGCCTATGGCGTGATCCTGGGTGGGATCGGCCTGTATGCCGCCATGCTTGCGCGCCGGCTGCGCAACGCACGCGACGCCTCGCGGCACGGCGACGACATCGACGCCCGATGACCCTGGCTCGCCCGGTCCTGGCGCCCCTGCCGCCGCGTGGGCGCCGTTGGGGCCTCCTGCTCGGCGTGGCGATCGTGGTCGGCGTGATCGCCTATGTCGCGTTCAGCAGCGTCGGCAACGCGCTCGTCTACTACGTCACCCCAACCGAGCTCCTCGCCCGCGATGACCCCTCGGGCGAGACGGTGCGCCTGGGGGGCCTCGTGAAGCCGGGAAGCATCGAGGGCGAGGCTCCGGACCTCACCTTCATCCTCACCGACGGGACGACGGAGATCACCGTCCGCGCGCTCACGGCTCCGACGCAGTCGTTTCGCGAGGGCGTCGGCGCCGTCGTCGAGGGCCAGCTCGATGCCGAGGGTCTCTTCGAGGCAAACGAGGTGATCGTCAAGCACGACGAGAACTACGTCGCCCCGTCCGAGGGCGGCCTCCCGACCCAGGGCTTCGACCCCGGCACGTGATCCCGACCCTCGGGCACATCGCCGTCGTCATCGGCCTGGCGGCGACCGTCTACGCCGCCGGCGCCTTCATCCTCGGTGGCCGCAGCGGGGATCCCGCCGTCCTCGCCAGTGGACGACGGGCGATGTACGCGGCCGTCGGGATGGTGGCGCTCGCCTGCGTGGCCATGATCGTCTCGCTGCTGACGCACGACTTCAGCGTCGTCTACGTCGCGCGCAACAACGCCACCACCACGCCGCCGTTCTACTCGGTGATCTCGCTGTGGGCCGCCCTCGAGGGTTCGATCCTCTTCTGGACCCTGCTGGCGACGGGGTGGGCGAGCCTCGTGCTGTACCGGTACCGCGCTCGCCTCCCCGCCCTGATGCCGTGGGTGGGGGCGACACTCGCGCTCGGGGTGGCGTTCTTCTTCGCGGTGATGGTCTGGGCGGGCGACCCGTTCGTGCGGGTGACTCCCATCGGCCTCGAGGGAAACGGGCCGAACGCGCTGCTGCAGAACCACCCGTTCATGGGGCTCCACCCGCCGCTCCTCTACCTGGGTTACACCGGGCTGGCGGTGCCGTTCGCCTTCGGCATGGCCGCGCTCATCACGCGTCGGACCGACGAGGAGTGGCTGGCGGTGGTGCGCCGATGGACCCTGGTGCCGTGGATCTGCCTCACCGCGGGGATCGTGGCCGGCGCCTGGTGGAGCTATGCGGTCCTGGGCTGGGGCGGCTACTGGGCCTGGGACCCGGTCGAGAACGCGGCGCTGCTGCCGTGGCTGACGGCGACCGCCTTCATCCACTCCTCGATGGTCGCCGAGCGGCGCGGCACGCTGCGCACCTGGACGCATGCGCTGGTGATCGCCACCTTCGTGCTGACCCTGGTCGGGACCTTCCTGACCCGGTCGGGGATCGTGAACAGCGTGCACGCCTTCACCACCTCGGGGATCGGGGCGTGGTTCGCCTCCGCGATCCTGCTGACGCTCGGCGTGGCGCTGGGATTGCTCATCTGGCGCCTCCCCGACCTGCGGGACCGACGCCCCCCGGGAGCGGTGCTGAGCCGCGAATCGGCCTTCCTCTTCAACAACGTGCTCTTCCTGGGCATCACCTTCGCGGTCCTCTTCGGGACCCTCTACCCGGTGCTCGTCGAGGCGACCTCCGGGGCGCGAGCCAGCGTCGGCGCGCCATGGTTCAATCGCGTCAACGCGCCGATCTTCGTGGCGCTCCTCTTCCTGGCCGGGGTCGGGCCGGCACTGCCCTGGGGCGGCGCGTCGTGGGCGACGGTGCGCGAGCGGTTCGCGATCCCGATCCTCTCCGGCGTCGGCGTGGTCGTTGCCGCCTGGGCGCTCGGCGTGCGGGATGCCGCGCCGCTCGGCATCCTGGGGCTGGCGACCTTCGTGCTGGCGGTGATGGGCGACGAGGTGGTGCGCGGTGCGCGGTCGCGGGCCAAATCACGAGGAGAGGCTGCCCCACTTGCCGTGCTCAGGCTGGCCACCCGCAACAGGCGCCGATACGGGGGCTACCTGGCGCACGTCGGCATCTGCGTGATGGCCGTGGCGATCGCGGTGTCCGCCACTCTCGGCACCGATCGAACGGCGACGCTGCAGCAGGGCGAGTCGCTGACGATGGGGGAGTACACCCTGACGTATGACGAGCTGGTGACCGCGCCGCTCGCATCGGACCCGCGCGTCATCGAGACCCGTGCCGAGCTCACCCTGGCGGGCCCGCAATCCGGACCGATCGCCACCGCACTGCGCGACTACCCGAATTCGCAGACGGCGATCGCCACGCCGGTCGTTCGCACCGCCCTCGGCGAGGACCTGTACGTCACCCTGCTCGCCTACGACACCTCCTCGGAGGCAGCCACGATCCGCGTATTCATCAACCCGCTGGTGATGTGGATCTGGACGGGCGGCGCGATCGTCGCGCTCGGCGCCCTCTTCGCGATCTGGCCCGATCGTCGCCGGAGGGCGGTCGAGGCCGTCCAGGCGGGAGCCTGACGATGCCCGCACCTTCGCTCGGTCGCTCGCTCCGCTGGCTGGCCTTGCCGGTCGTGCTGGTGCCGCTCGCCTGGCTCCTCTTCACCGGCCTCGGCAGCGATCCGCGCGTCATCCCGTCGCCGCTCGTCGGCAAGCCGATGCCCGCATTTGCGGGGACGACGCTGGACGGTATCGAGTTCTCGTCCGCCGACCTGCTCGGAAGGCCCGCGGTCGTCAACTTCTGGGCCAGCTACTGCATCCCCTCCTGCGTCGACGAGCACCCGGTCCTCCTCGACCTCGCGGCGCGCCACGGCGACGAGCTGCAGATGGTCGGGGTCCTCGTCAACGACGCCCCGGACGACGCGCGCGGCTTCCTGGATCGCTACGGGCACGTCAGCTGGCCGAACCTGCTCAACTCTGACGGCGATATCTCGATCGACTACGGCGTGATTGGACCACCGGAGACCTTCTTCGTGGATGCCGATGGGATCGTCGTCGCCCGCCACGTGGGGCCGCTGACGAGCGACGAGGTCAACCGTCAGCTGGCCGCGCTGGGACTTGCGCCATGAGAAGGATCGCACTCCCCGTGGCGGTCGCAGCGCTGCTGGCGCTCGGGGCGCTGGTGGTCCTGGAGCTGGTCCGCCCGTCGGCGCCGCCGACGCAGGTCGAGCAGGCGCGGCAGATCGCGGCGGAGCTGCGCTGTCCGGACTGCCAGGCGCTCTCGGTGGCGGAGTCGCAGACGGCTGGGGCGGCCGCCATTCACCGCCAGATCGTCGAGCAGCTCGCCGCCGGAAGGACACCGGAGCAGGTTCGTGCCTACTTCGTGACCCGCTACGGGGAGTGGATCCTGCTGGCGCCCAGCTCGCCGTTCGCGTGGTGGATCCCGCCGGCGGCCGTCCTCCTCGGAGTCGGCGTCTTCGCCTGGTGGCTCGGGCGCGGCCGGGGCGAGGCTGGGCCCGCGGCCTCGCCTCCGGGACAGGCGCGGGATCGGATCCGCGAAGAGGTGGAGCAGCTCGATGCCTGACCTCGCGCAATGGGCTCTGCTGGTGGTGATCGGGCTGGCCGTCGCCGGAGCGATCGCATGGCCGCTCCTGCGTCCCCGCTCCCCGGACACATTCGACACGCAGCCAGACGCCGAGGCCCGGGCGCTCCGCCACCGGGTGGCGCTCGACGCGCTGCTTGATGTTGAGGCCGATCGCCGGGCCGGCTCGCTCGACGACGCATCGTACGAGCGCGAGCGTGCCGATGCCGAGGCGCGCGCCGCGGAGACGCTCGAGCCGGTCGCGACCGAACCGCCGCTCAATCCTCCATCACGCCGCAGCGCGCGGCCGTCAGTGGCGGCGCTGGGCGCGCTGGTCGGGGTTGCCCTGCTGGTGGGCTTTGCCCTCCCCGGAACCATCGGCCTCGGCCAGCACACGGTGGTGAACCAGGCCCTCGCGGACGCGCTGGAGGACGAGGCGGACCGACAAGCCGAGATCCAGCGCCTGCTTGGCCTCTTCGAGACGAATCCGGCCGATGCGCAGGTCATCTCCGACCTGGCCGACGCCTACCTGGCCGGTGGCAGCCCGGAGGATCTCCAGCGCGCGGCCGTCGCGCTCCAGGTGCTGCTCGCACTGGAGCCCGAGGATCACTCCGCCTATCGGCGCCTTATCAACGCCTACATCGTCACCGCCTACTACGACGATGCCCGCGCGACGACGGATGCCTACGCCACCATCGCCGATGCCGACGAGCCGGACATCCCCTTCTATCGGGGCTTGATCGCCTTCCGCCGTGGAGACCTCGAGACGGCAGTTCGCGAGTTCAATCGGTTCCTGGCGCTGGCGCCCGATGATGGGCGCGCCGCCATGGTCAGGGGCCTGCGTGCAGAGGCGGTCGGGGAGATGCCGGGCAGCTAGGCCCCGTCGAGCACCCGGTCGAGGGTGCGCTGCAGGGCGTCGAGCTCCGCAGGGGGAATCCGGTCGAGGAAGTGCTCGCCGATGCCGCGCAGGTGGGTGGGGGCTGCGCGCCGCAGGCGCTCATACCCGCGGCCGGTGAGGGTCGCCCACGAGCCGCGCCGGTCGGTGTCGCAGGACGCGCGCTTCACGAGCTCATCCGCCTCGAGGCGGTCGACCAGCCGCGTCACGCCGCTGCGCGACAGGACGAGGCGATCGGCGAGCTCGCTCATGCGCAGCTGTCGGTCGTCGGCGCGGGCCAGGAGCAGCAGCACCTCGTACTCGCCGAGGCCGAGCGACTGCTCGGCCTGCAGCTCCCGCTCGAGCTGGCGGCGAACCTGGGCATGCGCGACCAGGAACGAGCGCCAGGTCTCGAGGCGTGGGTCGCGCGGTCCGGGAATCGTGTTCGGTGTGCTCATGGTTGACCCGACAACTATATCAGGCGGCTGGCAGCTCGATCCAGAAGGTGGATCCCTCCCGCTCGACGCTCCGCACGCCGACCGAGCCCCCATGCGCCTCCGCGATGTGCCGGACGATGGCCAGCCCGAGGCCCGCGCTCCCGCCGCGCGTGGCGTCGTCGGCCGTCTCCGCCCTGGATCGGTCCACCTTGTAGAAGCGCTCGAAGATCCTCTGCTGGTGGGCCTCCGAGATGCCGATCCCGTCGTCGGCGACGGTGAACCTCACCCCGACAGTCGAAGGCTCCCAACCGAGCCGGACCTCGCCCCCCGCCCGGCTGAACTTGACCGCGTTGTGCGCCAGGTTGAGGAGCGCCTGGCCGAGGCGTGCCGCATCGGCCTGCACGGCCGCTCCCGTTTCACGGGCGGCGACCTGCCGAACGGTGACCCCGCGACGGGCGGCGACCGGGCCGATCCGCTCGGCGAGGTCGGCGATCACCGTGTCCGGATCGACCGCCTCGAGCCTCAGCGTGCTCTCGCCCGACTCGATCATGGAGAGGTCGAGGAGCTCGTCTACGAGCTGCGCGAGGTGGTCCACCTCGCGCTCGATCTGGAGGGCGAACTGGCCGGCCGTGGCTGCGTCCTCGACCGCGCCGGCGGAGAGCGTCTCGGCGAGCAGCTTGACCGAGGCGAGCGGGGTGCGCAGCTCGTGGCTGATGTTCGTCACGAAGTCGCGGCGGACGCGCTCGGCCCGGCGCAGCGCGGTGATCTCGTGCAGCGACACGACCAACTCCCCGCCGGTGAGCGGCACCGCGTCGACCGCGAATGCCCGAGCGCCCCGCGGGCCGAGATCCGCCTCGCCGAGCGCCGGCGCGCCCTCCGCCGCGGCGCTCCGCGCCACGGCATCCAGTGGCGCCGAGCCGAAGGCGGCGATCAGGCTCATCCCGATCAGCTCCTCCGCAGAGCGCTCGGCGAGCCCCGCGGCGCCCGCGCCGGCGCGGACGATGCGGAGCTGCGCATCGACGATCAGCAGGATGTCCCCGGCAGTGCGTTCCAGCAGCGCGGCGAAGGCGGCCGCGTCGCGCGGGTCAGCGCTCATCGGCAACGCGAGGAGCGAAGGCGTAGCCGACGCCGCGGACCGTCCGGAAGTAGTTGTGCCCGTCGCGGGCTCGCAGCTTCGAGCGAAGCCAGCTGATGTGGACGTCGACGGTGCGGCTGTCGCCTCCGAAGTCGAACGGCCAGATCCGCGTCAGCAGCTGGTCCCGGGTGAAGATGCGACCCGGGTGCGCGGCCAGGTGGGCGAGCAGCTCAAATTCCTTGGTCGTGAGGCGCAGCGGCTCCCCGTCGAACGTCGCGAGGTGACGTCCGAGGTCGATCGCAAGCGACCCGCTGCGCACCTCGACCAGCCGCTCGTCCTCCGCCGCTTCGGAGCGCCGCTGGCGACGCAGCACCGACTCGACCCGGGCAAGGAGCTCCGGCCGGCTGAAGGGCTTGGCGACGTAGTCATCGGCCCCCACCTTGAGGCCGACCACCCGGTCGATCTCGCCGCCCTTGGCGGAGAGGATCACGACCGGGGTGTCGATTCCCTCCGCGCGCATGGTGCGCAGGACCTCGAGCCCGCTCATGCCCGGGAGCATCAGGTCGAGCAGCAGCAGGTCGAGCCCGCCGTCGCGCGCCGCTGCGAGCGCCTGCTCGCCGTCGACGGCGCTGCGAACCTCGTACCCCTCGCGCTCGAGGTTGAAGACGAGTGCCTGGCGCAGCGTTCGGTCGTCCTCGACCACCAGGATCCGCCGCTTCATGCCCGACCACCCCAGTCGCTCAGGGATTCAGGTCCTCGATCTCTCCGGTGACCAGGAAGACCACGTCCTCCCCGATGTTGGTGACGCGGTCGCCGAGCCGTTCCAGGTGATGTGCCGCGAAGAGCATGTGGGTCGCCTGCCGCGCCCGATCCGGGGACCGCTCCATCAGCGCGATCGAGTCTTCGTACACGCTCCTGTAGAGCGCGTCGAGCTCGTCGTCGCCGGCGCACACCTCGCGTGCCTGCTGCTCGCTGACGTCGACCAGGGCACGCATCGCAGCACGCAGCTGCGACCGGCACAGCTGCTCCATCTCAGGGATCTGGCGGAAGATCGGCTCCTCCGGCTCGGAGGCGAGCTGCTGTGCGAGCTTGGCGATGCTCGTCGCGTAGTCGCCCATCCGCTCCAGCTCGGCCGCGGCGTGGTAGAGGGCCAGCAGCTCGCGAACGTCGCGTGCCACGGGTCCCTGCCGGGCGATCAGCGAGGTGATCTCCTGGTTGATGGAGCGCTGCAGCTCGTTGACCTCGGCGTCCTCCCAGCGCACCTGGTCGGCCAGCTCGACGTCCCGATCGACGAGCGCCCGCGCGGCGCGCTCCACGGCACGCTCGACCAGCGCGCCCAGGCGCAGCACGTTGTCCTTCAGATCCGCGAGAGCCTGCTCGAAGGTGGGCCGCAGGCGCTCGTGCCCATGGCCGGTGCTGGCCCCGGCCTGACCGCTGAGCTTCTCCATCGCGCGCCTCCTAGCCGAACCGGCCGGTGATGTAGTCCTCCGTGAGCCGATGCTCGGGCCGCGTGAAGATTTTGTCGGTGGTGTCCATCTCCACCAGGTAGCCAGCGCGATCGTCGCCCATGGTCAGGAAGGCGGTCACGTCGCTGGCCCGCGCGGCCTGCTGCATATTGTGGGTCACGATCACGATCGTGTAGTTCTGCTTCAGCTCGTGCATGAGCTCCTCGATCCGCAGCGTGGCAACCGGGTCGAGTGCGGAGCACGGCTCGTCCATCAGGATCACGTCCGGCTCGACGGCGATCGCCCGCGCGATGCAGAGGCGCTGCTGCTGGCCACCGGAGAGGGCCGTCCCCGGCGTGCCGAGCTTGTCCTTCACCTCGTCCCAGAGGGCGGCTCGGCGCAGCGACTGTTCGACCCGCTCGTCCATGTTGCCCTTGAAGCCTGCCACGCGCGGTCCGAAGGCCACGTTGTCGTAGATCGACTTGGGGAACGGGTTCGGCTTCTGGAAGACCATCCCGATCCGACGACGAACCTCGACCGGATCGACCTCGGGGGCGTACAGGTCGACCCCGTGGTACAGGATCCGTCCATCGGACCGCGCGCTCGCGACGAGGTCGTTCATGCGGTTGAATCCGCGCAGCAGGGTGCTCTTGCCGCAGCCGGATGGGCCGATGATCGCCGTGATCTGGTGCTCCCGGATCTGGAAGGTGATCTCCTTCAGCGCCCGGAACGTGCCGTAGTAGGCGTTGAAGCCCTGCACGTCGAAGACGATCTCGGCATCGGCCACTGCTGAGGGCCCGGCCTCGGGGGTCTCGAGCGTCATGCGGGGGCGCACCTCCAGGGCAGGCCGCTGTTCGGTGATGGTCACGTGATCACCAGCGCCTATCGTACCGATTGCGCAGCACGATGGCCGTCCCGTTGACGAGGAGGATGACGGCCACCAGCACCACGATCGTGGCGGCGGTCAGTGCTCGGAACTCGTCCTGGGGCTGCCCGGCCCAGTTGAAGACGATCGTCGGCAGGGCGGTGTACGGCCCGGTCAGCTGCTCGATCAACCCGCCATGCGCGCTGAAGGTGCCGGCCACCGCGCCGACCATGAGCAGGGGGGCGGTTTCCCCGAATGCACGCGCAAGGGACAGGATCGTGCCGGTCAGGATCCCCGGCGCCGCGTACGGCAGGACGTGGCTGCGCACCATCTCCCATCGCGTCGCGCCAACCCCCAGCGCAGCTTCGCGGATGCTGGCCGGGACGGCGCGGAGGGCTTCCGAGGTCGTGATTACGACGATCGGGAGCACCAGGATCGCGAGCGTGAGCCCGCCCACGATCAGGATCTTGCCCAGTCCCAGCAGGGTGACGAAGACGGCGAGCCCGAGCAGGCCGTAGACGATGGCCGGGACGCCCGCCAGATTGCGGATGTTGGTGCGGACGAAGCGCGTCACGGCGGTGTCCTGCGCGTACTCCTCCAGGTAGACGGCGGCGGCGACCCCGATCGGCAGCGCCAGCACTGCCACGAAGACCACCAGCAGGAGCGAGCCGACAAGTCCCTGGGCGATGCCGGCCCGCGCGGGCCGTGACGAGAGGTCGGAGGTCAGGAAATCGAGAGGCCGCTCGGTCAGCACGGGGATGGCCCGCACGGCGATATCGGCCAGCAGGACCAGGAGGATGCCGAGGGCCAGCAGCATGGCGAGGAGCATCGCGCCGTGCAGCAGGTAGCTGCGCCAGTCAAACCCGCCCCCGCGGAGGCGCAACGCCACCAGGTCGCCGGCTGAAGGAGAGGCCGCGGCGCTCATCAGTAGTGCCTGCGGACCCGCCGCACGAAGGCCTCGCTGGCGAGGTTCAGCGATAGCGTCATTCCGAAGAGCAGTATCCCGACGAAGAAGAGGCTCTCGAAGGTGAGCGCGGCACCCCGGACCTGGTCGGAGCCGATGGCCAGCGCCGTCATCGCCGCGGTCATCGTCTGTCCCGGCTCCAGAGGGTTGAGACCGAACAGCGACCCGCCGGTCGCCCCGGCCGCGATGGCCACGATCATCGTCTCGCCAATCGCCCGCGACACGCCCAGCAGCAGGGCCGCCACGATGCCGCTGACCGCGGCCGGGACGACGACCCGGATGCTGGTCGTGCGGCGGCGCGCCCCGAGCCCGTACGAGGCCTCCCGCAGGTAGTCGGGGACGGCGTGCATCGCGTCCTCTGCCACTGAGCTGACGAGGGGGGTGACCAGGATCCCGACCGCGACGCCGGCCGACGCCATGCTGAAGAGCGGTGCATCGGTGAAGGCCTGGATGACGTTCGGGCTGATCCAGGTCAGGGCGAAGAAGCCGAGCACGACCGAGGGGATTGCCGCCAGCAGCTCGAGCACCGGCTTCAGCAGGCTCCTGGTTCGGCGCCCCGCGTACTCCGACAGGTACAGCGCGGTCGCGATGCCGAGGGGCGCCGCGACCAGCATCGCAATGCCGGCAATGATCAGCGTCCCAGCCACGATCGTCTTGATGTCGTAGTGCCCTCGTCGCGGGAACCAGCCGTCGGACCAGAGCGCGCCCAGGTCGACGTTCACGATGAACGACAACGCGTTTCCGACCAGTGACAGCACGATCGCCGCGCTGATCACGACGGTCATCCCGGCCGCCGCGGCGAATGCGAGGCGGACGATCCGCTCACGTCGTCGTCGTCGCGGGGCAACGCGCAGGTCGAGGGTGGAGAGCCTCGTCATCGGGTCTGCATCCTACTGACGGACAGCTAGCGCGAATCCCAGGTCGACCGCGTTGCGGCCAGCTCGTCGGCGTCCAGGGCGACGTAGTCGACCTCCGTGACGACGGCCATGCCCGCATCGGAGAGGTAGTAGTCGACGAAGGCGGTGATCGCCGGGTTGGTCGCTTCCTTGTCGGTGTTGACGTAGATGAAGAGTGGTCGGGCCATCGGGTACTCGCCCGATGCGATCGTCTCCGGCGTGGGTGCCACGCACCCATCGCCACCATCCACCTCCAGGGACTTGACGCTGTCGGAGCTCTCATCGGCGAAGGCGAACCCGACCCAGCCCAGCGAGCCGTCGGAGTCCGAGATCCCCTCGATGATCACGTTGTCGTCACCCGAGGCGACGTAATCCGGGTTCGTGACGGCATCCTGCTCGCGCTCGCCGGCTATCTTGGCGATCGCGAATTCCACGAACGAGTCGTAGGTGCCCGATTCCTCACCAGGGGCCGTCACCTCGAGCGCCGCGTCCGGGTATGGCGCGTGGGAATCGCCGAAGCCCTCGAGGCTGGCGAGCTCACCGGCCAGGCCGTTGGCATCGGACCACCTGTCGAAGCCCTGCGACTCGGGGCCCAGCAGCGCGTAGAGGTCCAGGAAGCTCAGGCAGCTGACCGCATCATTTGCCGGGGAGGTGATGACGCTCAGGCCGTCGATGGCGACCTTCAGCTCGACGTAGTGGATGCCCTTGTCGGCGCAGGCCGCGGCCTCCTCGTCCTTGATGGCGCGCGAAGCGTCGCTGATGTCGGTCTCGCCGTTGCAGAACAGCGCGAAGCCGTCACCGGTGCCAGGCCCGTCGACGGTGTACTCGACATCGGGATTCAGCGCCTGGAAGTCCTCGGCCACGAGGCTGGTGATCGGCTCGACCGTGGACGAACCCGAGATCGTGAGCGTGCCGGTCACTGCGGATCCAGCCGGGGATCCGGTATTCGAGCAGGCGGCCAGCAGCGCGGCTCCGGCCAGGATCCCGGCCAGGGCGGGCCGAACTCGTGCGAAATGGGTCAACGGATTCCTCCAACATGGACATTGGTACGTCTGGAGGATCCCCGCAGGCCCTTAACTCATCCTTATCGGCACATCAAGGCCGCGTGAAATATCCGCCTGTGTATCCTCGCCTCGTTCGTGATGGGCCAGCGCAAGGTGGAGGCGGCATGCTGCAACTGGTGATCGTCGGCGGGATCGGCCTGGTGGCCGGCGTCCTGTCGGGCCTCTTCGGGATTGGGGGCGGCATCGTCATCGTGCCCCTGCTCATGGTGCTGGTCGGGCTGACCATCACCCAGGCGGCCGGCACGTCGCTGGCCGCCCTGCTCCTGCCGGTCGGTGCGCTCGGAGCGCTCGAGTACTGGCGAGGCGAGTTCGTCAACCTCGGGTTCGCGGCGGTCCTTGCGGTTGGCCTCCTGCTTGGCGCCTATCTCGGCGCGCGGCTCGGCATCTCGCTGCCGGTGGAGGTGGTACAGCGCGCCTTCGGCGTGTTGCTCGTCATCGTGGGGGTGCGGTTCATCTTCTTCAGCTGACCG
The DNA here is from genome assembly GCA_035692365.1 of Candidatus Limnocylindria bacterium. Classification (GTDB taxonomy): domain Bacteria; phylum Chloroflexota; class Limnocylindria; order QHBO01; family QHBO01; genus CF-167. Next base: position 627 of record DASSIB010000040.1, on the reverse strand, counting down.
CGAGGCGATCAGCCCAGGATCGGGTGCAGCAGCACGTACGACAGTGCGGCAATGAGCCCCGATGCAGGCAGGGTGAGCACCCACGCAATCCCGATCCGGCGCGCGACCCCCCAATGCACTGCACGGAACCGGTCAGATGAACCGACGCCCAGAATGGCGCTCGAGATCACGTGGGTGGTGCTGACCGGCATGCCGAGGATCGAGGCACCGAAGATCACGCTGGCTGCAGTGGTCTCGGCCGCGAAGCCGTGAACCGGGTCGAGCTTCACGACCTTGCTGCCCATGGTGCGGATGATTCGCCAGCCGCCCGCCGCCGTCCCGAGCGAGATGGCGCTCGCTGCCAGGATGATGACCCATAGCGGCACTGTGAACTCGGTCAGGACGCCCGCCGAAACGAGCGCCAGGGTCATCACCCCCATCGTCTTCTGCGCATCATTGCTGCCGTGGCTGAAGGCCATGTACGCGGCCGAGATCACCTGCAGACGCCGGAACCGGTCGTTCATGGTCTTCGGGTGGGCGCGCCGGAACAGATGGAAGATGGCAACCATCAAGGCGAAGCCGATGGCGAAGCCGGCGATCGGCGATCCAAAGAGCGGCAGGATCACCTTGCCCAGGATTCCGCCCATC
>DASSIB010000039.1:0-12687 GCA_035692365.1 Candidatus Limnocylindria bacterium | reverse complement strand
GCCGAGGGCTGCGGTGCCGGTCGTCTGCCCCCCGTACAGCACCAGCTCGTCGTCGCCGGTCCACCAGCAGGCGTGCAGGCAGCGGCGGATCGGAGCCTCGCCCACGGGCGTCTCATCGGTCCAGGCGCCGGTCTCGAAGTCGAAGGCTCGCGTATCGGCGAAGCGCTGCCCCTCGCTCGTGAATCCGTGGCTGATCCACAGCCGGCCATCGGGGCCGATGGCGGCGCAGCTGCCGTATCGGGAGACCGGGATGGCGCCGGTGGCGGGTAGCTGGCGCCAGGCGTTGGAGCTGGGATCGTAGGCCCACAGGTCGTTGAAGAAATCGGATCCCGCCTGGCCCGCAAAGATCACCAGGCCGATGCCCGGTGCCCAGGCTGCGTTGTGCCCGAACCGGGGCTGGGGGCCATTGCCCGCGTCCGAGATCTGGCTCCAGGCATCGGTCGCCAGGTCGTACGCCCAGAGGTCACCGAGGAGGGCACTGCCATCGCGGCCGCCGAAGAGATAGGCGGTCGCGCCATCGGGGGTGATGGTCCAGGTGTGGTCCTCCCGGGCCGCTGGCGCGGCATCGGTCGTCAGCTGCGCCCAGCCGGCGGGCGCGGTGGATGGCGAAGGGACGTCGCTGCCGCTGGAGCTCGCGACTTCGCTCGAGCGCGGCGGGGCGGACTCGCTCGCCAGCGGCGAACCCTGGGGGGAGCAGGCGACCTGGAGCACGGCGAGAGCGGCAAGGGCCAGCCAGGAACGTGCGATCACGCAGGCACGGTAGCCGATGCCGGCGCACGATGCGCCGGGTACCGCCGTCCGAAACTGCCCCTTTTCGCGGCGACCACGACGGTCTAGGATTTGGCACGGGCACGCCATCCGAGGGCAGCGCCATGGACAATCCACAGGAGAGAGGAACCATGAGCACCATCGGTCAGATTCCCGCGACCCGACGCGCGCGACGCCTTGGGCCCGTCATCCTCACGACAATCGCCCTGATCCTCGTGGCTGGCTGCAGCGCCGCCGGAGGCGGTACCGTCAAGGTGACGCTGTCGGAATGGTCGGTGCAGCGCGACAAGGCCGAGCTTCCCGCCGGGTCGATCACCTTCGAGGTGACGAACAACGGTCCGGCCGATGTGCACGAGTTCGTGGTCATCAAGACCGACCTCGCGCCCGGCGACCTTCCCACCGATTCGACTGGCAAGGTCGACGAGGAAGGTGGGGGCATGACTGTCGAGGGCGAGATCGAGGACATCGCGGTCGGAGCGTCTGACACGCTCACGCTGACCCTCGCCGCAGGCAAGTACGCCCTGATCTGCAACATCTACTCTGAGGAAGAGGACGAGGCGCACTACCACGAAGGGATGCGGACCGACTTCACGGTCAACTGATCGAAGCACGCGGGCGGCTGGCTAGGAGTCCTCGAACCTTCGGGTATTCGACCGCGCTCCCTGGCGAGCCGCCTGCACCGACGGCCGCAGCCAGCGCGGTATGTTGACCTCGTTCGACGGGACGTGGTCCGACTGCTGGACCACCTGCGCCGGGTCGGGAGCGGCTTCCGCTTCGGGTGTCGTCGGACCGTGCCCGGCGACGGCCAAGGCTGGCTCGCTCTGGGTTCGGCGTCGCGGAGCCAGCAGGAGGAAGAGCGCAAGGCCACCGGCGGTGGCGGTGGCCCACGCGCCCATCAGCAGCGGGAACGACCCCAGTCGATCCGTGGTGACAAAGCCAGCCGCGCCGCCTGGATCGCTCGGAGACGCCCCGGGCGCCTGACCCTGGTCCTGGCTGGCCACGGCCCCCGGCGATGATGCGCCGGGGCTTCCCGCCGCGATCGACGGCGATGGGACCGCCGCGGCGCTGGAGGGAATCGCACTGGGGACACTGGTCGGCATCGGTGTCGCCGGCACGGTAGGGATCGGCGTGGGCACGGCCGTTGGCCTTGGCGTGGGCCGCGGCGTCGGCTGCGGCGGGGGCGGGGTGGGAGGTGCGGTGACGGCGACGTTTGGCGGGCTCACCGATGTGAGCGCGGTCGTCTCCTGTGCGCCGGGATCGCCGCTGTTGGCTGCAAACGAGTAGGCATGCGTGCCCACTGGCAGCTGCATCGTCCTGGTGAAGGTCACCCCAGTGTCGTAGCTGGTGCCGTTGCCGCTCATCGGGTAGACCCCGACCCCGGCGATCGTGACCCTGACCCAGTTCGGGGCACAGCCCTTCGTGTCGGCGTAGGTCACCGTGAAGGTGAAGGATGTAGCCGTGGTCCCGCTCGCGGGCGAGGCGCGTCCGTTGCTGAGGAGGGGGGTGTGCGCCGGGCCCGAGCACGGGCCAGCGCCCCACGTGGCCGTAGTGACCACCAGGTTCGCGACGATCGCGAGGGAAAGCGCGAGGCGCCGAAGGATTGCGATTGCCCTCCTGGTGCGAATTCAGGTGAACCGGGCTGCAACGTACGCCTCACACCGAAGGGGGTACATGAACCAGAAGTACGCCCGAGTACGGGTTCGGCAGTGGCGTGCGGGACTGCTGAGATCACCGCGAACGGCGGCGGTACTTTCGGTGAGTACCGTCGGCGGTCAGAGTCGGGTACACACGGCGTGTTCATTTCATCGAGGCCATCCGTGAACCTCACTGCGGACTATCTGACCTCCGACCCCGACAGCACGGGCTCCGTGCGCCTGCAGCGTGCGCGCTCGCGGATTCTCTGGTCGATGGCCGGCATCCTGGTCATGACCACCGGACTGGTGGCGCTCGGCGAGATCGTGAGCGGCGTCCCGGCGGGCGCCGAGCTGATCGCACTGCTCCCCCTGGCGGTGGCCGCGATCGTGCTCCCGCTGGTCCTTGCCCGGCTCGCGCGCTTCATGCTCGAGCCGGCCGAGCAGCTGGCGCAGATCGGCGACCAGCTGCACGGCCTCTACAACATGGCGCGCATCGATGCCCTGCGTGATCCCCTGACGAACCTCGGCAACCATCGAGCCTTCCAGGAGGAGCTCGCGCGACAGATCGAGGAGGCGCGCCGTCACGGCTACTCGCTGGCGCTGACGCTCATCGACCTCGACGACCTGAAGCGCGTCAACGACGAGCACGGGCACGCGGGCGGCGACAGCCTGCTGGCCTCGATGGGTCGCCTGGTCGCGACCAGCGTCCGCGTCGCCGATCGCGGCTTCCGGGTCGGCGGCGACGAGTTCGCCATCCTCATGCCACATACCGATGCCGAGAGCGCGCACATCATCGTTCGCCGACTGCTGGCGAATGCGCTTGGAGGTGAGAGCGTCCGACCCGGAATGCCGGCGTTCTCGTTCTCTGCGGGCATTTCGACCTTCCCCGAGCTCAGCACCGACAGCGGCCGCCTCCGGCGCCAGGCCGATGCCGCCCTCTACTGGTCGAAGCGCCATGGACGGACCGATGTGCAGGTCTTCGACCCGGAGCGTCACGGCGCCGCCGACGACACACGCTCCACGCCGGAGCTGGCCGCGGCGGTGGCCCACGTCGCGCAGGAGCATCTGCTGGCGGCGGTCTTCCAGCCGATCTACGATTTGCAGACGGGCCGGCCCGTAGGCTTCGAGGGACTGGTCAGGCCGGTCGAGAGCGCGGGGTTCCACGGCGCGGAGAGCCTCTTCGTGGCGGCGGAGACGACCGATCGCACGGTGGAGCTCGACATGGCGTGCGTGGAGGTCGTGGCCGCCAGCGCGCCACGCGAGGTGACGACCGAGTACCTGAGCCTCAACGTCTCGCCGCGCACCCTCGAGACCGAGCAGTTCCGTGTCTCCGACCTCCTCAGCCGGCTCGCGCCGCACGGGATCGACCCGCGTTGCGTCGTCCTGGAGCTCACCGAGCGCGAGGGGATCGAGGACCTCGATCGCCTGCGTATCAACCTCGCGGCCTGTCGGTCGGCGGGGATGCGGATCGCTGCCGACGACGTCGGTGCCGGGCACGCCGGCCTCCGGCTGCTGAGCGAGGTCCAGTTCGACATCATCAAGGTCGACCTGTCACTGGTCCAGGGCGGGGTGCTGCGCGAATCGACCCATGCGGTGCTCCAGGCGCTGCGCGACCTCACCGACCGTGGACACATGATCCTCGTGGCAGAGGGGATCGAGACGCGGGAGCAGCTCGAGGTGGTCCGCTCACTCGGCTTCGCGGCCGGGCAGGGCTACCTGCTCTCCCCGCCGTACCCGCTCGTGAACCTTGACCCGATCGACCTTGAGCTGCTCTCGGCCGATCCATTGGGGCGGATGTACGCGGCCTAGGTGGGCCTGCCAACGTTCGTCGCGGAGGGGGGTGAGGTGGAGCGGGAGACGGGATTCGAACCCGCGACATTCTGCTTGGGAAGCAGACACTCTGCCAACTGAGTTACTCCCGCTCGCGGACCCGGATCGCGGGATCCGGCGAGCAGGAGATTAGCATCCGACGGGACCAGGGTCGAGAGCCGGCGGCCTACGACTTCCCGGTGTCCCAGGGCTGATCGTATTCCTGCTGGTGGTCGCTGCGATCCGCCGCGGCCGTGGTGGCCAGGATGCTCAGCGTCTCGTCCACGGTGCGCTCATTCTCGACGGCAATCTCCCGGATGTCCTCGTAGGTCAGGTTGTGACCCATCACCCTGTGGGCGTCGCCACAGCCGCAGGTCAGGCACATGTGCCGGCTCCTTCCTCTTGGGCGTTGGTCTGCTCGCCAGCCCCCCTGGCGTCCATGATCGGGATCGTCAGACGGTTCGACGGCCCGACAGAAGCTCGACCACCAGGATCACGCCTGCCACCAGCAGGAGCAGGTGGATGAGGGCTCCGCCAACCGATCCGATGAGACCGAGTAGCCAGAGCACCAGCACGATGACGAAGATTGTCCAGAGCATTGATCGGTACCTCTGAGTTGTTGAGCGTGCGGCTCCATGCCCGTGCCGCCGTTGACCTCAACCCTACGGACGCGCCTCTCACGGAAGGTCTGCTGCCGGCCCGGTGGGGCTAACAACCGCGTTGCAGGGAAGGGCCCTCGGACCGTGACGGCTCGAGGGCCCTTCGTTACGCAGGTTCAGCGGGTCGCGTCGTCAACCTTCTCGTCAAGCTCGCGCCCGACCTCGCGACCCTCGCGGCGCACGTCGTCGCCGAGGTTGCCGAGGTCCTTCTTGATCTCGTCGCCGGCATTGCCGATGTCGTCACCGAGGTCGTGGCCATCGAGCTCACGCATCCCCTTCTTGGTCTCGGTCTCGATCTCGCGGCCGGCTTCCTTCAGCTGGTCCATGATGGTTCTCCTCGTTCGCGGTGGTGGCGTGGACGCCATCGACAATGGCTTCGCCCGCCTTGCGCCCGATGCGCTGGGCCGCGCGCACTACGTCACAGCTTCATCACAGCCATTCGCGTCGAACATTCCTCAGCCTGGAGCCGTATCGAAGGCAGATGCCTACCGGACAGATGCCCCGCTTCGCCCGCCTGGCCATGGCGCTCGGCGTGCTGCTGGCCGCCTGCGGCCCGATCAGCACCGCCTCACCGACCGCGAACCCGAGCGCGTCCGGTGGTGCCTCCATCGGTCCGCTGGGGCGGATCGACGCCACCGGGATTCGGAACGATCTCGAGGCGCTCGAGGCCATCGCAGAGGCGAACGGCGGCGTGCGGACGGCAGGCACGCCCGGCTACGAGGCGTCGGTCGAGCATGTGGCTGGAAAGCTGCGAGACCTCGGGTACGCGGTGCAGACACCGGCGTTCGAGATGGCGACCTTCACCGAGGAGCCGGGGGCGACCCTCAGCATCGGCTCCGGTGGCGCCTCCTTCGCCGCCGGCCCGGACTTCCACGCCATGATCTATTCGGCGCCCGGTGATCTCACTGCCAGGATCGTGGAGGTGGGCGAGGAGACAGAAGGGAGCGGTGGCTGCGACGCGTCGGACTTCGCCGAGTTCCCGCGCGGAGCGATCGCCCTGGCGCCGCCAGGCCCCTGCTTCCGGCGCGACGCGGTCTTGAACGCAGTCGCCGCGGGCGCGGTGGCGCTCATAACCCCGTATCCACAGTGGTCGAAGGGGAGCGTCCGCCGCCCGACCCTCCTCTTCCCGGATGGCATGGATATACCGGCGCTCTCCGCCTCGGCCGAGGTGGGTGACGCGCTACGGGACGCAGCCGCGGCGCGCCTGCAGGTGACCATCAGCGTCCACACCGTCATCGGGACTGCGACGGTCCGGAACGTCATCGCCGAGTCGCATGCCGTGGCCGAGGACGTGGTGATGCTTGGCGGCCACCTCGATTCGGTGCACGACGGCCCCGGCATCAACGACAACGGCTCGGGCGTCGCGGCGCTGCTCGAGGTGGCTCGCGTCCTCGCCGAGGAGCATCCGTCGGTCCGGGTCCGGTTCGCGTTCTGGGCGGGTGAGGAGTTCGCCCTCCTCGGCTCGCGCCAATGGACCGAGGCGCTCCGCTCAGCGGAGCGGGCGGAGATCAGCGCCTATCTGAACTTCGACATGCTCGGCTCGCCAAACTACGTCCCGTTCGTCTACGACTCCTCGTCGGCGGCCCCCGGGTCCGACCAGATCACCGACTTCCTGGTCAGCTTCCTGGAAGAGGCCGGCATCGGAGCCGAGGCGTACGACGTCGGCGGCTCCAGCGACCATGCCTCGTTCGAAGCGGTGGGGATCCCCACCGGCGGGATCTTCAGCGGCGCCACCGAGCCAAAGACCGCTGCACAGGCCGCCGCATTCGGCGGGACGGCCGATGCGCCCATGGACGCCTGCTACCACCTCGCCTGCGACACGGTGGCGAACGTCAATGTCGACGTGGTGGCCTCCTTCGCCCAGGCCGCGCTGGCGCTCGCGGTCGCCATCGCCTCGGGGCAGCTGCCACTCAGCTAGGGGGCGGTCTCAGTGGACGGCGCCGGACTCGAGGCTGCGCAGCCGGTGAGCAAGGGTCAGCAGGACGGAGGCCGCCACTTCGGGGAACTCCTCCATCAGCGCGTGGAAGCTGCGGTGGTTGAGGACCAGCAGCCGGCAGGGGGTCTCGGCGGTGACGGTCGCGGTGCGGGGCCCCCGCTCGATGAGCGCGATCTCGCCGAAGAACTCGCCGGGACCGAGCTTGTTGACGTTCTCCCCGTCCCGCTCCACGGCGACCAGGCCCTTCACGAGGATCATCAGGTCGTCACCGAGGTCTCCCTGCCGGATCAGGACCTTGCCGGCGGGGACGTCCACCTCCTCCGTCAGCATGCCGAGGCGTTCCAGGTGCTTGTGGTCGAACCGAGCAAAGATCGGGACGCTGTGCAGCAGTTCGAGCTTCTCGTCGCGGGCCACCGGCGCTCCTCCGTGGTTAGGCGCGGAGCATACGGCCTCACGGCCCGGTTGCGGAAGACCCTCGCCGCCAGGTGCGGGAGAGCACCGCTATCGGCCCAGCCTGTTTGACGACCTCGCGTGGACGCGCGTACCGTCGACCCTCCACCAGAGTCGCCCTGAAGGAGTTCCAATGCCCCGATCCCGATCCGTGCGCGCGGTCATCATCCTGGTTGCGACGTCGGTGCTCGCGATGACGCCGGCCACGGCATCGGCCGCCCCTATCAACGGCGGCGGGATCACCGCATCGGGGCTCGTCTTCAACCCCAACCCGGTCGTGACCAGCGGCAACCTCGCGCTGACGGACCAGAAGGATGCCGACTACGCGGCGCTCAACGACGAACGGGTCCGCGTCCTCCTCACCAACCTGGACGGCTCCGGCTCGCTGTGCGGCGCGTGGGCCTGCGTCGTCAACTCGACAAAGTCAGGCGCATTCGAGACCGATGGCACCTATGACTACACCCGGCACGACGAGCGCTTCGAGCAGGTGATGGCGTACTACTGGGTCACGCAATCGCAGCTCTACCTGCAGTCGCTCGGTTTCGGTGGTGGCGGCCCCTTCCGGGGGATCAATGAGGACTCACAGGCGGTGCGCATCGACCAGTGGGGCGTCGACAACTCATTCGCCTCCGACGCCCCCAAGGACCAGATGGTCTTCGGCAAGGGCGGCGTCGATGACGCCGAGGACGCGGAGGTCATCCTCCACGAGTACGGCCACCAGATCCACTTCAGCCAGTCCGCCACCTTCTTCGGCTCGACCGAGGCGGGCGCCATCAGCGAGGGGTTCGGCGACTACTGGGCCGCCACCGTCAGCGCGGCCATTGCCGGGGCGCAGCCGGATCCGGAATGCATCGCCGAGTGGGACTCGATCAGCTACACCGCCGGTCCGGTGCACTGCCTGCGCCGCCTGGACGCCAACCTGAGCTATCCCGACGACCTGAATGGGCGCGTCCACCACGACGGCACGATCTGGTCCCAGGCGCTGTGGCAGATCCGCGGATCGCTCGGCAACGTGAAGGCCGACACCGCGATCCTGATGGCGCAGTTCGACTGGACCGGGACGACCATGATCGACCTGGCCAACCGGACGGTCGCTGCGGCTCAGGCGCTCTACGGCAACGGGGCTGCCATGAAGGTGCGGCAGGCCTTCGAGGATCGCGGGATCCTGTAGCGCCTCAGCGCAGGACGAGGAGCCAGGTGGCGTCGGCCGCGGCGACCGCGGCCCAGAAGCCCATGATCAGCAGCGGCCGGCGCAGGATGCATTGGCTGCGGGTGATGCCAAGGGCGACGGCCCTCCCGTACAGGTAGATCGCTACCAGGGCGACACCGAGGACAAAGATCGCCGGGGTGACGACCCAGGCGATCAGCCCCACGGTCCCCATCTTGCAGAAGGTGAACGCAAGGCGGTCGTACTTCTGGGCGCGGGTCAGCGGCGGCCGCGCGGCGAGCCAGGCCTTGATCGGGTCGAGGGCCGGGGTCTCGGCGCTCATGTCCGGGCCACCAGGCTGTCCAGCTCCACCAGCTGGCGCGCGGCCACCTGCCCGGCCGAGGTGCGTCGCCGCAGGTTGCCGAACAGCTGCCGCGCGCAGAACGGGATGCGCACCGGATCCTCCTCGCCGTCGGTGGAGCCGACGTGCACGCAGCATTGCTGGAGGCGCTCGATGTTCATGGTCCACGCGTCCATGAACGACTTCACGCTGAGGCGCTTGGTTCGCAGGGCGACCAGCTCGGCGGCGCGCTCGCCCTTGACGAGATAGCGGCCGATGTCCTTCATGAAGCCGCCGATGCCGATGTCACAGGCCTCGCAGATGTTGATGATGTAGTCGATCAGCTCCGGCCGGCTGATGGTGGTCGTCTCGCTCATCATCCCGATCAGCGAATCCCACAGCTGGTCGTCCGCGGCGATCCGATTGCCGACGACCGAGAGGTTGTCCTTCAGCCGGTCGATCCCCACCAGCTTCGGGATGGACCGATGCACCCCGTTGTCCTCCTTCACGAAGTAGGTGATGGCGCAGCAGTCAGGGTGGCTGCACGGCAGCGCGATGAAGTCATCGGCCGCCGCCCGGCCGTTGGTCTGCGGCCCGAGGCGCTTCAGGACGCCGGTGGTGGTCATGCGGTTCATCGGGTCGATCGGGTTGGCGCGGCCGGAGCCGAAGACCGGCTGGTAGGCCACCCCGGCGATGTAGTCGGTGTCGAATGCGAAGTCGGCGACCGCGCCGATCTCGTGGTCGTTCACGCCCTGCGCCACGACCATGGTGAGGGTCGTGAAGATGCGGGCCTCGGTCAGGCGCTTGACCGCCTCCGCCTTCATCGCGCGCAGGTCCTCGCCGCGGTGGAAGAGGTGGGTCTCCAGGTCGAAGCCGTCGAACTGGAGGTAGACCTCGAGCCGGTCGCGCAGCTTGTGGAGCGCCGCCAGGAATCGGTCGTCCTTGGTGATCCGGATCCCGTTGGTGTTGAGGAGGACCCGCGTGACCTTGCGCTCCACGGCAGCCTGGATGATCTCGACGATCTCCGGGTGCACCGTCGGCTCGCCGCCGGAGAGCATCAGGACGTCGATCTTGCCGCCCTCGCGCTCGATCGAGGCATCGAGCGTCCGCAGGATGTGGGGGAGCCGGGCATATCGGCCCACATTGGACCCGGAGGCGGCGAAGCAGGTCGGGCAGTTCAGGTTGCAGTGCTCGGTGACGTCGAGCAGCAGGATGCAGGAGTGCTGCGTCTGGAGGCGGCCGAGACCGTTCGCGTAGCCCATCGGGATCGGCATCACGTTGTCCGGGGTGTCGGGGATGATCTCGCGGGTCGGCACGCGCCACTGCTGGAGGTACTCCCACAGCCCGTGGTCCTCGTCGTAGAGGCTGACCACCTCACCGTGGCCTCGGCGGCAAAACCGGCGAAGGTAGACCGATCCATCCTGCAGCACCAGGTTGCCCTGCAGGATGTCCATCCCGTAGTCGACCTCGCGGTCGGGGTCGTCGGTGAAGCACTGGCCGCAGACGGTCAGGACCATCCGCAACGGCGTGTAGGGGCGGAGCGGAAGCGCGGCGGTCATGTGTGCCTCCATGCACGTCGCGTCGGTTGGCGTCCGTGCTCGACTAACACGTCCAGCTGACCGTACCACTGATTGAATCCGGGTCGGCAATAGGGCCTGGCTCCGACAGCTGCTTCACGAACCCCTTGAAGGTGACCCTCCCCGACACCCCATTCGCGGCCCCATCCATCGGAAACTCTCTCTGCCCGTAACTCGACCCCTCCCCGCTGCTCTGGTTGACGATGTCGATTCCAAGGAGCGCGCCGCCCTGCGGTGCATCGACTGCCCCGGTGCCGATGACGACCGCCACGACTCGGTCGCCAATCGACCCGAGATCGTTCGCGTAAAGGATGACGTAGTCGGAATAGATCTCGCAGTCCACCGTGCCCGATCCGGAGAATGTCAGCGGTGGATCGATCGTCAGTTCCATCGTCCCCGACCTGGTACTCAGGCCCGAAGGGAGGCCAAACATCGCCATGCACGACCCGGTCAGGATCAGCGTGAAGATCACCGGCGCGATCAAGGCCACCCCCGTACCGCGCGCAAGCATGCTCCGCCCGATGAGCCCCGAGATCGCCAGGCCGATGAGCATGAAGAAGCCGAGCACGATGGGGACTGCTCCGGCATAGGTTGCGCTCCGCCCCTGGAACGCCCAGATCGTGGCCACGATCAAGCCGGCAATGTTCATGCCCCAGACCCACAGCCAGAACCGTCTGCGTGTGCCGGTCGTCTCGGCGAACTGCGGGGCGCGGGCCGCCTCCGTCTCCTGAAGCGCGGCATCGACCTCAGCGGGGTCGTACCCCGCGTGGATGAGCTGCTGCCGCAGGGCCTTGGTCGTGTACCTGGATCCGTTGGTCTGGAGGTAGGTCTCGATTTCAGGCCGCATGAAGGCGGGTCTCCTGCTCGCACGTCCAGCTGATGGTGCCCGAGATCGTATCGGGTCCGAAATTGGGGTTTCGACGGTTCTCTGGCGGGGCGACGGTCATATGACGGCCTGCGCCAGCCAGGCGGCGGCGAAGCATCCGCCGAACATCAGGCCGCCGTAGGCGGGGAGGAGCAGGGCTCCCAGTAGGAAGGTGCGCCAGCCCCCGAGCCGGAAATGCCGTACGCCCCAGCCGACCAGCCGCGAGAGCGCGTAGCCGATGCCGAGGTAGCCGACCGCATACACGATGAGGAAGAGGGGAACCAGCGAGCCGTTGCCGTAGCTGTCGGCAAAGGCAGCGAGCATCAGCGCCCCCAGCCCGCCGAGGATCGCGCCGATCACGTACAGGCCCAGGCTGAGCGCACGCAGATTGCCCGCGGATCGTTCGAGGGCGAATCCCTGCCACTCCTCGCTCCAGATCGCATCGACGCGCTCCGGCGCGTGGCCGGCGGCAATCAACTGGCTGCGGATCGCCTCCTGGGTATGGGTGGCCAGGTTGGCACGGATGTAGTCGCGGATCGGGTCGCCGCCGGGTGGCTGCATCGGGTGGGTCGGCTACTCGCAGGTCCAGCTCACCGATCCGGACATCGGATCGGGGACCTCAGCGTCGGGGAATTCGACCTCCGGCGCGAGATCCTCGAACACGGCCGTCCCGATCAGGCCATCGGCAGATGCTTCCACCACGAGCTGCGTGTCGGGGCTCGTCGACCACGACTCAGGTGTTTCGGTGTCCGAATTCGATGCGCGCGATATCGAGATCTGCGTACCGCCCGCCGGTCCGGGCGCGCCCGGATCCTCGGGATACCACGACAGGTACACGTACAGGGCGCGCCGCTCCAGCGTCCCGAGGTCCCGGGAGTTGACCTGGACGGTGCCATCCCCGACGTAGCATTCGGCGGCGCCCGAACCGTCGAAGCTGAAGGGCGCGGAGACCTCGAGGTCGAGTGTCCCCTCGCGCGGCGGGGCGGAGATCACCGAGTTGAGCATGGCAAAGCAGCTGCCACCAAGCAGCAGCGCCGAGATTGCGGGCACGATCAGGGCCACGATCGTCCCGCCGCGCAGCAGCGCGCGGCCGATCATCGATGAGATGGCCCAGCCGATCAGCATCGCGACAGCGAGCACCCCGACGCCCACCAGGAGGACGCCGGCCTGCCCCACCCCCTTCAGGAAGAGGAGCAGGACAAAGGTGGCCACCAGTGCGCCGAGGTGCAGCAGGATCGCCCAGCGGCCGAAGGTGCGTACGTCATCCGAACCGATGCCGCCGGTGCGGCGGGCCTGCCATTCCCGCATCGCAGCGTCGATCTCGGCGGGATCGTAGCCGGCGTCCAGGAGGCCCTTGCGGAGCGCTTCGGGCGTATAGGTTGCCCCGTTCTCGTCGAGGTATTGCCTGATGCCAGGGTTCATGGGTGCCTCATCGCGATCAGGTGAAGAGCGGCGCGTAGCAGGTGCCGGTGACGAGCAGCCAGGTCAGGATCGGAAGGCCG
>DASSIB010000038.1:0-7765 GCA_035692365.1 Candidatus Limnocylindria bacterium | reverse complement strand
GAACTGGAGCAGCACGGCGCGGTGGGTGGCCGGTTCCCGGATCACGCCGCCGCGGGGGACGGCGTCCCGCCCAGCCTCGAACTGCGGCTTGACCAGGCCGATCACCCGGCCCCCATCCCCGAGCAGGTCGCGCACCGCGGGGAGGACGAGGCGCAGCGCGATGAACGAGAGGTCGAGCGTGGCGAGGTCGATCGGCTCGGGGAGATGGCGCAGGGAGCGCAGGTTGGTGCGCTCCATGCTGACGACGCGCGGATCGCGCGCGAGGCGGTCGAGCAGCTGGCCGCGGCCGACGTCCACTGCATACACGATCCGCGCGCCACGGGCGAGGAGGACATCGGTGAAGCCGCCGGTCGAGGCGCCGGCATCGAGGCAGGCACCGCCCGCGGGATCGATTCCGAACGCGTCGAGTGCGGCCTCGAGCTTCTCGCCCGCGCGGGACGCCCACCGACGCCGCGCGACCACCGACAGCTCCGCCGCGGAGTCCACCAGCTGCCCCGGCTTGAGGGTGCGGCTCCCCGCACCGACGAGCTCCACCTCGCCGGCCAGGAGGAGCGCCTGGGCGGCGGCCCGGCTCGGCGCCATCGCACGATCGACGAGGAGCTGGTCGAGACGAACCCGGGTCACGCCGGTCAGGCGGCGCTGGCGCTCGACGGATCGCCGGAGGTCGCGGCGGTGGGAGCCTCGAGCGCGAGCGCCTCGCGAATCTGGGCAAGGATCCCCGAAGCGTCGATTCGCTGCTGGCGCCGCAGGTCCTCGACGGCCCCGTGGTGGACGAAGCCCTCGGCCAAAGCGATCTTCAGGACCGGGAGGCGTACCCCCGCTCGGTTGAGGGCATCCAGCACCGCGTCGCCGAAGCCGCCCATGGCGGCGCTCTCCTCCGCCGTCACCACCAGCCGGCGGCCCGCGGCCTGTGCCGCGATCAGCTCCTCGTCGAGTGGCTTCGCCCAGCGCGCGTTGACGACGGTTGCCGCCAGGCCGTGTTCGCGCTCCAGTACCTCGGCCACCTGGCGCAGGCGCTGCACGATCGGCCCGAAGCCGACCAGCAGCAGGTCGCCGCCGTTTCGCAGCACCTCGCCGCGGCCGATCTCCAGCGCCGTCCCGTCGCGGTCCGGGAGATCCTCGCCGGGGTCGCGCGGGTAGTGCAGGCTGATCGGCCCGGGGTGAGCGAAGGCGGTGACCACCATGTCACGCAGCTCCTGCTCGTCCTTGGGTGAGCCGATGACCAGGTTCGGCAGCGCCCGTTGCGCGGAGAGGCTGAACATCCCCTGGTGGCTGGTGCCGTCCTCCCCCACCAGCCCGGCGCGGTCGATCGCCAGCAGCACCGGCAGGTCGTTCTGGCAGATGTCGTGGACGATCTGGTCATAGGCGCGCTGGCTGAAGGTCGAGTAGAGCGCCACGACCGGCCGCTTCCCGCCCAGCGCCAGGCCGGCGGCCATGGTGACCGCGTGCTGCTCGGCGATCCCGACGTCGAAGAGGCGCGACGGGAAGCGCGAACCGAAGCGGGCGAGGCCGGTCCCGGTCGGCATACCGGCGGTGATGGCGCAGATGCGGTCGTCATCGGTCGCCAGGCGGACCAGCTCCTCTGCGAAGGCAGAGGTGTAGGTCTTGGGGCGGAGCCGTGGCTCGGTCTCCGGGGGCAGCGGCTCCTCGGTCGGGTCGATCAGGCACAGGTCGATCGGCGGCAGGCTGGCGCCGTGGAAGCTGACGCTGTCCATCTCGGCCGGCCCGTAGCCCTTCCCCTTGGTGGTCTTGACGTGGACCAGCACCGGCCCCGGCAGCGCAAACGCACGCTCGAAGCTGAGCTCCAGCTCGGCGAGATCGTGGCCGTCGAGGACCCCGATGTAGGTGATCCCGATGTCCTCGAAGAAGCCGACCTTCGCCCACGTGCGCTTGAAGCCCTCCTTGGCCCAGCCGAGCGCGTTGAAGAGGAGGCGCCCGATGATCGGAATCCGCGGCAGGATCCGCTGGGTGGCCGACTTCGTCTCCTGGTAGGCGCGCGTCAGGCGCAGCTTGTTGAGACGGGTCGAGAGCCCCCCGACGGACGGGCTGATGCTCATCTCGTTGTCGTTCAGCACGATCAGGAGGCGATGCTTGTCGTCCCCGAGATGGTTGAGCGCCTCGAGCGTCAGGCCGCTCTGGATCGCCGCGTCGCCGACGCAGACCGCGATCCGCTGCTGCCGGAGCGGGTCATCGGGCGGACGGAGGTCCCGCGCGGCCGCAAGGCCGACGGCGATGCTGACCCCCGTCCCCGCGTGGCCGCCGTCGAAGACGTCGTGCTCGCTCTCGCTGCGTCGCGGGAACCCGCCGACGCCCTCCAGCTGGCGCAGGGTGTGGAACTGCTCGTGCCGCCCGGTGAGCAGCTTGTGGGCATAGGCCTGGTGGCCGGTGTCCCACACGATCCGGTCCCGCGGCGATTTCATCACCCGGTGCAGCGCGAGGGTGATCTCGACTGCGCCCAGCGAGCTGGCCAGGTGGCCCCCGGTGCGCTGAACGGTGCGAATCATCTTCTCGCGCAGCTCGGCCGCGAGGCCCTCAAGCTCAGTAGGGCTTAGCGGGCGCAGCTCGGCAGCATCGGTCAGTCGGTCCAGGATCGGCAAGGAGCTCTCCGCTACGCGTTGGCGCGCGAAAGTATAGGCCAGCGCAGGCCCGTTCTCAGTCGAGCGCCTTGGTCAGAAAGTACGAAGTCTTGGCGACTTCATAGCCTTCGCGAGCGTAGAACTGATGCGCCCGTTCGCGTGTGACGCGGGTCGCAACCACCAGTCGCTTGCAGCCGCGTGCCCGCGCCCAGGCCTCGGCGGCGGCGAGCAGGACGGCGCCGATGCCGGCCGAGCGATGCCCCTCGCCGATGACCAGGCCGACGATCAGCGCGCCCATCGGCTCGACCAGCGTCCGTCGCATCTCGACGTGGCACCAGCCGGTGAGCACGTCATCGGCGTCCGTGGAGACCATCACCGCGGCGTCGGTGGGATGCAGCGCGGCCAGCCTGCCGAGGAGCGCCTCCGCGCTCGTCGGATAGCCGAGCTCACCCGCCAGCGCGGCCAGCGCGGGGGCGTCCGTGGGGAGCGGCGGGCGGACCCGCACCCCCTCCACCGCTAGGCCTCCCCTTCGGTGGTGGCCGCCTCGTCGATCGCATCGGCGCCCATCCCGCGTCCCAGCTCGCTGATCGTCAGCTCCGCCTCGCGCAGACGAAGCTCCGCCGCCGCGTGCAGGCGGAGCGCTTCGCGGTAGCGGGCGATGCTCTCCTCGAGCGGCAGGTTGCCGGCTTCCAGCGCCTGGACGATCCGCTGCAGCTCCGCCACCAGCTCGTCAAAGGGGCGCGCGGAGAGATCGGCGGTCGCCTCGGGCTCGGTCATCGCAGCACCTCCTCATCGGAACCGGCGGTCGTCTCCACGCGGGTGCCGATCGTACCGCGCGCCACCACCACCTCCAGTGGCGCACCCCGCGTCGCCTGGGCGGGGTCGCGCACGATGGTGCCGTCGGCCAGCCGCGCCACGGCGTAGCCACGTTCCAGGGTGGCCGTCGGGGAGAGGGCGCGCAGGGAGTCAGCCAGCCCCTGCAGCACGCTCGCCTCGCGGGAGGTGCGTGCGCTCAGCGCGCGGTGGCCACGATCGACGAGCTCGGCGGCGCGCTGGCGGGCGGCCGCCGTGTCCGGGAGGAGGCGGGCGAGGGCACGGCCCTCCTGGCCGAGGAAGCTGCCGCGATCGGCGAGGCCGCTGATCATGGCGGCCGATGCACGGTCGCGAAGGCGATCGAGGATGGCCGGGAACTGGGCGAGGTCGGGCACCGCCTGCTCCGCGGCGGCCGAGGGGGTCGGCGCGCGCAGGTCGGCGGCAAAGTCGGCGAGGGTGACGTCGGACTCGTGCCCGACACCGACGACGACCGGCATCGGCGCCTCGATCACGGCACGCACCACCCGTTCGTCGTTGAACGACCAAAGATCCTCCAGCGAGCCGCCGCCGCGCGCCAGGATGACGAGGTCGATCTCCGCGTCCGCGTAGAGGCGGTGGAGGGCGCGCACGATCGCGCCCGAGGCGGTCGGGCCCTGGACGATGGTCGGCGACAGGACGAGCTCGCCGATCGGGTAGCGCCTCCGCATGACGTTGCCGATGTCGCGCCAGACCGCGCCCACCGGCGAAGTGACGACCCCGATCCGCCGCGGAAAGCGCGGCAGGGGCCGCTTGCGACCGACCTCGAAGAGCCCCTCGGCGGCCAGCTTGGCGCGGAGCGCCTCGTACTGCTGGTGGAGATCGCCGGCGCCCGCCGGCGTGATCGACTCGACGTAGACCTGGTAGCTGCCCTGGGCCTCGTAGACGCGCACCTTCCCGTGGAGGATCACGTGCATCCCGTGCTCGGGCCGCACGGTGGCGCGAGCCAGCTCCTCCCGGAACAGCACCGCCTTGACCTGGCTGGCCGCGTCCTTCAGGACGAAGAAGCAATGGCCCGATGGCGGGTAGGAGGGCTGGCTGACCTCGCCCTCGACCCAGACATCGGCCAGCGCGGGATCGCCGTCGAGCAGGACTCGCACCCTGTGGTTGAGGTCCGAGACCCTGAGGATCAGCGGCGCCGGGCGCGGGGCTTCCCAGAGCGTGGCCTGGTCGGAATCGGGCGCCATCGGCCTATTGCAGGCGGGTCATGTAGTCGCCGGTGCGGGTGTCGATGCGCAGGGTGTCGCCCTCGTTGACGAAGAGCGGCACCTGCACCACCAGACCCGTCTCGAGGGTGGCGGCCTTCTTGGCCCCGGTGGCGGTGTCACCCGCGAAGCCCGGGTCGGTCTGGGTGACTCGGAGGTCGACCGATACCGGCATCTCCACGCCGAGGACCTCGGTCTCGTGGGAGCTCACGAAGACGTCCATCCCCTCCTTCAGGAAGCGGGCGTCGTCCCCGATCTGCTTCGCGCTCACGGCGAACTGGTCGTACGTCTCGACGTCCATGAAGTGGAACGCGTCGCCGTCGCCGTACAGGTACTGCACCTTGCGCTGCTCGACCCGTGCCCGTGGCCAGCGCGTCCCGGCCTGGAAGGTGCGCTCCACGATGTCGCCGCGCCGCACGTTCTGGAGCTTCATCCGCACCTGGGCCGATCCGCGGGCCATCTTGATATGCGTCCAGTCGAGGACCTTCATCAGCTGTCCGTCCAGCTCGATGATCACCCCCTTCTTGATATCGCCGGTATCAATCACGCACGTCTCCGATCACGACGCCGGGCACTCGGCGTTGGCCTTGGCGATGTTGGCGTTGTGCTCCGGCAGGCTGGCGCCGAAGTAGTGCGACCCATCGCGGACGCCGTTGGGGCAGGCCGCCACGAAGTAGTAGTAGCCGTTGGTCAGGTCCGGAGCCGCGACGCCTGCGATCGAGGCGATCCGGGGCGAGGCGATCGGCGCCGGCGGCAGCCCCTTGACCAGGTACGACTGGTAGCCGGCCAGCTCCTCGGGGAGCACCACCTCCGCCCCGCCCGATTGGAGCTGCGGCCACCACGCGATGTCACCCCAGGCGCTGATGGGGCGCGATCCGAACTCCACGGTGGCCAGCCCGTATTGCAGCGTGGGATCAGCCTGCAGCAGTCCCACCGTCCCGGCGTTCGGGTGCTGGATGCGGTTGAGGTAGACGCCGGCAATGATGGGCCGCTCCACGTCGAGGACCGCCTCCCGCTCGACGATGCTCGCCAGCGTCACGGCCTGGTCGGTGGTGAGGCCGATGGCCGCGATCTGATCGCGGATCTCCTGAGTGAATCGCTCGCCGAAGGTGCCGAGCAGCTTCTCGATCACCTGGCGGGCCGTGTCGTTGGCGTCGACCCGGTAGGTGTCCGGGTAGAGGTAGCCCTCGAGGGTCCGGCCCTCCGGCAGGTCGGCCAGGAAGTCGAACTGGGCGATGAGGTCGCTCGGCGGATCCCTGGCCAGCAATGCGAACTCGTCGAGGTTCATCGTCAGCCGGGTGGTGCCGAGATACCCGACCACCTCCTCGAGGCGCCAGCCCTCGATCAGGGTGATGGTGATCTCCTCCCCCGCCTCCTGCTTCAGGGCCGCCACGATCTGCGAGGGGCGCAGCGCCGGGGAGAGGTCGTAGACGCCCGCCTGCAGGTCACCTGAGCGTCCCGCGTTCTGGACCGCGAGCTGGAAGGCGAGCTGGCTGCTGATGATGCCCTTGTCGAACAGGAGCTGGCCGATCTCGCTGTCATTGGTGCCCGCCACGACCTCCACCGTGATCCGCCGCCCGTCCTCGCCAGCCGGGGCGTCGGCCAGGGCATCGGGCTTGTACCACTCCACGAAGTCGCGGACCACGCCGTGCTCGATCGAACCCGGATGCTCCTCGACCCAGGCGTACAGGCTCGGCGAGAGCGCCTGCAGGCCGACGAAGATGAGAATCCCCAGCAGCCCGATGACGGCCGCGAACCAGGCGACGATGGTGAGCGGCTGGAAGGTGCGCTTGCGCCGGATTGGAGCGTCGCGCTGGTCGCGCAGCTCGCGGATCCGGGCGTTGCGCTGTTCGTTCTGGTCCCAGCGCGGGTCAGGCTGTCGGGTCATCGGGCCTCCTGCGGTCGAGCCATTCTTGCAGGATGAGGCAGGCCGCCGCCGAGTCCTTTTCGCCCGATCGCCGGTCCGGCCGCTTTCCGGCCGCCGCGAGGCGATCCCCCGCCTGCCAGCTGCTCAGCCGCTCGTCCACGAACTCGACCTCCAGGCCGATGGCGGTCAGCTGCGCGCCGAAGGCCCGCGCCGCGGCCGCCTGCGGGCCCTCGCTGCCGTCCATGTTGCGTGGCAGCCCGAGCACGATCCGCGCCGTGCCCTCCGCGCCCGCCAGCGCAGCGATCTGCTCCAGGTCCCTGACGAGGCTGCGACGGAGCAGGACTGGACGCGGGAAGGCCTGCCTGGTCTCCTCGCTGCCGACCGCTACCCCGATGCGCCGGCTGCCGTGGTCCAGGCCGATGACGGTGCTCACTGGTTCACGGATTCTTCCGGCGATCCGCCGTCTGAACCCCGTACCTCGGGCACGACGTCGATCCGGAAGTCCAGCGCCGGCACCTTATCCACCCACCCCGGCCAGAGTTCGATCGTGATGTCGCCAAGACCCTCCAGGTCGGCCGTGGCCTCAGCTTTGGTCTTGCCTGCGATCAGCTCCCGAACCGCCGCCTCGTCGATACGCTGGGCCGCCAGCGCGGTCACGGTCACCTGGACCTCGAGCCTGCCCTCGACCTCGCTCACGCCGTGCATCTCCACGCTGATCGACTCCTCGAGGATGACGCGGTCCTGCCCGGCCAGCCCGCCCAGGCTCAGCAACGCCGCGCTGGCAGCCTCGACGACATCGGCTCGTGATCCGTAGGCGCGATCGACCGCGAGGCTGCCGGTGAGCTCGAACGTCGGCGTGTCCTCGGTGCCCAGCAGCTCGTCCGGCACGTCGATCGAGGGGGCCTCGTCGGCCGGCGCGGTGACGTAGATCCGATCCGCGTCGTCCCCCAGCGCCTCGGTCAACTGGGCCTGCAGGTCGGCCTCGATGGCCGCCACCACCGCGTCGATGTCCGACTGCTGGATCACCGGGTGAGACGTCTCCACGCCGCCAGCGGTCGGATCGGGATTCGTCACCAGCCGGTCCTGGTTTTCCGCGAATCCACGCAGGAATAGCCGCACGGACTCATCGTCTACCGTGTCGATCGCGCCGGCTGCAACATTTCCCTCGACGCCAAGCGCAACGGCAGCCACCGCTGCGCTCCTCTCCCCTGGGTCGATCGGCGCACCAGTTAACTTCCCGCGCGGAACGACGATCCGCTCGAGCGTGA
>DASSIB010000037.1:0-7698 GCA_035692365.1 Candidatus Limnocylindria bacterium | reverse complement strand
CGACCGCTCGTGCCACCCGAGATCGCCGACTTCCTCGCGCCATGACGTCGGCGGCCGGGGCCGCCAACGCGCCGGACACGTTCGCGCGGCACTCGTCCATCGCGGATCGTTCCTGGTTCGACCGTTCCGCCGCCGAGGTCGCGCCCGAGCTGCTTGGCACCATCCTGGTGCATGACACACCGGATGGACGCATCGCTGGACGGATCGTCGAGGTCGAGGCCTATCTCGGGCCCGAGGATCTCGCGGCCCACTCCTCGCGGGGGAAGACGCCACGCAACAGCGTGATGTTCGGCCGCCCGGGACACCTCTACGTGTACCTGGTCTACGGCCTGCACCACTGCGCCAACGTGGTCTGCGGC
This sequence comes from Candidatus Limnocylindria bacterium, assembly GCA_035692365.1. Taxonomy (GTDB): domain Bacteria; phylum Chloroflexota; class Limnocylindria; order QHBO01; family QHBO01; genus CF-167. Next base: position 7,339 of record DASSIB010000037.1, on the reverse strand, counting down.
CCCGGCTCGAAGCCGGAGGCGGTGCTGTTGCGCGCCGCCGAGCTGACCGACGGGGAGGAGCTTGCCCGGGCGCGCCGTGGCGGTGTGCCGCGTGCTCGGCTTGCCGCCGGGCCGGGGAACCTCGCCGCCGCCTTCGGCGTCGATCTCCGGCTGAACGGCGCTGACCTGCTCGCCGGCCCGATGCGCCTGGAGCCCGGCGCGAGACCCGCGGCCGTCGACCGCGGTCCGCGCGTTGGCGTGGACTATGCGGGCGAATGGAGGGATCGCCCACTTCGCTACCTGGTACGCGATGACCCCCACCGATCGCGACGCTGACCCGGTCGCCGGTGCTGCCGCCGATGCAGGGACGCTGCGCGCGCTCGAGTTCGCGGCGATCGTCGACCAGCTCGCCGACCTGACGGCATTCGGACCGTCGCGCGAGCTGGCAGGGGCGACGCTGCCCATGGCCGATCCGGTCCACGTGGGGCTGCTCCAGGACCAGACCGACGAGGCCAGCCGCCTCCTGACCGAGCAGTCGCAGGCGACGATCGGTGGAGCCCGGGACGTGCGACAGGCGCTCGAACGCGCCCGGCGCGGCGGCCGGCTGGCGCCAACCGACCTGCTCGAGATCGCCGAGACTCTGCGCGCCACCGAGGCCTTCGGGGCTCGGCTCGACGAGTGGCGCGGGAGGCACCTCGCCTCGGTGCGCGAGGAGCTCGACGACGCACCCCAGCTGCGAGCCCGCATCGAGCGGACCGTTGACGACGCCGGCGAGATCCTCGATTCGGCGTCCGCGGAGCTGGGCGCGATCCGCAAGCGCCTCCGAACCGCGCAGGACCGGGTCCGCGAGCGGCTGAACACGATGCTTCGCTCCAGCACGCTGGCCGGCGTCATCGGCGAGGCGATCGTCACGATGCGGGCCGGACGCTACGTGATCCCGATTCGCGCCGAGGCGAAGGGGAAGCTCAAGGGGATCGTCCATGACCAGAGCGCCTCCGGGGCGACGCTCTTCATCGAGCCGCTGACGGTCGTGGAGCTGAACAACACCTGGACACAGGCGACCCTCGACGCGGCGCGCGAGGAGGAGCGGATCCTTGACGAGCTCTCGCGGGAGGTCGAGGCGCGCGCCGAGGCACTCCTCGCGTCGCTGGCGGCGCTCGCCCGCGCCGACCTGTGGATGGCCCGCGCCCGACTCGGGATGGCCCTGGACGCGGTGCGTCCGCAGGCAGCCGATGACGCGGCCGAGCTCCTGTCGGCGCGACACCCCCTGCTCGGGGAAGGCGCTGTTCCGATCGACCTGCGCATCGGCGAGCGATTCGGCTACCGAGCGCTGATCGTCACCGGGCCAAATACCGGCGGGAAGACCGTCTCGCTGAAGACCCTCGGCCTCCTGGCGCTGATGCACCAGGCGGGCCTGCGTGTTCCAGCCGCCGAGGGCGCGCGCATGCAAGTCTTCCGCAGGGTGATGGCCGACATCGGCGACGAGCAGAGCATCGCCCAGTCGCTTTCCACTTTCTCCAGCCACCTGCGCAACGTGGTCCGCTTCGTGGCCGCGGCCGGTCCTGGCACGCTGGTCCTGCTCGACGAGATCGGCGCCGGCACCGATCCGACGGAGGGGTCGGCGCTCGCCATGGCAATCGTGGAGCGACTCCTCGCCTCGGGGGCCACGGTGGCGGCCACCACCCACTACGCGGAGCTGAAGGCCTTTGCACAGGAGCATGCGCTCGTCACCAACGCTTCCGTAGCGTTCGACGTGGCCACGCTGCGGCCCACCTATCGGCTGGAGATCGGCCTCCCCGGCAAGTCGCAGGCCTTTGCCATCGCCCAGCGTCTCGGCCTCCCGGCAGAGATCCTGGAGGACGCCCGATCGCGCCTCGCGGCGGAGCACGTGAGCATGGAGGAGACGCTGGCCGCCATCGGCCGCGCGGAGTCGGAGCGCACCGTTGAGCTGGAGCGCGCCAGGGAGGAGCGGGAAGCTGCCGAGGGCGACCGCGAGCGGGCGAGGAGCGGTGTGGCACGGGCGCGCGGCGAGGCTGCCCAGATGCTGGCGGATGCACGGCGCGCCGCCGACGACATCCTGTCGCGCGCAGAGCGCGAGGTCGAGGAGGTCCGGCGCGAGCTGACCCGGCAACGCAACCTGCGGGGCGCGCGTGGCGGGGGAGCGCCCGCCAAGGCGGCATTCGACGCGCTCGCCGAGCGGGCGACACAGGCACGGTCCGAATCGGCGGGTGCCGATCCGGCGGCAGAAGATGCGAGCATCCAGCCGCGCGTCGGCCTGTGGGGCCGCAGCCGCACCCTGGGCACTGCCGGACGCATCGTCGATGTCAGCGGTCGTACCGGCCGGGTGACCCTGGAGACCGACGAGGCGCGCATCGTCATCCCCGGCGACGACGTCGAAATCGTGGCCGAGCCGATCGCGGGGCCTGCCCCCCGCGACGAGGAGATGGCCGAGCTGAAGCGTCGCGCGGCGAATCGCATTGCCCCCAGACTGGACCTCCACGGTGAGCGGGTCGAGGCAGCACTGGAGCGGCTGACGGCCTACCTCGACGAGGCGCTGCTGGCCGGCCTGGACGAAGCGGTGATCGTGCACGGCGTCGGGACCGGGGCGCTGCGGCGCTCGATCAGGGAGTACCTGGCAGGGCATCCGCGGGTGCGCTCGACACGGCCGGGGAGGCGCGAGGAGGGCGGGGACGGGGCGACGGTCGCTGAGCTCTAGGGCGGCGGCGCAGACGACGGCGAGGGCGTCGGGATGGGCAAGCTCGGCAACACAATCGGTGTCGGCGACGGAGCCGGGGTCGGCGAGGGCAGCGGGGTCGGCGACGGGCTCGGGGACGGGCTCGGCGAAGGCGTGGAGGTCGGGATCTCGCCGGGGGTGCAGGTCTCGGTCGGTGCGAACGGCGCATCGAACGCGGGTGATGGCGAACGGGGCACCGCGCTCTCCTTGCCCCGGAAGCGCTCGATCCAGGCGCGGTTGGCCTCCTCCCAGGTCGGATGCGAGCCCTCGTAGTCGGTGAAGTCGAGGTAGACCTTCTCCTCGGCGACCTCCGACCCGGGTGAGGCGCTGGGCTCGGCGGATGACGCGGGGTCACCGCAGCCAGGCTGCCAGATCTTGCCGGTCGCCTCCTCGATCATCAGCTCGACGTGCAACGAGTCGCGCTGCGTCGGCTGGTGGGCCGCGGCGAAGTCCTCGGTCACGGTGGCGGTGGTGAACTCACCGGGGAGCATCCCGGTCAACGAGTCGACCTCGGCCGAGACGATGCTCGCTGGTCGAGGAAATTCGCGCAGCGGCAGCTCGTTGGCCGCGGTCACCTCGGCCATGTAGTCGTGCCAGATGAAGGTCGGTCCATCGGCGGCGAAGACATCCTTGATGTCGGTGAAGTCGCTGTTCCCGACCCAGACGCCGGTGATGATCGCTCCCTCGTCGATGGCTGGATCGGCATCGGGTGCCAGGTAACCGAACGCCTGCAGGTCGCGGAAGTCGTTCGTGGTGCCGGTCTTGAGGGTCGCCGGACGCCGCCCCGCCTCGGTGGTCAGCTGGAAGCGTCGTCCCCAGATGATGTTGGTGTCGGGGTTGGTGTTGTCGGCCAGGATGTCGGTCACCAGGTAGGCCGCGTCCTCGCTCAGGACTCGCTCCGGCTCCTCGGCATCGGTCGACTGGTCGTAGATCACGGTGCCGTCGTGGTCGGTGATCTTCGCGATCAGGAACGGCTCGGCCAGCATGCCGCCGTTGGCGAGGGCTCCGTACGCCCCGGCGAGGTCAAGCATGTGAACGCCGATGGTGCCGAGCGTCAGCGACGGCACGGCAACTTCCTTTTCCTGCCGCGGATCCCACTCCAGGCCCATGCGCACGGCCTGGTCGACGACATTCTGGGTGCCGATCAGCTGCTGGGCCTTGGTGACAGGGATGTTCCATGAGTACTTCAGCGCATCGCGCACGCGGACCGGACCGCGCTCGTTACCGCTGGCATTGGGCACCGTGTAGCCCTCGGCGATGACCCCTTCCACATCCATGAACATGGTCGCGGGGGTGATCGTGCCGCGCTCGAACCCGGTCGCATACGTGATCGGCTTGAACGCCGAGCCGGACTGCCGAAACGCCTGTCCTACGACGTCGTACTGCGGCTGATGGGCGTCCGTCGCCTCGCCGTAGTAGTTCGCCGATCCGACGTAGGCGAGCACCGCGCCGGTGCGGTAGTTGATCGTGACCAGCGCGTCGTTGTTGATGTTGCGTCCCTGGAGCTGCTTGATCCAGGCCAGGGCAGGCTCGCCGTACTTGGCGATGAGCTGCTCGTCCGTCATGCGGTCCATGTCGTAGGCCACCCCGGCCCACTTCTCGGCAGACACCTGGTAGCCGTTGTAGTCGAGGCTGGTGGTGATCACCAGGCCGCCGCGGTCGAGGAGGTTCTCGTCACCGAGCAGCTCGGCTGCAGCGCGTCGCACCGCGTAGACGAAGTGCGGCGCCTTGTACTGACGATTCCGTGGTGGCGCGAGCACGATCTGCTGGGCGGCCGCCTCGTCTCGCTCCTCCGGGGTGATTGCGCCTGTCGCCACCATGCCGTCGAGCACGAATCCCTGCACCCGAATGGCGTCGGCATCGGGTGGCACCACCAGCACCGTGGCGCCCGACGCGTCGGTGGTCGGGACCGCGCTCTGGGTCGGGTCAAGCCCAGACGGCGCGCGGACCAGGCCGGCCAGCAACGCAGCCTCTCCGATGGTGAGCTGATCCTCCGGTGCGGAGGAGGTGATGTCCTTGTCGAAGTAGCTGTGTGCCGCCGCCCAGATGCCGTAGGCGTTGTTCCCGTAGTACACCTGGTTGAGGTACATCTCGAGCAGCTTCTGCTTCCCCTCCAGCCCGGGATACGCATCTCCCACCTGCAGCGCCAGCATCGCCTCCTTGATCTTTCGCTCCCAGCGCCGATCCGGGTTTGCCAGGAGGTCGGCGTCGAAGAGGCGGATCCGCACCAGCTGCTGGCAGATGGTCGAGGCGCCCGAGACCGTCTCGGATGCTGAGAAGTTCTGCAGCGCGGCCCGCACGATCCCCTTGAAGTCGATGCACGGGTTGGTCCAGAAGGTGCGATCTTCGGCGGCGACCTGCGCGTCCGCCATCACCTGCGGGATGTTGTCGAAGCTGATGACCCGGCGCTCCTCGGCAGCGAAGGTGGCAAGCTCGACGCCGTCGGAGGACATCACGCTCGATCCCTGGCTCAGCTCGAACTGCTCGAGCTTGGATGGATCCAGCCCGGTCGCGTAGGACGCGAAGACCGCCATCACCCCGATGAAGAGGGCCACGGCGAGGACCCCGAAGACCCCGAGGATCATCGCCGGCAGCGGCGCGATGCGCCGGAGCGTGCCTGAGCTGGAGGAGCGGGACGCCGGCGGCCTGCCTGAATAGCGGCCCCGGGCCCGCCGTGGGGGCCGTCCGTACATCTTGGCCAAGCCTAGCACGGGAGGCCGCGAGAGGCCGATCCGGCCCATATACTCAACCGCCCATGGCCGCCGACATCCTCGATGAGCTCGACTGGCGCGGTGCCGTCGCCCACAGCACCGATGCCGATGCGCTGCGCGCCGCCCTCGCCGAATCGGCGGTCACCTTTTACTGCGGCTTCGATCCCACCGCCCCGAGCCTGCACTTCGGCAACCTCGTCCAGCTCGTCACCATGCGGCGCCTGCAGCTCGCGGGACACGACCCGATCGCGGTGGTCGGCGGGGCGACCGGGCTCATCGGCGATCCGAGCGGTCGGTCGGCGGAGCGCAGCCTCAACGAGGCCGACGTGGTCGCTGACTGGGTCGAGAAGATCCGTGTGCAAGTGGAGCGCTACCTCGAGTTCAGCGGTGCGCACGCGGCGCGCGTCGTCAACAACCTGGACTGGACCGTATCGGTGTCGGCGCTGGATTTCCTTCGCGACGTCGGGAAGCACTTCAGCGTCAACCGCATGCTCGACAAGGAATCAGTCAAGGCCCGTCTCGACGGGCCCGGCATCAGCTTCACGGAGTTCAGCTACCAGATCCTGCAGGCATTCGACTACCTGGAGTTGCATCGGCGTTACGGCTGCAGCCTGCAGACCGGGGGCAGCGACCAGTGGGGTAATCTCACCGCCGGCGTCGACCTCATCCGACGCGTGACGGGGGCGAGCGTCCACGCGCTGGCTACTCCGCTCATCACCAAGGCCGACGGGACGAAGTACGGCAAGACGGCCGATGGCACCCTGTGGCTCGACCCAAAGCTCACCAGCCCGTACGCCTTCTACCAATACTTCCTGAACCAGGACGACGCCGACATCGGCTCGCTGCTGCGGATCTTCAGCTTCAGGTCGCAGCCGGAGATTGAGGTCCTCGAGGGAGAGACCGCTCAGCATCCCGAGGCGCGCTCAGCGCAGCAGGCCCTGGCCTCCGAGCTGACCGAGCTCGTCCATGGGGCCGACGCCACATCGCAGGCTGCGGCCGCCAGCGCGGCGCTCTTCGGCAAGGGCGACCTGCAGGAGCTCGACGCCGAGACGCTGGCGTCGGCCCTTGGCGAGCTGCCACATGCCGAGGTGCGTGGCGCGATGCCGTCCATCGTCGACCTGATGGTGGCCGCCGGGCTGGCTGACAGCCGGACGGCGGCGCGTCGGACGGTGACTGACGGCGGCGCCTACCTGAACAACGAACGGGTCGCCGACCCGGAGATGCTCCCCGGCGACGGGGACCTCCTCCATGGCCGATGGCTCGTGCTGCGTCGCGGGAAGCGGAGCCTCGCGGCGATCGAACGAGTCGCCTGACCGGCGGATCAGTGCTTCTCGCCAGCCCCGACCTTGGCCTGGTGGTCGGCGATGACACGATCCGAGATCGTGCTGGGCACCTCCGCGTAGTGGTCGAGCTTCCAGCTGAAACGGCCGCGCCCCTGCGTGATGCTGCGCAGCTCGGTGGCGTAGTGGAACATCTCGGCCTGCGGCACCTGCGCGTGAAGGTGCTGCATTCCGTCGGATGAGTCCATCCCCAGCACGTGCCCGCGCTTGGAAGTGATCTGACCCATGACATCGCCCATGTAGGCGTCGGGCACGATCACCTCGACCTCCAGGATCGGCTCGAGGAGCGTCGGATCGGCCTCGGGGAAGGCGCGCTTGAGGGCCTGGCTGGCGGCGACCTTGAAGGCCATCTCCGAGCTGTCGACGGTGTGGTAGCTGCCGTCGACGAGGCGCGCGCGCAGGTCCACGACGGGGTAGCCGGCCAGCACCCCCTCGGCCAGCGTCTCGCGCAGCCCCTTCTCGACCGCCGGGATGTACTGCTTCGGGACCACGCCGCCCACGATCTTGTCGCCGAACTCGAAGCCTGACCCCGACGGGAGCGGCTCGAACTCGATCACGACGTGTCCGAACTGCCC
>DASSIB010000036.1:0-2372 GCA_035692365.1 Candidatus Limnocylindria bacterium | reverse complement strand
AGCAGGGTGGACTTGCCGCAGCCGGACGGCCCGATCAGCGACACGAACTCGCCGCGCCGCAGCTCCAGGTCGATTCCGGACACAGCCGTCATCGTCTCGCCACTCGGCAGCGCGAAGGTCTTCTCGAGGCCCTCGAGGCGGACGACGACCGGATCCGGAGTCTTCTCGACGGTCATCCGGCGGACGCCTCCGGCCGACCGCGCAGGACGCGCAGCTCAACCACGCGCACGAGCGCATAGAAGCTGATGCCCAGCAGGGACGCAACGAAGATGGCGCCCCATAGCTTCGAGGGGTTGGTGACGTACTGCTGGTTGAACTCGATGATCGACCAGCCAAGACCGTTCTGGATCGCGCCCGGCCCCTCGCCGATGATCGCGCCCACGATGCTGGCGGTGGCGGTGATCTTCAGCGCGGTGAACAGGTAGGGGAGCGAGGCGGGCAGCCGCAGCTTCCAGAGGATGGTGCGGCGTGAGGCCGCGTACGAGCGCATCAGCTCCAGGGCGCGCGGGTCCGGCGAGCGGAGTCCGCGGATCATGGCGATCGTCACCGGGAAGAAGGTCAGGTAGGTCGCGATGATCACGACGCTCATCACGTTGTTGCCGAAGAAGAAGACGATCATCGGCGCCAGCGCCACGATCGGGATCGTCTGGCTGGCCACCACGTACGGCACGAAGGCGCGCTCGAGCAGCTGCGAGTGCACGAAGGCGGCGGCCAGGCTGATGCCGAGCAATCCCCCGAGTGCGAAGCCGATGGCCGCCTCGCGCCAGGTGTACAGCGCCTTGAGCACCAGGTACACGAACAGCGACTGGTCCGCGTTGCGCCGATATGGCCCGATCATCGTGTCCACGATGTCCCACACGTGGGGCAGGCTCTGGTCGTTGACGGTCGTGATCTTGAGCGGGGGACGCCACTCGAGGCCGAAGTAGCGCCAGGGATCGCCGCCGATGAACTTCATCCCCTCCCAGAGGACGAAGAGCCCGAGCAGGAAGAGCAGGTAGATCCCCGCGCGCCCCAGCCGCGAGCGACGGGGCCGGGTCGCCTCAGCCTCAGGCGATCGCCGCATCGGTCGCATCGAGGGCCCGATCGATGACCGCGAACCCCTCGCGCAGCTGCTCCTCGGTGATGCATAGCGGCGGGTTGGTGAAGACCTGGTTCCAGTGGAGCATCGTGTACAGCCCGTCGGCCCGGAGCTTCGCGTCGAGTGCGGCCATCTCCGGCGAGGAGCCGTTGAACGGGGCCATCGGCTCCATGGTTTCGCGTGAGCGAACCAGCTCGAAGACCCCGAAGAGGCCGATGCTGCGGACGGTCCCGACGCTCGGGTGCCGCTCCTGGAGGCCAGCCAGCAGCTCCTTGAGGACCGGGTCGAGGCGCGCGGCGTTGCCGACCATGTCCTCGTCGCGCAGGACGCTGACCGCCGCGATGGCGGCGGCGCAGCTGATCGGGTGGGACGAGTAGGTGAGGCCGCCGAAGTAGACCTTGTCGTTGAAGAAGTCGGCGATCTTGGGGCTCATGGCGACGGCGCCGAGCGGGAGGTACGAGCTGGTCAGCCCCTTGGCCATCGTCATCAGGTCGGGGACCACGCCCCAGTGGTCGACCGCGAACCAGCGACCGGTGCGGCCGAAGCCGGCCATCACCTCGTCGCAGATCATCACGATCCCGTGGCGGGTGCAGAGCTCGCGGATGCCCTCGAGGTAGCCGTCCGGCGGGATGAGGATGCCGTTCGTGCCGGTGACCGTCTCCATGATGAAGGCGGCGATGGTGTGCGGCCCCTCGTACTGCATCACCTCTTCGATGTAGGCGAGGTGCTCCTCGACCGGCTCGGGCTCGCCCTTCGCCCAGCGCCACGGGTCCAGGACGCGGATGATCCCCGGCACACCCGGCTCGTTCGCCCAGCGGCGCGGGTCGCCGGTGACGCTGATCGCCCCGGCCGTCGCGCCGTGGTACGAGCGGTGGTAGGCCATCACCTTCTGTCGCCCGGTCACCATCCGCGCCATGCGCAGCGCGTTCTCGTTGGCCTCCGCGCCGCCCAGCGTGAAGAAGAACTTCTTCAGGTCGCCGGGGGTCACCTCCGCCAGGAGCTCTCCCAGCCGGCCACGCACCTCGGTGGCGAACTGCGGCGCTGCGAAGGCGAGCCTGTTCGCCTGCTCGGCGATGGCGTCCGCCACCCGCTTGTTCCCATGGCCGATGTTGATGCTCATCAGCTGGCTGTTGAAGTCGAGGTAGCGCTTCCCGTCTGGGTCCCAGAAGTAGACGCCCTCGGCCCGGTCGATGACGATCGGGTTGATCTTCGCCTGGGCCGACCAGGAGAAGAAGGTGTACTCGCGGTTCAGGCGCAGGATCTCGTCGGTGGTGAGCCGACCGGTGGCGGTGGC
>DASSIB010000035.1:0-5697 GCA_035692365.1 Candidatus Limnocylindria bacterium | reverse complement strand
CTCCAGGTGCTCCGCCGTCAGCCCGTGGTTCTCGAGCTGCTTCGGCATCAGGAAGCGCTGCGCGATGCGGAGCCGCTCGAGCTGCGTGTAGCCGGGCAGCTGGATGATCTCCATCCGGTCGCGCAGGGCCGGCGGGATGGTGTCGGTCATGTTGGCGGTCGCGATGAAGAGGACCCGAGACAGGTCGAACGGCACCTCGAGGTAGTTGTCCTGGAAGGTGTTGTTCTGCTCCGGGTCGAGGACCTCCAGCAGCGCCGATGACGGGTCGCCGCGGAAGTCCATCCCGACCTTGTCGATCTCGTCGAGCATGAAGACCGGGTTCGCCGATCCGGCCGTCTTGATGCTCTGGATGACGCGCCCCGGCAGCGCCCCGATGTAGGTGCGCCGGTGACCCCGAATCTCCGCCTCGTCGTGGATGCCGCCGAGGCTCATCCGCACGAACTTGCGGCCCATGGCCCGGGCGATGCTCTTTCCGAGGCTCGTCTTGCCCACGCCGGGAGGGCCGACGAAGAGGAGGATCGGGCTGCGGATCTTCTCGGCGAGCTTGCGCACCGCCATGTACTCGAGGATCCGCTCCTTGGGCTTCTCGAGGCCGTAGTGGTCCTCGTTCAGGACCTTCTCGGACTCGTCGAGGTCGAGGTTGTCATCGGTCTGGACGCCCCATGGCAGGCTCACCAGCCAGTCGACGTAGGTGCGGATGACGCCCTGCTCCGGGGAGGCGCTGGGAATCCGATTGAGCCGATCGACCTCCTTGAGCGCCTTCTCCTTGACGTCATCGGGCATGGCCGATTCCTCGACCTTGGTCTTCAGCTCGCCGGCCTCTGCGACAGCCGGATCGTCCTCGCCGAGCTCCTTCTGGATCGCCTTGAGCTGCTCGCGCAGGATGTACTCGCGCTGGGTCTTGTCCATCTCGGACTTGACCTCGCTCTGGATCCGGCCCTTCAGCTCGAGCACCTCGATCTGCTTGGCCAGGAACTGGCTGACCATCCGGAGCCGCTCCGCCACGTCGATCGTCTCGAGCAGCTGCTGTCGCGCCTCGGTGGTCATGTCGGGGGAGTAGGCCACCATGTCGGCCAGCAGCCCGCCGTCGGAGATGTTGCGGGCGGCGACGGCGACCTCCGGCGGCACCGATGCCCCGGAGCTGACGTACTGCTCGATCTGCCCCTGGACCGATGACATCAGGGCCTCGATCTCCAGGGTCTTCTCCTCGTCGTCGGGGATCAGCTCGATGCGCGCCTCGAGGTGCGGCTCGGTCTGCACCAGGTCGAGGAGGCGGATCCGCTTCTGCCCCTGGACGATGGCCCGAATGGTGCCGTCCTGGAGACGGATCACCTGGGCGATCTTGGCCAGGGTGCCGATGGCGTACAGCTCGTCGACCGAGTTGACCTCCTCGGTCTCGTTGCTGCGCTGGGTGATGAGCGCCACCGGCTGCGAGGTGCGGACCGCGCGGTCGAGCGCCTTGACGCTGCGGTCGCGGCCGACCTGCAGCGGGACGATCATCTCCGGGAAGATCACAGTGTCGCGCAGGGCGACGAGTGGGAGCACCTGGATCTGCTCGACCTCGGGCTCGACGTTCTTGTCATCCATGCTTAGGTTCGTGTCCCTTCAGTCGAGGCGCTCACCGGCTCCGGCGCGTCCTCCTCGACGTATCGCTCGACATCGTCTCCATCGAACAGGTCGTACACGCGGATCTTGCCCAGCGCTTCGAGCTGAAGGATGACCTTGACGCCCGCCAGGTTGACCCCCTGGCGTCGGGTGAGAAAACGGATGATACGCACCCGCCTGATATCGGCCTCCGAGTAGAGCCGGAGGTTGTTGCGCCGCTGCGGGCAGAGGAGCCCCTCCTCCTCGTAGATGCGCAGCGTCCGCGGATGCACCTGGGCCAGCTCGGCCGCGATGCTGATGAAATACCGCGGACGCTGCGGATCTCGGAGAGAGCTCACGCGTCCCTTTCCACGCTGCTGGTTACGCGTGAGCTCGTCACGCGTTCGGGTTGCCATCGGTCGACGGCTCGACCTGCTTCATCGCCGGCTTGACCTTGATCTGGCGCGGCTTGACCTCCTCCGCCTTCGGGATCCTCAGCGTCAGCACGCCGTCGTCGAAGGTGGCGGTTGTCGCGTCGCCCTGGACCCGAACCGGCAGCTCGACCTGCCGGTGGAAGGTGCCGTAGCGACGCTCGCGATAGAGATACTGGTCGCGCTCGACCTTCTCATCGGCCTTGAACTCGCCGCGAATGGCGAGGGTCTGTCCGGTGATGGTGATGTCGACGTCCTCGGCCTTAAGGCCGGGGAGCGAGGCGGTGACGATGATCTCGTCGCCGGTCTGGTGCACATCCATGGCCGGATTCAGCATCTCGCCGTCCAGCTGCCGCCAGGTGAGCGGGCTCACGAAGGAATCCTCGAAGAGCCGGCCCATCGCGTCACGCAGGGTGACGAGCTCGCCATAGGGGTTGTATCGGGTGATGTTCGCCATGTTCGAACCTCCTTCACTTCAGGTGAGATTGGAACGCGGCGGTACCATAAACCCTGACAATGGCGTTGTCAAGGCTCCTGCGCTGCTAGCCGGAGCCCTGGCCCGAGCTGCGCAGGATCGCGCGCAGCCGTGCGAGCCGCCCGCGGCCTCGGCCCGCCTCCCGCCCCCCGAGCTGACGCTCCGCGTAGCGAACGAGCTGGTACGCGGCGGCAAGGCGTGGGAAGGCCGAGCCGGTGAGGCCCTCGCGTGCGGCGCGGCCGGCGTGCGAGGCGGGCGTCTCGGTCGCGCGTCTGGGCCATCGCCCGTCGCGCTCCAGCGCCACGAGCGCGATCAGGTAGGCGCCGGTCGGGTCCGCGGGGTCCGGACGCGAGGGCGACCGTCGCGGCTGTGTCGGCGCGAGCCCGGGCTCGGGGACCGGAATCACGATCGCCCTCTCCTCGAAGGGATCCTCGGGGACGAATCGGTAGCGGCGCCGTTCCTGCCAGCGGAGGTAGATGATCAGCGCGAGCACGGCCAGCTCGATGATCGCCAGGATGATCGCCACCGAGAAGACGATGACGGTCGGCGCGTCGCTCACCACCTGGGCCGGGTCGACCGCGAAGAAGGCCGGCAGGTCGAGGTCCGGGAGCTTGAACCCCTGCGGGAGGAAGGAGCCGACAACCTCCGTCAGCGCCGCGATGACCACGATCAGCGGCGTCGAGAGGAGCAGCAGCAGGAGGAGGAACACGCGCAGCGGGCCGACCAGGGCGACGAGGAGGGCGCTGGCCGGGACGCCGAGCACCGCCGCGGCGGGAATCCCAACGACGGTCAGCGCCAGCGCGACGCCAAGCACGAGCAGCAGCCATGACCGGTTCGCGCGCCAGTCGCTGCCGGTCGCACGTCGGACCGCCTCCAGGCGCGCCAGGCCCATCGCGGTGAAGGCGGAACCGGTGAAGACGACGGTCCCCATGAACGCGGCCGAGGTGAAGGCGACCTCGGCGGCGCCGGTCGTGAGCTGGTGGCCGATCAGCCAGGGGATCGCCAGCCCAGGCACCGCCCAGCGCAGCAGCTGGTCCGCCATCTGGTCGTCGTCATCGGTGACGCGGTGTGCGTCGCCGCGCCAGACGGCGATCGCGCCGATCCAGCCCGCCATGTGCGTCCCCAGCGCGTCGACGAGCTGGCCCTGGACCAGCAGGGTGCGCGCCTCGGGCGCCAGCAGCCATCCCACCGCCCCGCCGACGACCATCAGCGCCGGCAGTCCGATCGCTTCGGCGCCGGCGCTCAGCCAGTGGCTGCGGCGCCCCCAGGAGAGACCCATCCAGGCCAGCAGCGCCAGCTCGATCGGCCCGATCCGCGGGATCTCTCCGGAGAACGACTGCAGCGCGGCGTAGACCACCGCCAGCCAGCCGCCCTCGGCCAGGACCTGGACGGTGGGGAGGAGGACCCTAACCGGCCAGGACGAGCGCATCGGCTGCCTCCCAGTCCGGGTCGAGTGCGGCGCTGGAGGCGGGCAGACCCGCGTGTCTGACGGAGGCGGCGTGTCGCGCGGCGTCCTCGCCGAGCGCGACGTGCTCGACCCGGTAGCCGCTGCGGGCGAGGCGCTGCATGGCAGGGATGAAGGTGATCGGGTCTCGTGCCGAAAGGGTCAGCACCACGCATCCGGGCGGGACGCGGCGGGTCAGCCAGGTGAGGAGGCTGGCGTACGGTCGGGAGCTGATCGGGCCGATCCGGGCGAGCAGCTCGGTGAGGCGTGGCAGCTGCCCGTACGACGCCCGGGGAGGCAGGTAGGCGAGCTGCTGCATCGTGCCCGTGAAGCTCGCAGCGGCGATTCCGCACGATGCCCCCTCTGCCAGCAGCTGTCTGGCCAGTGACGCCGCGGCCACGCACAGCCCCTCGAAGGTGGCGTCGTGGTAGGTCATCTCCCAGTGCGGCCCCTCGATCGTCTGCACGTCGAGGGCGATCACCACCTGGCGGCCGCGCGCCGGCTCGAAGCGGCGGCTGACCGTCGTGCCGAGGCGGGCGCTGGCGCGCCAGTGGACCTGCCGCATCGAGTCGCCCGGCTGGAACGGTCGCACGCCACCGTACAGGGCGGGGTCGGCGTGGAGCGAGCGACGGGCCCTCCGCTCGCCGATGGGCGCCGCGTCCGCGCCTCGCAGGCGGAGTGGCACGGTGCGCGGCCCAACCAGCAGCATCTCGTCCGCGGTGACCTCCGCTCGGCTGGCGTCCCTCCCGAGGATGTCGCGCACCCGGAGTCGCACCGGGCCGAACTCGTAGAGCCCTCGCCGGGTTGCCTCGAGGTGGAAGTGGCGGACGACCCGCTCGTACCAGGCCAGTGCCCAGGCGTTGGCCAGCACGCGGCGGCCGAGGCGCTCGTCGTCGCGCTCCATGGTCGGGCGCTCGCGGATTCCGATGCCCTCCGTCACGAGGTCGTCGGCCGCGATCCACGGGAGCGGCAGCGGCTTGCGATTCCAGATCGTGACGTCAAGCGGGACGATGTCGCCGGCGACGGCCCGGGTAGAGCCGAGGTGGCGGTCGTACTCCACCCGCCCCATCCCGAACCGGCTCCAGATGCGGGTCAGCGACCCGTAGCCGAGGGTCGCCGCGGCGACCATGAAGAGCCCCGGCGCCGACGCCGCGGCGCCGATCGCCACCATCACCGCCGCGAGCGCCAGCCAGCCACCCATCGGCTTGTCGGTGGCCTAGCCGCCGTCGCCGGCAAGCGGGACCGGGACGTCCTCCAAGACCGACTCGATCACGCCCTGGACGGTGGCGCCGCGCAGCTCGCGGTCGATGTCGAGGAGGAGCCGATGCTCCAGCACCGGGTGCGCTACCGCCCGGATGTCGTCGGGGAGGACGAAGCCACGGCCGTCGAGGAGCGCCCACGCCTGCGCCGCCCGATACAGCGCGACGCTGCTGCGGGGCGAGGCGCCGAGGCGGAGGTCTGCGTGCTCGCGAGTGGCGCGGACGAGTGCCACGAGGTAGGTCTCCACATCGGGGCTGACCACGATGCCGCGGGTCTGGTCGCGGAGGGCCAGCAGGCCATCGGCGTCGATCACGGTCTTCACCCCGTCGAGCGGCTCGGCCGAGGCCTGGTAGCGCCGCGCGATCTGCCGTTCGCCGTCCTCGTCGGGGTAGCCCATCCCGATCCGCAGCAGGAAGCGGTCCAGCTGGGCCTCGGGCAGCGCGAAGGTTCCCTCCAGCTCGATCGGGTTCTGGGTGGCGAGGACGAGGAACGGGTCGGGCAGC
>DASSIB010000034.1:0-8823 GCA_035692365.1 Candidatus Limnocylindria bacterium | reverse complement strand
GAGCAGCACGATCGCCAGCCCAGCCAGCGCCACGATCCCGGTGGTGAAGGCCAGCCGCTCGCCGCGGAAGGCGAACTGGCGTGGCATGAAGCCGTCGCGCGCCAGGAACGAGGAGAGGCGGGGAAAATCGGCGAAGCTGGTGTTTGCGGCCAGGACGAGGAGCAGGGCGGTCGCCACCTGGGCGAGGATGAGGATCGGGCCTTCGCCGGTCACGTGGCGCACCAGGAGGCTGAGGACCGTCTGCTTCTCTTCCGGATCGGGCACGATCCCTAGGGTGGTGATGAGGTACGCGATCCCCAGGAAGAGGATGCCGAAGATGACCGCTGCCCAGGTCAGCGTCGTCCGCGCATTCCGCCACTCCGGTGCCTTGAAGGCGGGCACCCCGTCGGAGATCGCCTCGACCCCGGTGAGCGCCACCGCCCCCTGCGAGAACGCTCGCAGCAGCAGGAAGAGGCCCAGCGCCTGGGTCCCCTCGTTCAGCGCCCAGTCTGGCGGGGGGACGTACTGCGGCAGGTCGCCCATCGCGTTGCGGACGAGGGCGAAGCCGATGATGGCGAGCATGGTGACGATGTAGAGGTAGGTGGGCGCCATGAAGATCGAGCCGGATTCGCGGATGCCGCGCAGGTTGCCCATCGTCAGCAGGACGACCATCGCGACCGAGATGACGACGCGCCAGTCGTAGATCTCCGGAACGATCGAGGTCATGGCGGCGACCCCCGCCGAGACCGAGACCGCCACGGTGACCACGTAGCCGATGAGCAGCGCCGAGGCGGCCAGCACGCCGGCCCGATCCCCGAGGTTGTCGCTGGCGACGATGTAGCTGCTGGCGCCGAGCGGATAGGCCTTGATCGTCTGCCGGTAGGACATCGTCACGATTGCCAGCATCGCGATGATCAGCCCGGCGATCGGCAGCGTCAGGCTCAGCGCGCCAGCCCCGGCGAAGGCCAGCACGCGCAGGATCTCTTCGGGCCCATAGGCCGATGAGCTGATGTTGTCGCTGCTGAAGATGGCCAGCGCCTTGACCTTGGTCAGCCGCTCGTGCTGCTCGTGCTCCGAGGAGATCGGGCGGCCGATGAGGAAGGTCCGGATGCCACGGATCGTCCGCGTCCAGCCGCTGCGCTGGAGGACCGTTCGCTCGGTCGCAACCAGGCGACCCTCCTCGCGCTCGAACTCGTCCTCGAAGGGCCGCACGATCCGGACGTAGGAGTCGCCGAGCCGCTGGCCCTTCCGCTTTTCGCGGACCTCGAGCAGGGGATCGACCCGCGGCTCAGCAGGGTCGTTGCCGCGGTCCGGCGGGCGGTTGGAAGTCATGCGGCGGGTATTACAGCACCGATCGTGGGCCGCCGCCCCTCACAGGCGCAGCAACAGCCCTTCGAGTGGCTCGAGCCGCAGCGCGGCCAGGTCCAGCGGACCGCGGCGCGAGCCGGTTCCAGCCAGCACCTCACCGCGGGGGGCCAGGCTCGCGAGCTCCACCGCTTGCGCCGTATCGCCCATGTTCGCCACCATCAGGATGCGTTCGTCACCGCTGCTCCGTATCCAGGCCACGACCTCAGGCGGCGTCTCCGGCACGAGTCGCAGCGCCCCGTGCCGCAGGGCCGGCGAGATGCGCCGCAGCGCCACGAGGCCCCGGTACAGGTTGAGCAGCGAGGCCGGATCGCGCGACTGGTCGGCGACGTTGCGGGTCGCAGGGTCGACCGGCGGCAGCCACGGCGCGCCCGCAGTGAAGCCGCCCGTTGGAGATGCGTCCCATTGCATCGGGGTCCGCTGGCGATCGCGACCGAAGCGATCGTGAAGCGGCGTCGCCGGGTCCGGTCCGTCCACCATCCCGATCTCCTCGCCGGCGTAGAGGCAGATGGTGCCGCGCAGCGAGAGGAAGATGAGCGCGGCCAGCCTCGACCGCTCCTCGCCGAAGCGGGTGGCGTGCCGCGACAGGTCGTGGTTGGAGAGTGCCCAGGTCGGCTCGACGTGGTCCGGGGTGAAGCGCTCGGCCCGCTCAACCGTTTGACGCAGCTGCTCCGCCCCCCAGTCGATCATCGACAGCTCGAAGTCGAAGGCACGCTGGAACCCGTCGCCCCTGCTCAGGTAGCGCGCCAGCCGTTCGACCGGGATGTACGCCTCCGCCATGAGCAGCCGCTCGCGGTACTCGTCTGCGACCCGGCGCAGGCCGCGAACCACCTCCGACATCTCGGGACGGTCGTCGTCCCAGAGATGCTCCTGCCCGGTGCGATCCACCGGAAAAGGCGCGACGGCTGGCCCCGCCGGCGGGTTGTCCCGCAGCTGCGCGTCCTTGATGGCGTGGGTGATGGCGTCGACCCGGAACCCGGCCACCCCGCGATCGAACCAGAAACGCAGCACGTCGGCCATCGCGTCCACGACCTCGGGGTTGCGCCAGTTCAGGTCCGGCTGCTCGGGGTAGAAGCTGTGGAGGTAGTACTGGCCGGTGGCGGGGTCGAGCTCCCACGACGATCCCCCGAACATTGCGATCCAGTTGTTCGGCGGCCCGCCATCGGGCGCTGGCTCGGCCCAGATGTACCAGTTGCGTTTTGCGCTCCTGCGCGAGGAGCGGCTCTCCACGAACCACGGGTGCGCGATCGAGGTGTGGCACGGCACCAGGTCGAGCATCAGCCGCAGTCCGCGTGCGCGACAGGCATCGACCAGCCGATCGAAGTCGGCAAGGGTCCCGAACTCGGCCGCAACATCGGTGAAGTCGGAGATGTCGTAGCCGAAATCGGCGAGCGGGGAAGGGTAGATGGGGGAGAGCCAGACCGCGTCGACGCCCAGCGAGGCATCGGTCCCGGCAAGGTGGTCGAGGTGCGTGATCAGGCCGGGGATGTCGCCTATGCCGTCGCCGTCCGCATCGGCAAAGCTGCGCGGGTAGACCTGGTAGATCACCCCTCCCGTCCACCACGGGACGGCTGGCTGGTCGGCTGGCGGGGTCACGAGCTCAGATTGTAGGGATCGGCTCAGTGCTGGCCGAGCGTTCCTCGCACCACGCTGTCCATGGGCGTCACGACGCCTCCTCGCTCTGGGGTGCGTAGGTCATCCGACCGGCGACACCTGACGCCAGGCCGACGAGCGAGGCCACGATCACGATCGCCCCTGCCGCGCCGAACATGAGCGGGACCGGACCGAAGTCGACGATCAGTCCCGCCACCGCGTAGCTGAACGGCGCCAGCCCGATCGAGCCGAGCATCACCAGGCTCATCACCCGGCCGCGCATATCCTCCGCGGTCCGACCCTGCAGCCACGACACCACGTGGACGTTGATGAACCCCGCCCCGATGCCCATCGTTGCCAGCAGGCCGAAGGCGATGGCGACGCTGGGTGCCACGCCGAGCAGGCCGAGCCCGAGCCCGAGCCCGATCGCGATGAGCAGGACGACCAGGCCGAGCCTGGGGACGCGTGCGATCGAGCCCGCCACCACGGCCCCGACCAGCGCACCGGCACCAAAGGCGCTGAGCAGGATGCCGAAGGTCGCCGAGCCACCGCCCAGGGTGTGATCGGCCATGTACGGCAGCCCGACGCTCAGCGGGCCGGTGAAGCCGAAGTTGAAGGCGGCCGTGAGGAAGATGAGAGAGCGAACCGCCGGATCGCTCCACGCGTACCCGAAGCCGGCACGAATCGTGGAGAGAACGCTCGGCGCCGCGTCCGACCGGCCATCCTCCCCATGCTTGGGGGCACGCCGCCCGCCCACCACGAAGAAGAGAGCGACCGTGGCAATCGCGAACGAGACAGCATCGAAGACGAAGGCGGGGCCGGTCTGGATCACCGCGATCACCAGCCCCGCCAGGGCCGGACCGATCAGCCCGGCGAACTGCTGGCTGCCCTGCATCAGCGCGTTGGCGGGCGGCAGCGTCTCCTCGTCGACGAGCATCGGCAGGATCGCGCTCATGGCCGGGTAGAAGAGGGCGTCGACCACGCCGAAGATGCCGGCCATCACGAATAGCTGCCACAGCTCCGCCTGTTCGGTCAGCACCAGGAAGGCCACGATCCCGACCAGCACGGCTCGGATGGCGTTCGAATAGAGCATCAGGCTGCGCGGCGACCACCGATCCGAGAGCGCCCCGCCGAGCAGGAGGAAGATCGCCCGTGGGATGGCCGCGACCATCAGCACGCTGCCGAGCGCCAGGCCCGACCCGGTCAGCTGCAGCGTCAGCCAGGCGAGCGCCACGAAGTGGAAGTGATCGCCGAGCACCGAGATGCTCTCGCCGGTGAAGAGGAAGCGGAAGTCCCTGACACGAAACGGTCGCAGGAGCTGGGGTCCACCACGGCTCGCGGTCGCGGTCTGGCGCACCTCGGCGCCGTCCGCGGCGGTCATTCGATGGTGATGAGGACGCCGTCGCCATCCTCGTCCTCGGCCAGGTCCACGATCGGTCCGATCATGTCGGTATCCACCGCCTTCTCGATCATGGCGGCGTAGCTGTCCGGGATGCCCGGCACCATCCGCGCGGCCATCGCAGCGAAGGCGAGCGGCACCCGCACGTCGACAACGGGCCGTCCGCGCTCGGTGACCTGGATCCTGACGCGTCGCCCGCGTCCCTTGCCGGGGACCGATCCGGACGGCGGCGTGGGCGTCTCGGGCGGCGGCACGCGATGGCGGCCCAGTGCCTCGATGATCGGGGCGGCCTCCTCCGCGCTCAGCTTCCCCTCGCTCACCAGGCGAAGGACGGTTGCCAGCTCATCGCCCATCTCAGCCACCTGCTGCCAGTCGCCGGGTCGCCTCGTCAACGTCGATCTCGCCGCGCTCCAGGGCGCGGAGCACTTCGAGCTGCGCCTCCTGTTCGGCGGGCGTTGGCTCGGCAGCCGGCTGTGTTGCCGCAGGGCGCGCGCTGATCCGTCGTGGGTGGCGAATGCTCACGTCGCCGGACATCGAGTTGAAGAGCAGCCGCGGGCTGCCGCTGCCGATGATCAGTCGCCGGCGGTCGACCTGGCCCTCGAGCCGATGGTCGAGGTCGCTGCTGACGTCCGTCGACAGGCCGTGAACTTCGAACGTCGCGCTTCCGACGAGGCCGACGCTGAGGTCGCCGCTCACCGTCTCGACCTTGAAGTCACCGTTTGCGGCGAGCTCAGCCTCCATCTCGATATCGCCGGAGACAGTCGTGGCGCGAAGCGAACGCAACATCGGGGCGGTGATGTTCAGGTCGCCAGAGACGGTCTGCGCCTGGACGGCGACCGCCTCCTCGGCGCGGATGGTCGCATCCCCCGAGACGGTCTCCAGCCGAACGGACCCGCCCGAGTTGTTGACGCTGAGATCGCCCGACACGCTGTGGTAGCGCTGCTCGCCATGAAGGTCGGTGATGGTCATGTCGGAGGAAACCGCGGTCAGCTGCATCTGCGCTGCGGCAGGCACGTCGGCCTCGACCGTCAGCTCGTAGTCACCGCCCGCCCCGAAGAGGCGACCGATCATCGAGCCAACCGACCGGTGGTCGCCGCGCTCCTCGGCGCTGAGCGACCCGCCAGAGCGGTCGACGCGGAGCTGAATCGCCTCGAAGATCCGATCTGCCTCGGATTCGGACGACGCCCTCACCTCGAAGGTTGCGCGGATGTGCGCGTCACCGCCGGCAACGCCGCGGAGCCGAACGTCGCCGGAGACGACGTTGAGCGAGACGCTGCCGGTCTCCCCGACGTTATGGTCGATCGATTGGGTGCGGACGTAGGTGCCCATGGCTTACGCACCGCCCAGGGTGCGGAGCGCTTCGGCGGCATCCTCGGGCGAGATCTCGCGGCGCGCGAGGCGGTCCAGGATGGCGCGGCGCTCGCCGGCATCGTCGTCGATGGTTGGATTGGGGGCATCGGCCTCGACCGGCTCCTCGGCTGCGACCTCGTCACCATCGGCCAGTCCGAGGGCGCGCAGGAGGGCTTCGATGCGGCCGCGCACGGTTGGGTAGGAGATGCCGAGCTCGCGCTCGAGGTCCTTCAGGTTGCCGCGGGAGCGGAGGAAGGATTCGAGCAGCGTGAGCTGCTCACGGGAGAGGCGACCAAAGCGGCCGACCCCGAACTCACCTTCCAACGCGGTCCCGCAGCTGCGGCAATGGAGACGGGTGATGGCTAGCTCGCCCTCGCAGACCGGACAGGTGGAGATGACGTCGCGTGCCATCTATCGCCGTCCGACCTGGCGTGCACTGTTGCGCTCGCCGCCGAGGCGGAAGATGCGCTTGACGCCGCGGTCATTGGCAACCTTGCGTGAGCGAAGGTCTCGGATCCGGTCCTCGGTGGCCAGGATCGCGAACTGGAACTGGTTGTCCAACATTTGGGTTGCTCTCCTTGCGTTTTGCTATCTGCGTCGTTGTTTTCTGTAGTCGCTGATTGGAGATTAGTACCTGCGATTCCAGTTGTCAAGCCCCATTTTGCATTTTGGCATGACAAGTTTCCAAAATGATGGCGGAAGTCACGAAATTGAGGGTGCAGGGCCGCTGAGCAGCGCGCGGCTCGGTGGGCTACCATCCGCCCAGCCCCGATGGACCTGCGACTCCTGCCGTACCAACCGGACCGCGACGTCTACCGGCTGCTGGGAGTCGCCCCGAGCGCCGGTCGCGCCGAAATCGTGTCCGCCTGCCGTCGGCTGGCGCGGGCCTTCCACCCGGATCGCAACGAATCCGAGCGCGCGACCGAGGAGATGCAGGTCGTCAACGCCGTCCGATCGGTCCTGATCGATCCTCGTTCGCGTGCCGAATACGACCATGCGCGGCTGACCTTTATCCGGCAGCACGAGATTGCGAGTCCCATCCAGGGCAGTGCTCCGCGACCGGCGCGACCGACGGCGGCGGAGCATGGCGGCAAGGAGCTGCGACGCACCGCGCGGGCGGCCATGGTCGCGCTGTTGGCCGGGGTTCGCGCGCTGCCTCCGGCGCGCTGTGACGACTGCAGCACCTGGGTGCAGCCCGACTTCCGCTTCTGTCCGGCCTGCGGCGCCCGCCTGCGGGGCGCCATGCCGCTCATCGCGACGGAGCGCTCGTAGCCCTCAGGCCTCGCGCGGGTCCATTCGCTCCGGGTCGATCCCCAGCTCGCCGATGGCCTTGACCAGCTCAGCCCGATCGGCCGCCCCGGTCAGGCAGAGGCCGTGGAGCGCGGCGTAGGCGATCTGCTCGGGGCTCACCTCGAAGTGCATGCGCAGCGCCTCGCGCGTGTCGCTGCGGCCGAAGCCATCGGTGCCGAGGACGGTGAACGGCCGGTCGACCCAGCGCGCGACCATGTCGGGGAGCGCCTTGAGATAGTCGGTTGCCGCGACGATCGGTCCGGGCGCCCCGCCGAGCTGCTGCACCACGTATGGGATCCGCGCCTCGGCCTCCGGGTGCAGGCGATTCCAGCGCTCGGCAGCGAGCGCGTCGTTGCGGAGCTGCTGGAACGATGGGACGCTCCACACGTCGGCCGCCACGTCGTAGCGCTCGCCGAGGAGCTCCTGCGCGCGCAGCGCCTGGTGCAGGATCGAGCCCGATCCGAGGAGCTGGACGTGGCGTGACCCGCGCTCCGCCGCGCGGAAGCGATAGAGGCCACGGAGGACTCCCTCCTCCACGCCATCGGGCTTGGGCGGCATCGCCCAGTTCTCGTTGTACAGGGTCAGGTAGTAGAAGACGTCCTCACCCGCCTCGCCGTACATCCGCCGGATCCCCTCGCGCACGATGATCGCCAGCTCGTAGGCGAAGGCTGGGTCGTAGGCGAGCACGTTCGGGACGACGCTCGCCAGGATGTGGCTGTGCCCGTCGTCGTGCTGCAGCCCCTCGCCGGTGAGGGTCGTGCGCCCGGCGGTGGCGCCCATCATGAATCCGCGTCCGCGCGCGTCGCCCAGCGCCCAGATCTGGTCGCCGGTGCGCTGGAAGCCGAACATCGAGTAGAAGGTGTAGAAGGGGATCATCGGCTCGCCGTGGGTCGCGTAGCTGGTCGCCGCGGCGGTGAAGTCGGCCATCGCGCCGGCCTCGGTGATCCCCTCCTCCAGGATCTGCCCGTCCGTTGCCTCGACGTACGAGAGCAGCAGCTCCTTGTCGACCGCCGTGTAGCGCTGCCCCAGAGGGTTGTAGATGCCGACCTCCTTGAAGAGGGGATCCATTCCGAAGGTGCGTGCCTCATCGGGGATGATCGGCACGATCCGCTTGCCGATCTCCGGGTCGCGGACCAGGTTGCGCAGCAGCCTGCTGAAGGCCATCGTCGTGCTCGCCGGTCGATCGGCCCCTGCGAAGAGCTCGGCGTAGGCCGCATCCGCTGCCTGCGGCAGCGGCTTGGGCTGGACGATGCGACGCGGCACGGCGCCGCCGAGCTGGTTGCGGCGCTCGAGCATGTAGGCGATCTCCGGCGACTCGGGCCCGGGGTGGTAGTAGGGGGCCTCCTTGAGCTGCGCGTCGGGGATCGGCAGCTGCAGCCGGTCACGGAAGACCTTCAGCTCGTCCTGGGTCAGCTTCTTGGCCTGGTGGGTGACGTTGCGGCCCTCGATCCCCGGGCCGAGCGCCCAGCCCTTGACCGTCTTGGCCAGGATCACGACCGGGGCGCCGGTGTGCGCCACCGCCGCCGCGTACGCCGCGTAGACCTTGCGGTAGTCGTGGCCGCCGCGCCGCAGCTTGGCCAGCTCGTCGTCGGAGAGGTGCTCCACCAGCGCCTTCAGGCGCGGGTCCGGGCCGAAGAAGTGCTCGCGGATGTACGCACCATCGGACACCGACAGCTTCTGGTAGTCGCCGTCAAGGGTCTCGTTCATCTTGGTCAGCAGCACGCCGTCGCGGTCGCGGGCCAGCAGGTCGTCCCACTCGCGCGCCCAGATGACCTTGATCACGTGCCAGCCGGCGCCGCGGAACGTCGCCTCGAGCTCCTGGATGATCTTCCCGTTGCCGCGCACCG
>DASSIB010000033.1:0-12868 GCA_035692365.1 Candidatus Limnocylindria bacterium | reverse complement strand
ACCAGGCCCCGAGCAGCGGCTGCCGGACGTCTACTGGATCATCCTGGACCGATACGGATCGGCCAACGTCCTCGACAAGTACTTCGACTACGACAACTCGCCGTTCCTCGACGAGCTGGAGGCGCGCGGCTTCTACGTCGCCGAGCACGCCACCGCCAACTACCTCAAGACCGCGCTCAGCATGGACTCGTCGCGGAGCATGGAGTACCTGGACTTCGACGAGCTGCACGAGCGAGCGAACAGCGAGCGCGACTGGGGGCCGCTGTACCAGGACCTGAAGGCACCCTTCGAGGTGGAGCACTACCTCGGCAGCGCGGGGTATCGGTTCATCTACCTCGGCACCTATTGGGGCCCGACCTCCAACCATCCGTCCGCCGAGATCAGCTACGTGTACGACGAGCTCTCGTCGGAGTTCCTCGACGTGCTCACCGGCTGGACGCCGCTCAGCGCGCTCCAGGGACTCGGTCCGGAATCACCCTTCGACTGGCGCCGCAACCGGTGGAACCAGACTCGATACGAGTGGGAGAGCCTCAACCGTGCCTCGTCGCTGGGCGGGCCGAAGTTCGTCCACGCGCACTTCGCGCTGCCGCACGAGCCGTTCGTGTTCCACGCCGACGGCAGCTTCGTGCTGGAGCAGGAGGAGAAGGGTCGCCCCAAGATCGTCAACTACGTGGACCAGATGCAGTTCGCCAACGCCCAGGTGCTCGACTGGCTGGACTCGATCCTGTCGGTGCCGGAGGACCAGCAGCCGATCGTGATCGTGCAGGCCGATGAGGGACCGTTCCCGCCGCGCTACGCCCGCAACGAGGGCGCCTTCGACTGGACCACCGCCACGCCCGAGGAGCTGGAGCACAAGTTCGGGATCCTGAGCGCCTTCCATACCCCGGGGATGACGCCGCAGGAGGCCGGCCTCTACGACTCGATCACGCCGGTCAACCAGTTCCGCGCCCTCTTCCACGCCTACTTCGGGCTCGACCTGCCGCTCCTCCCGGATCGCAACTGGATCTTCACCAACCAGCTGCACATCTACGACCAGCTCGACGTGACCGAGAAGGTCGCCCGCTAGGAGGCGCGCAGCTCCTCGCGCAGGGCGACGAGGTCCGGGTCGTCGGCGGCCAGCTCCGCGAGGTCGTGGCGCCGGGCGAAGGCAGTCTTCAGGAGCCGCCGCGCGTCGTCGAGCTCGCCGGAGAGGGCGCGGGCGCAGGCGATGTTGTAGAGGATCACGCCCGAGTCGCGTGGAGGGAGATGCCCAGCCCCCAGGATCGACTCGATCTCGTCCGCGAATGCGTCGAAGCGGGGCCGGCCGCCGGCCAGCTCTGCGATGTCGGGCAGGTGGCCGACCGCGTGGTTGACCCCATTGGCCCCGATCCCGGCGACCGAGCCGTCCTCGCACTCGCACAGGACGTCCGTCGAGCTGCGTTCGATGACCGAGATCAGCGCCTCGACGCTGGCGTCGGCCTCGTCCACCACGGCCTGCCAGGTCCAGCCGGCGTGGCGGCCCTGGAGCAGGGCATTCGCCTCGTCGATGGGATCGCTGGTGGCCGGATCCAACCCCTGCCGCGGGTCCTCCACGCCGGCGCGTGCCTCGAGCCGGCGCGCCTCGATGGCACGCCAGGCGGCAACGTGCCCCATAACGTCCTTCGGCGACCAGTCGCCGATCGTGCCGCTGGCCTCGCGCATGCCGGCCGGGATGGCCGCGAAGAGGTCGCGCTCGGCGTCGCGCATGGCGCGCAGCATCCCGATGAGATCGGCCTGGAGCGGGGTGCGGGGGGCGGCTTGCGTCTCCACGAGGTGGGCATGGTACCGCGACGGTGCGATCATCCGGAGTGCCGTGCCAACGCCCGAGATGGTTGCCCTCCGCGCCTGGACCGACGACGACCTGCCGCTCCTTCGCGGCCTCCTGGGGGACCCGGCGATGATGATCCACCTCGGCGGGCCGGAGACCGAGGAGAAGCTCCTGGCGCGTCACCAGCGGTACCTGGGAATCGACGCCACCGGCACCGGTCGCGTCTTCGTCATCATCGTCGGGCCCGAGCGCACCGCCGTGGGCTGGATCGGCTACTGGGAGAGCACCTGGCACGGCGAGGCCGCATGGGAAACCGGATGGAGCGTGCTCCCCGCCTTCCAGGGCCGCGGCATCGCGACCCGTGGGGCGGCGCTGGCCCTGGAGACGGCGGCCGCCGAGCGGCGCCATCGGTTCATCTACGCCTTCCCGGCGGTCGCAAATGGGCCCTCGAACGGGGTGTGCGCCAGGCTCGGATTCAACCGGCTGGGAAGCGAGTCGCTCGAATATCCGCCCGGCACCTGGATGGAGTGCGCCGTCTGGCGCCGGGAGCTCGCCGAGAAAGGCGACGCACCCAGACGGTAGAGTTGAACCCCGATGACCTCGAACGAACCTTCCAGCCCGCAGGACGAGGCGTTTTGGCGCGACTTCCTCACGAACGGAGATTCCCGGGACCGGAAGCTGCGAGGGATCTACCGACGGATTCCGAGCGAGCCGCGGTGCCAGATCTGTGCGGCCCCCTTCCGCGGCGTCGGCGCCCCGCTGATGCGGATGATGGGCAAGCGGCCGTCCCAGCAGTCCCCGAAGATGTGCGGCTCATGCTTCGACTTCATGGCCGAGCACCACGGCGGAGCGGAGATCGAGGTCAGCCTCCTCTTCGCGGATGTCCGTGGCTCCACGACCCTGGCCGAGGGGATGGCGAGCGCGCAGTTCCGTGACCTCATGAATCGCTTCTACTCGGCCGCCTCGAAGGTGGTCTTCGACCACGACGGAAGCGTCGACAAGTTCGTCGGCGACGAGCTGGTGGCGATGTTCTTCCCGCTGCTGACCGGTGAGCGCCATGCCGCTCGCGCGGTCGAGGCCGCCACGGCACTGCTGCGCGAAACCGGTCACGGCGACGCGGCTGGCCCGTGGATCCCCGTCGGAGCCGGGGTGCACACCGGCCCGGCGTGGGTCGGTTCGGTGGGCGAGGGTCCTCGCACCGAGATGACGGTGCTTGGCGATACCGTCAACATCGCCGCCCGCCTGGCCAGCGCAGCGCAGGGCGGCGAGGTGCTGGTCACCGGAGCGGCCGCTGCCGCGGCGGGGCTCGATGCCACCCTCGAGCGGCGCGAGCTCGAGCTGCGAGGCCGCGAGGAGCGTACCGAGGTGGTGAGCTTGCGGATCGGGCCGACCTCGTGACCGAACCCGCACGGTCACGCCTGACCCAGTACGAGCCGAGGGCGGGGGTCATCGACCTGGCGTGGGGTCACCCTGATCCCAGGCTGCTGCCGGTGCAGGAGCTGCGCGAGGCCTCGCATCGCGCGATGGAGCGACACGGGAGCGACATCCTCGAATACGGGAGCACCGCCGGCTCGCCGCCGCTGATCGACTTCATCTGCGCTCGCCTGGCCGAGACCGATGCGCGCGCCCCGAGCCCGGACCAGGTGGTGATCACCAGCGGTGCGTCGCAGGGCCTCGACCTTGTCGCCACCCTTCTCCTGACGGCGGGAGACACGATCCTCCTGGACGTGCCCACCTACCACCTGGGGATCAGCATCCTCTCGGACCACCCCGTTCGGCTCCAGGCGGTCGAGTCGGATGAGGACGGGATCGTGCTCGACGACCTCGTGCGCGTCGTCGCCCAGCTGCGACGCGACGGAGAGCGACCGCGGCTGCTCTACACGATCGCCACGCATCACAACCCGACTGGTCGCAACATGCCGGTCGAGCGGCGGCGTGCGCTCGTCGCCCTCGCCGCGCAGGAGGGGCTGCTGATCGCAGAGGACGACACCTACCGCGAGCTCTCGTACGACGGTCCGCCTCCGCCCTCGCTGTGGGCGCTGGACGACGCCGGCGTGGTCGTCCGCATCGGCAGCTTCGCGAAGGCCGTGGCGCCGGGATTGCGGGTCGGCTACGTGACCGCCACGCCGGAGATCACCAACCGGATGGCGACGGGCGGCCTCCTCGACTCCGGCGGCGGGATGAACCACTTCGCGGCGACGGTGCTGGCCGAGTACGCGGAGAGCGGCGACTACGCCCGGCAGATCGAGCGCTTTCGCGCTGCGTACCGCGCCCAGCGGGACCGGCTGCTGGAGGGCCTGGCCTCACACCTGCCCGATACCGCCTCGTGGTCTCGCCCTGGCGGGGGCTACTTCCTCTGGGTCCGGCTGCCCCCCGGCCTGACTGCCGACGAGCTGCTGCCCGTCGCCGCCGCGCGCGGGATGGCATTTCTGCCGGGACATCGGTTCTTCCTCGACGAGACCGGGGCTCCCGGCGCGCTGCGGCTTGCCTTCAGCATGCATCCGCCGGAGACCCTGGAGGCCGCCGCTGCGCGGCTGGGTGAGGCGATCAGGGGTGTGTGAGGCTCAGGCAGCTGCCGGGACGAGGGGGACTTCGGCCAGGCGAGCGCTGAGCGCGGCGAGGGGTTCGGGCCGGCCGAAGTAATACCCCTGTCCGAGCGGGCAGCCAAGCTCGACGAGTCGGGCGGCCGTCTCGGCATCCTCGACGCCCTCGGCCACCACTTTCACCCTCAACGCCGCACCAAGGCTCACGACGGCCTCCACAACCGCCGCCTCCACGCCGCCGCCGAGCATCCGTGAGACGAACATGAGGTCGATCTTCAACCCGTCGATGGGCAGCGATCGCAGGTTGCCGAGTGAGGAGAAGCCGGTCCCGAAGTCATCGAACGAGACACCGCAGCCGGCCGCGCGCAGCCGGCGCAGATAGCCGATCCCCTCGGGGCCGCAGTCAAGCACGAGACTCTCGGTGATCTCGATGTCGAGGGCCTGGGGAGGAAGCCCTGCGTCTCGCAGTGCCCCGAGCACCTCCTCGACGATGGCGGCGTCCCGTAGCTGCCGTGTGGACAGGTTGACGCTGAGACGGAGGCTCGTTGCTGCTCCACCACCGTTGCGGAGCCAGGCGATATCGCGACACGCCGTGCGAAGCACCCAGGCGCCGAGCGGGAGGATGAGCCCGCTCTCCTCGGCGGTCGGGATGAAGACCGATGGGGGCACGTCGCCGCGGTCGGGATGCGTCCACCGAGCGAGGGCCTCGACGGCGACGATCCTTCCGTCGCGAAGGTCGACGATCGGCTGGTAGGCGAGCGTCAGACGCTCATGATCGATGGCCTCGCGCAGGTCCGACTCGAGCTCCAGCCGGACGGCAACCTCCGCCTGCATGGAGGGGTCGAAGAGCGCGTATGAGCCGCGACCCTGGACCTTGGCGCGGTACATCGCAACGTCGGCATCGCGCAGGACGTCCTCGGCGGTTCGATGTCCACCCGAGTCCACGACCACGCCGATGCTGCACTTGACGGTGATCGCCCTTCCATCGAAATGGAACGGCAGGGCAAAGGCGGTCGAGATGCGCTCGGCCAATGCGAGGACCTCTTGCGAGGTCTTCGCGTCATCGACCAGGATCGCGAACTCGTCGCTGCCCAGACGGGCGACGGTGTCCTCCGCGCGCAGCTCCCTTTGCAGGCGTTCCCCGACCGCGACCAGCAGCCCATCGCCGGCGCGGTGTCCAAAGGTGTCGTTGACCGTCTTGAACCGGTCGAGGTCAAGGAAGAGGATGGTGACGAGACGCGGCCCCGCCGACCTGCGGGTCAGCGCGTGCTCCACGCGGTCACGGAAGAGCGAGCGGTTGGCCAGGCCGGTCAGGTCATCGTGGAATGCCTGGTTCACCAGGCGCTCCTCGAGCGCCCGACGGACGGTGATGTCGGTCAGCGTGCCGGAGATGCCCGACACCTGTCCGGACTCGTCGTGAACGAGCCTGGCGCTCGCCTCGACCCAGATCTCGTCCCCGTTTCGGCCGACGACGCGGAGCTCGTGCCGGTACTCGGCCACCCCACCGGCAAGGACCGATCGGCCCAGGTCGCCGTGGTTCTCGCGGTCGGCGATATCGATGAACTCGAGGATCGGGTGGCCGATGGAGTCGGCGACGGCATGACCGGTGATCTCCTCCCAGGCGCGGTTCAGGAGCGCCCAGCGGCCATCGCCGTCGACCTTGAAGATGACCTCGCGCACGTCCTCCACGACGGTCCGGTAGCGCTCCTCGCTGTCCCGGAGGGCGTTGCCCGCGTCCTGCGCATCTGTGACGGCATGCTCGAGTCGGCGCCGGTGGCGGTAGAGGACCAGGCCCACCAGGCCGACGACACCGGCGACGGCGGCCACGCGCAGCGCGGCCGCCAACTCCGCGGGAAGGTCGGGACTGCTCGGCGTCAGCTCGATCAGGATCGCGGTGGCAAGCGACACGCCCCAGGCCGAGATCAGGGCCGCCATCAGTCGTCGGCCACTCAGGAACGAGAGCGCGAAGGCGACGGCGATGATGGGGGCTGTCGCCAGGGCCGGGACGGGTGGCGGAATCGGCGCCGACATGAGGACGAACAGGAGCAGGCCCCCCACGAGGAGCAATGCCGCGCCCTGCGGACGCTGGCGGAGCTGCCGGCGGGCGTACAGCATGGTGGCGCTGAGGGCGGCCATGATCGCGGCTCCGAAGGCGGAGGCCACATCTCCGGTGGCCACAACGATCCCGACCCCGGCGATTGCGAAGAAGAGCGTAATCAATCCAAAGGCGAGGGCCAGGCGCGACAATTCCCTGGTGTCGTCGGCCGGCATCGCGGTAGGCGGTCGGGCGTCTGCCAGCGGCGCTATGGCCCTGGACTCGCCTGGCTCAACGATGGCATCCGACAATGGAACTCCACGCGCCACCTGGGCGCACACGAATTGAGTCCAGCCTAGGGTGTGCCGCGAGACCCGTCTGCCCCCCGGTGGTCCGGTGCAGCGCGTCAACGGGAGCGAAGGCTCGGGAGGCTAGGGGACGATCCCGAGCTCGTCGAGCGACGCGTCCAGCTCCGCCGCATCCCGGTAGACGCGGAACGCCCCTGCGCGCCCGAGCTCGTCCTCTCCGTAGCCGCCGGTCAGCAGCCCAACCGACAGCATCCCGGCGCGCCGGGCGGCGAGCAGGTCCCAGACCGCGTCGCCGACGACGGTGCAGTCACGGACCTGGACCCCCATCCGCTCCTGGCAGGCGAGGAAGAGGTCAGGCTCGGGCTTGGCGCGCAGGACGTCACCGCGCTCTACGACGATGACATCGTCTGCCACCCCGAGCACCTCGAGCGACGCATCGATCTCGGGGCGCCGGCCGGACGTGGCGATCCCGAACGGCGCGCCCACTTCGCGCAGATGGGCCAGCAGCGCGACCGCCCCGGGAAGCGGGCGTCGCTCCGGCATCAGCTCGCGAAACAGCTCGCCGTGGCGGCGCTGGATCCGGTCGACCTCGTCGTCGCTCAGGGGACGCCCCAGCTCGCGCGCCACGGCCCGCGTGAAGAGGCCGCCACTCATGCCGATGCGTCGGTGGATGCGCCAGCCCTCGATCGGCAGTCCCGCCTCGGCCAGCGCCCGCTGCCATGCGAAGACGTGCGCGTAGACGGTGTCGATCAGCGTGCCGTCGAGGTCGAAGATCAGGGCCCGCGTCATTGGGGGCACCTTACCGCAGGCAACTTACCCGGTGGTGCGGTCGAGGAGCTGCAGCAGCCGATGCGCCGTCAGCTCGACCTCCTTGTGGCGCCACTCCGCGGCCCGGTACTGGCACGCGATCAAGCCGGTGCGGTGGACGCGCTTGAAGTCCCCGACCACGAAGCCGTAGCGGGCCTTCGTCTCATCGGTCGCGTCGTCGGTCAGGCCGATGTGCCAGTCGCCGTACTCCTTCCAGGAGTGGCTCTTGAGGAAGCGGTTTTCGTCCTTTGCGCTCGGCTGGGCTTCGCCCCAGTCGCTGTCGAGGACGTAGTGACGTCCCGCGATCAGCTTCCGGATGTGCGCCACTGCACGCCGATTCACCGAATAGGAAGGCATCGGTCAGGCCCTGACGGGGGCGCCCTCGTACGCCTCCTGCACCTTGGCAACGTCGATCTTGGTCATCTCGAGCATCGCCGTCATGACTCGCGCGGCGCCCTCCCGATCAGCCCCGTTGAGCATCTCGGGCAGCTGGCGCGGGATGACCTGCCAGGAGACGCCGTAGCGATCCTTCAGCCAGCCGCAGACGCTGTGCTCGCCACCGCCCTCGACCAGCGCGTCCCAGTAGCGATCGACCTCGGCCTGGTCCTCGCAGTCGATGCTGAACGAGATCGCCTCGGAGAAGTTGAACTCCGGACCGCCATTGAGGCCGATGAACTGCTGGCCGCAGAGCGTGAAGTCGACCGTCAGCACTCCGCCCTGAGGCGTGCTCGGGTTGTCGGCCGCCGCGAGGTGGACCTTCTCGATCCGGCTGTCGGGGAGGATCGAGGTGTAGAACTCGGCTGCCTCCTCCGCTTGGCCCTTGAACCACAGGCAGGGAGCGATCTTCGACATGGTGATACCTCTCGGGCTGGTGGGGAGCGCAGCGTACCGGCGACCATCAGCCCTCGGCGACAGCGCAGGCCCCGTTGGAGGTATCAGATCCGTTGCAGTTGTCTGGCGCAGTCGCGCGCTATCCTCGGAGGGTGAAGAAAGAGGCCGCAGGACCCAGTGTCGTCACCTTCCTCTTCACCGACATCGAGGGCAGCACCCGCCTCGCTGAACGGTTCCCGGTTGCCGCGCCCGAGATCCTGGCGCGGCACCACGCGCTGATCGCCGAGGCGGCGGCACGGCACGGCGGGCGGGTCTTCGAGCAGGTCGGTGACGCTGCCTACGTCGCGTTCGACGACGCGGGCGAGGCAATCGTCGCGTCCACCGAGATGGGCGGCACGCTGGCCGACACCGACTGGGGCGAGGTCGGGCGGGTCCGGGTGCGGGCGGCGATCGACACTGGAGAGGTGAAGCGCCGCGGGCATCGCTTCTTCGGGGCACCCCTCTTTCGCGCGGCGCGGATCCTGTCGCTGGCACATGGCGGCGAGACCCTGGTCAGCGACGAGGCGCTGCGGGCGGCGGCGAGCCTGCCCGAAGGCGTCCGCCCACGCGATCTCGGGACGCATCACCTCCGGGATCTCACCGAACCCGTCCACATCCACCAGCTGCTGCATACTTCGGGGGCTGTGAGCGAGGACGGCGCAATCCGGGTGATGCTGGTCGACGACCACCTGGTCGTGCGCCGCGGCCTGCGTGGCTTCCTGGAGCTGCTGCGCGATATCGAGGTGGTTGGCGAGGCTGAGGATGGGGCGCAGGCGGTCGCCCTCGCAGATCGGCTCCGGCCGGACGTGATCCTCATGGACCTGCTAATGCCGGTGATGGACGGCCTGACCGCGATCGCCGAGATCAAGAAGGCGCAGCCCGAGGTCGAGATCGTGGCGGTCACCAGCTTCATCGAGGAGGAGAAGGTGGTCGCCGCGCTCGAGGCTGGCGCATCGGGCTACCTGCTGAAGGACGCCGAGCCCGATGAGGTCGCGAACGCCATCCGCAAGGCGCATGCGGGAGAGATGCTGATCGACCCGGCGGTGGCGAAGCTGCTCGCCCAGCGGCTGCGCTCGAAGGGCTAGCCCGTCCCGGTGGCCAGGGCAGCCGTCGCCAAGCCCGCTTCCGACGCGGCCAGCGAGCCGGGCCTCGAGCGGCCTGCCGTGGTCCTCAAGCGGGCCGTCGAGGAGGCCGCGCGGCTCCTGAACGTGGACGGGGCGATGATCTACCTGTACGACCCCGGGAGCGGGATGCTGCGCTTCGCGCGCGACGCGGGCATCCGCGACCGAAGCGCGCGCCGCCTGATTCGCGACCTGACCCTGCCGATGGGAGTGGGGATGTTCGGCACCGCCGCCGCCCGCGGCGAGCTGGCGGTCACGACGGACTACCCCAACGACCCGAGCTTCAACCATTCCCCTCTCGCGGACCGCATCGTCGAGGAGGCCGGGATGCGAGCCATGGCGGTCGCCCCGATGCACTCCGACGGGGCGCCGCTGGGCGCGCTCGGCGTCTTCCTCAACCGGGCAGAGCCATTCACGCCAGCACAGCTTGGCCTGCTGACCGCGCTCGCCAACCACGCGGCAGCCACGATCGCCAACGAGCGGCTCGTGCAGACGCTCGCCCGCCAGGTCGAGGCGCAGCGCACCCTCGGCGAGATCGCGACCCAGATCACCGCGCTGCGCGACCCCGGCGAGGTGCTGCAGGGGGTCGTCGACGCCGCGCACCGGCTGCTCGGCTCCGATGCCGCACACATGACCGTGCTCGACGCCAATGGCAGGAACCTGCGCCCCATGGTGCTGGCCGGCGGCACGAACGCCGCCACCCGCAAGTGGCTGGCAACACAGGCGTTCCCCGTCGGCGGGGGGATGAACGGCCTCGCCGCGGCACTGGCGGAGACGATCTGGACCGAGGACTACCTGGCCGATCCGCGGATCCCCCACGAGGCCGATGACGACCGCGTGGCAAAGCGGATGGGCCTGCGCGGCATGGCGGTCGCCCCGCTCCGCTCGCCAGGCGGCGAGGTGATCGGCACGCTGGCCATCAGCTACCGGCACCCCCGGGTCGTGACCGCCGAGGAGCTCGACCTGCTCGGGCGCCTCGCCGACCAGGGGGCGATCGCGCTGGCCAACGCCACGCTGGTGAACCAGCTGCACGCCTCCGAGGAGCGCTATCGGTTCCTGGTCGAGAGCTCGCCGGATATCGTCTTCGAGCTCGACAGGGATGGCCGCTTCACCTTCCTCTCGACGACCTCGCAGACGATGACCGGCTGGGACCCGGCCGAGGTGCTCGGCCAGAGCCTGCTGACCGTCGTCTCACCGGCCACCGCCGACTACGTCGCGGCCGAGTGGCAGAGGATCCAGGAGGACCCGACCTACCAGCGGCCGCTGGACTTCGAGCTCGCCACGCCCGACGGAAAGGCGATCCCGGTCGAGGCGCGTGGCGTGGCCATCATGCGGAATGGGGGGTTCGCGGGCGTCCACGGCTCGGTCCGGGACGTCAGCAAGCGAGTGCGGCTCGAGAACGACCTGCGCCGGCGGGTCGAGGTCCAGCGCACCATCTCGGAGATCGCGCAGGAGCTGACCGCCATGCGCGACCCGGCCGCCGTGCTGCAGCGCACGCTGGACGAGGCCGCCCGCCTCCTCAACGCCGATGGCGGTGAGCTGGACCTGGTCGACAGCGCCGGACGCGGCCTCCGCCTCGCCTACACCTACGCGCGGCCGGAGGAGCCGCCGGCGACGGATTCACCCGACTTCGCCGAGCCGGACCAGGGCATGGCGGGACGCGCCCTGACCGAGCGCCGGGTGGTGCTGACCGGCGACTACCTCAACGAGCCGAGCTTCAACCACACGCCCGAGGCCGATGCCTGGGTCCGGGAGAGCGGGATCAACTCGGTGCTGGCGGCGCCCCTCATCGGCGAGAGCGGGTCGCTCGGCGCGATCCTGCTGGACGCCCATCGCAAGGACGCGTGGGACGACGATGACGCGGAGATGCTTGGCGCGCTGGCCAACCAGGCGGCGGTGGCGGTCACGAATGCCCGGCTGTACGCCCAGCTCGAGAGCTCGGAGCAGCGCTATCGGCACCTGGTCGAGAACTCACCCGACACGATCTGGTCGGCGGAAGTCGACGGCACGATCACGTACCTGTCCGAGACGATCGAGCACCTCTCGGGCTGGCGGCCCGACGAGCTGGTCGGGAAGCACTTCAGCGTCCTGGTCCACCCCAGCAGCGGCGAGCGCCTGACCGAGGCGTGGAGCGCGGTCGTCGACGAGGGGCAGCCCGAGCGCGTCACCCGCTTCTACCTCGCGCATCGGGACGGGCACGCGATTCCCGCCGAGACGACCGGCATGCCCGAGATTGAGGACGGGCGAACGGTCGGGGCACACGGCGCGGTGCGCGACATCAGCACCCGCGAGCGGCTGGAGGCAGACCTGCGCGACCAGGCCGCGGAGCTGGCCGCCTCGCAGGAGCGCGCGAGCCTCGCCCGGGAGCTGCACGACTCGGTGACCCAGGCGCTCTTCTCGATGGGCCTCACCGCCAGCAGCCTCGAGCTGCTCCTCGACTCGAACCCGGACGGCGTCCGGGCCAAGCTGGCAGAGCTGCGCGAGCTCCAGAAGGAGGCGCTCGCCGAGATGCGCACCCTCATCTTCGAGCTGCGTCCCAAGAACCTGGAGCAGGACGGGCTGGAGCAGGCGCTCCGCACCCATGCCGCATCGGTCCAGGGCCGGACCGGCCTCTCGATCGCGGTCGAGGCAGACCACGGCCTTCCGAAGCTGCTTCCCGGCGACCCGGCGGAGGCGCTGTACCGCATCGCGCAGGAGGCGCTGCACAACGTGGTGAAGCACGCCAGCGCCTCGGAGGCGCGGATCGTGCTCACCCGGGTGGGCGGCAAGCTGAAGCTCACCGTGACCGATGACGGGGTGGGGTTCGACCCGAAGAACACGCCACGCGGCCACATCGGCCTGGTGGGGATGCAGCAGCGAGCCGAGCTGATCGGCGGCACCTTCGCGGTGAGCAGCCGCCGCGGAAGCGGCACAGTCGTGACGGTCACCTGGCCGCTGCCGGCTGGCGTGAGCTCGTGACGGAGCCGATCATGCTGCTCGGTGGGGCGATCAGACTGGTCGGGGCCAAACGGCGAGCGAAGTAGTCCTGTTGGCCCTTTGCAGCTACGGGCCGGCGAGAAGAATCGAATCAAAACGCATTGGAGTTGCGTCGTGATCGACACTCGCCGTCCACCCATGAGCCCGTCCTGGCTCCTCATCGTCTGCGCACTGGCCACCGCCGCGGCGGCCGCGGCGACCTTCTTCGTTCCGGACATCCTCACCGGCCCCGCGGTGACGAACGGGAACGCCCGTGGCACCGCCCTGATCATGCTGCTGGTGGGCATGCCGGTGCTCGGCTCATCGGTGTGGCTCGAGCAGCGCGCCTCGCGCTGGGCGCCCATGGTGCGCATCGGGGTGCTGTCGTACCTGGCCTACAACTGCTTCCTGTTCCTCTCCCTCACCCCGTTCAACCGCCTCTT
>DASSIB010000032.1:0-8807 GCA_035692365.1 Candidatus Limnocylindria bacterium | reverse complement strand
CCCGCCATGGTCGGGCACTTCGCGGTCACCGCCTCACTCTTCGCCTTTGCCGGGGCACGGCTGCGCCAGCGACCGATCTAGCGGGCACGTCTGCGCCCGTCCGCGCCCGTCCGCGCTCGCCCGCACCAGTGGCACTTGTGTATGAGCGCGCGAAGGCTCCTGGCCGCGCCTCCATGCATCGGCTCACAAGTGACGCTGGTGGCAGCGTGCGTCAGCCCCCTCTCCGGCGCCGATCCGCGTCGATACACCAGTGGGGCTGGTATGCAGCCAGCCAGCGTGTCGATCCTGCGGGTCTCGAAGCGTCGTAGAGGTAGACAGGCGAAATCGCCGCGCCGATCAGAACAGAGAAGGAGATCCCCGCTCATGGCATCAGGAGCCAAGGTCATTCACGTCGAGGTCACGGGCAAGGACGGCCCCGCCCTCCAGAAGTTCTACTCCGACATCTTCGACTGGAAGCTCGACACAGACCTCCCTGACGGGTACGGGATGGCGCGCGACGACGCGGGATTCACCAGCGGCATCGGGCCCACCCGTGACGGTTCGGCCGGGATGGTTACCTTCTACGTCCACTCGGAGGACCCGGCCGGGGTCCTGCGGCGGGTGGAGGAGCTCGGCGGCCGCGTGATCATGCCCCTGACCGAGGTGGCCAAGGACACGACCATCGCCCTCTTCGCAGATCCCGAGGGGCACGTCGTCGGGATCATGTAGTCGCAGCCTCCGCGCGGACGACGCCCCGGGCCAAGCGATGTAGGCTCGGGGCGTGTCGCTGCCCACGCACCACCTCTACGTCCACGTTCCCTTCTGCCGCCTGATCTGCGCCTACTGCGACTTCGTGACCGTCGGCGGACGATCCGCCGAGATCGCCCGCTACCCGGACCTGCTGCTGGCCGAGGTGGCGCTGCGCCCGGCATCGGGCCGGCTGGCGACCATCTACTTCGGGGGCGGCACCCCTTCGCTCCTCCCGGCCGATGGCGTGGCCCGCGTGATCGCCACCGCGACAGACCGATGGGGGGACGCGCCAACCGAGGTCACCCTCGAGGCCAATCCCAGTTCGCGCGAGACGCCTGACTGGTCCGCACTGCGTGACGCGGGCGTGAACCGCATCTCTCTGGGGATCCAGTCGCTTCGCGACCCGGAGCTGCTCGCGTTGGCCCGGGGACAGACGGCCGCCGAGGGGCTGGCGGCCTTCGGCGCGGTGCGGGCGGCGGGCTTCGAGAACGTCTCCATCGACCTCATCTACGGCATCCCGGGCCAGTCCCTCGCCGACTGGCGCGACGGGCTCGACCGCGCGCTGGCGCTGGAGCCGGACCACACCTCGCTGTACGCGCTGCAGCTGGCCCTGGCGCCCGATGAGTGGGCGGCGCCGCCGCGTCGGGGCGCCCTGCGCTGGCGGCAGCGGATGGTGACGCGCCAGGACGACGGCCTCGCCGCGGCCCAGTACCAGCTCGCCGAGGAGATGCTCGAGGCGGCCGGGTTCCGCCACTACGAGCTCTCCTCGTGGGCGCGGCCCGGACGTGAATCCCGCCACAACTCGGCGTACTGGGAGCGGCGACCGTACACGGGCATCGGCGCTGGGGCGCATTCGTACGACCTCCAGACCCGCTCCTGGAACGAGCGAGACCTGGATCGCTACGTGGCGCGCACCGCCGCAGGGGAGCGGCCGATCGCCGGCAGCGAGGAGCTCGACGAGCCGACCCGAGCCTTCGAGGCGGTGGCGCTGGGTCTCCGCCGTGTCCAGGGCCTCAGCCGCCGGGCATTTGCAGCCGAGTTCGGCGAGGACCCCGTCGACCGCTTCGCGGCTGCCGTCGGCGAAGGGACGGCCGGCCACCTGCTGGAGGTAGCGGACGACGCGCTCAGGCTCACCCCACGGGGGCGGCTCTTCGCCAACGACGCCCTCGTCGCATTCGTGCCCTGAGACTCCTCACCCGGAGCGCGTGGTCGCGTTGACACCGGTCCGGCGAGGTTGGTACGATTCGCACTGCATCGGTTAGCACTCTCATCATTAGAGTGCTAACTCACCCGAAAGGGCACGACAGCGGAGGTCAGTTTGGTCGGCGAGCGGATGAACCGCGACGAGAGAAACGCCCCGTCCCGGTCGGTGCTGGACCTGACCGAGCGGCAGCGCAGCGTGCTGCGCGCCGTGGTCGAGGACTACGTCCTGAATGCGGTGCCGGTCGGCTCCCAGGCCCTGGTCGACCGCTACGGGCTGGCCGTCAGCTCCGCCACGGTGCGGAGTGCCATGGCCGAGCTCGAGGCGCTCGGGCTGCTCAGCCACCCGCACACGAGCGCCGGCCGCGTCCCCTCGGACCTGGGCTATCGGATCTACGTCGAGTCGCTGATGCGCGAGGCGGCCCTCGACCGGGCAGACCAGCTGATGATCCGTCACCAGTTCAGCCAGGTGCAGTTGACCAGCAACGAGTGGCTGCGGCTGGCCGCCTCGATCCTCGCCACCAGCACCCGCTCCGCCGCCGTCGTCACCCCGGCCCGCGCGCGCCGCGCCCGATTCGGGCACGTGCAGCTGGTCGAGCTGGCTGACCAGGCGCGCCTGGCGGTGCTGGTGTTGGGCGACGGAAACGTAGTGCAGCGCCGCCTGCAGCGCGGCAGCGTCGAGAAGGCAACTGCCGGGGAGACCACCGGGCAGGCGGAGCTCGACGTCGCGGCGGCGACGCTCAACGCCGAGCTCGCCGGGCTGTCGGCGCCCCAGGTGCGGCGCAAGTTGCCGAAGCTCACCCCGCTCGCCGCGCATGTCGGCGAGGTGCTGGCCCAGATGCTCGAGGAGTCCGACTCGATCGCGGTCGAGGAGGTCTTCACCGACGGCATCGTCAACGTGCTGGAGCAGCCGGAGTTCGCCGGTGGCGCGAAGCTGCGCGGCGTGCTCGAGGTCCTCCAGCGCTCCGACTTCCTGGAGCAGCTCGTCCCGGTGCTGAGCCGGCGTGGCGGGGTGACGGTCATCATCGGCCACGAGAACGTCAACGACGCGATGCACGAGGTAAGCCTCGTCTTCGCACCCTACGGCACCTCGGACAGCGCGCTGGGGCTGCTGGGCGTGCTCGGCCCGACCCGGATGCCCTACCCGCGCGCGATCCCGACCGTCCGCTACCTCTCCACCCTCATGAACGAGCTGATCACGAATCACCCGACGGAGAACCATGACTGAGCGACCCACGAACGGCGCCCCGGAGGACGCGCGCCACGCGCGCGGTCCGTCCCGCGCCGAGCTGATCGAGAAGCTGGAGGATATGCAGCTCGTCCTCGACGAGACGCGCGAGCAGTCCGATGAGCACCTGCGTGGCCTGCAGCGCACCGCCGCCGACTTCGCCAACTATCGGCGCCGGATGGACGAAGAGCGCGAGGGGCTGTCGCAGTTCAGCAACGCGCTGCTGATC
This sequence comes from Candidatus Limnocylindria bacterium, assembly GCA_035692365.1. Taxonomy (GTDB): domain Bacteria; phylum Chloroflexota; class Limnocylindria; order QHBO01; family QHBO01; genus CF-167. The sequence goes on along the minus strand of DASSIB010000032.1, from coordinate 5,421 downwards.
GGCAAGCTGCTGTCCGTCCTGGATGACTTCGACCGCGCCCTCGAGACGGTGCCGAAGGACATCCCCGAGGGCTGGGTGGACGGGGTGCGCCTCGTCGAGCGGAAGCTGCGCAGCCTGCTCGAGGCCGAAGGCGTGACCCAGATCGAGGCGCTCGGCCAGGAATTCGATCCGAACCTGCACGAGGCGGTCGTCCACGAGGAGACCGCAGACCATCCCGATAACCAGGTGATCGGCGAGCTGCAGCGGGGCTACCGGCTGCGTGACCGGGTCCTGCGCCCATCGCTCGTCCGCGTCGCGAACAACCCGAAGGAGCACTGAATCAATGGGAAAGATCATCGGCATCGACCTGGGCACCACCAACTCGGTGGTCGCCGTCATGGAGGGCGGCGAGCCGCAGGTGATCACCAACGCGGAGGGTGGCCGCATCACGCCATCGGTCGTCGCCTTCGCCAAGAGCGGTGAGCGCCTGGTCGGCCAGGTCGCCAAGCGCCAGGCGATCACGAATCCGGAGAACACGATCTTCAGCATCAAGCGGTTCATGGGACGCCGCTTCGAGGATCCCGAGGTGATGCATTCGAAGGACCTGGTGCCGTACCAGGTGGAGAAGGATCCCAAGTCCGATGGCATCGTCGTGACCCTGGCCAACGGCAAGACCTTCAGCCCGCCCGAGATCAGCGCCATGATCCTGCAGAAGCTGAAGTCCGATGCCGAGGCGTACCTGGGCGAGAAGGTGACCGAGGCGGTCATCACCGTGCCGGCCTACTTCGATGACACGCAGCGCCAGGCCACCAAGGACGCGGGGCGCATCGCCGGCCTGGACGTCAAGCGCATCGTCAACGAGCCGACCGCATCGGCTCTGGCCTATGGCCTCGACAAGACCAAGGACGAGAAGATCGCCGTCTACGACCTGGGTGGCGGAACCTTCGACATCTCGATCCTGGAGCTGTCCGAGGGCGTCTTCGAGGTGCGCAGCACGAACGGCGACACGCACCTCGGCGGCGACGACTTCGACCAGCGGGTGATCGACTGGCTGTCGGAGGAGTTCAAGCGGGACCAGGGGGTGGACCTGAGCAAGGACCGGATCGCTCTCCAGCGCCTGAAGGAGGCGGCCGAGAAGGCGAAGATCGAGCTCTCGAGCACGACCACCACCGAGATCAACCTGCCCTTCATCAGCGCCGATGCCTCCGGGCCGAAGCACCTGGTCATCAGCCTCACCCGCGCCAAGCTGGAGGACCTGGTCGCCGACCTGGTCAGCAAGACCTCGGGACCGGTTCGGCAGGCCCTCACCGACGCATCGCTCAAGCCGACCGACATCGACGAGGTGATCCTGGTCGGCGGCATGACCCGCATGCCGGCGGTGATCGAGGCGGTCAAGGAGATGTTCGCCGGCAAGGAGCCGCACAAGGGGGTCAACCCCGACGAGGTGGTGGCCGTTGGCGCCGCGATCCAGGCAGGGGTCCTGGGCGGCGAGGTCAAGGACGTCCTGCTCCTCGACGTGACTCCTCTGTCGCTGGGGATCGAGACACTGGGCGGCGTGGCGACCAAGATGATCAACCGCAACACGACCATCCCGACGTCGCACACCCAGATCTTCTCGACCGCCTCGGACAGCCAGCCCTCCGTGGACATCGTCGTCCTCCAGGGCGAGCGCGAGATGGCTTCGGACAACAAGAAGCTGGCCACCTTCCGGCTGGACGGCATCCCACCGGCTCCCCGCGGCGTGCCGCAGATCGAGGTCACCTTCGACATCGACGCCAACGGCATCCTCAACGTGGGGGCCAAGGACAAGGCCACCAACAAGGAGCAGAAGGTCACCATCACGGCCTCCTCAATGCTCGCCAAGGAGGACGTCGACAAGATGGTCCGCGACGCGGCCGAGCACGCCGAGGAGGACCGCCAGCGCCGCGCCGAGATCGAGTCGCGGAATGAGGCGGACGCCCTCACCTACCAGGCCGAGCGCCTGATCAAGGACATGGGCGACAAGCTGTCGGATGACGACCGCAAGGAGATCAACGACCGGATCGAGGCGGTCCGCGAAGCCCTCAAGGGGACCGATGCGGGTGTCGTCGACTCGACCAAGCAGCAGCTCGCCCAGGTCCTGCAGAAGATCGGGACCCGCGCCTACGAGGCGGCCGGAACCCCCGAGCCCGGTGGCGAGGACGGCTCTGGCGGCGGGGAGGCCGAGGGGCCGACTGACGGGGAGTCCGCCGCCCCCGAAGAGGAAGGCGAGACGATCGAGGGCGAGTACAAGGAAGTGTGAATGGAGCCGGGGACCGATCCTAGGCTGGCTATCGCAACAGCCTGCGGACCGGCCCCCGCCTCCCCTCACCGATCCTTCTCGGAAGGCTTCGTGCCCGGCTCATCGCCGCAGACGCTGAGAGGTCATGTCGGGCCGGGCGCCCACCCCTCAGCCGGCTTCGCGACGGCTTCCGGGGCGGTCGCCCGGCCCTTTCACAACCCGAGAACGAGAGGGCCTGGCTTCAGATTGGAGTCCGCGGTTCCGTGACGTCGAAAAAGACCACCAGCGGAGCGAGGCGGGCAAGGGTCTCGCGGTCGGCAGGCTGACCCATCGCATTTAGCGAATCCACGACGGCCATCCACTCTGCGATCGAGCCGAAGGAGGCCTCAAGGACGCGCGAATACGGCGAGGGACCGCCGCGGCTCATGACGGTGCCTTCGCTCAGTCGGAGCGACCGCAGCCCGCTCGCCCTTGTGAACTCCGGGACGAGGTGTCTCGCGAGAAGCCCATCCACCTCGGTGACGTCGAGCTCGCGGGGGAACAGCAGCAAGACGTCGAGCATGAGCGCCTCCTCTCGTTCGAATAGTTCCTGTCAGCTGAGGAAGATGAGCTTGAGGCCGGCGATGACCAGGACACCGGCCAGCGCACGTCGCAGCCAGAGCGTAGGTGCGCGGCGACTCCCCAGCTCCGAACCGATGACGGCGCCGATCACCACGGCTCCGATCCATAGGGGCAGGGTGCTCGGGAGGGACTCCAGCCGGGAGAAGTTGCCGGCGAGGCCGGCGATCGAGTTGGCGAGGATGAAGGGCGCTGCGAGGCCTGAGGCGGCGCGGGTCTCGGCCCAGCCTGCGAAGAGCAGCACCGGGCTCAGGAAGATCCCGCCACCGGTGCCGGTGAGCCCTGACAGCACACCAATCGCAGCTCCGATGCCGACCGCAGGGACCGTCGGGACCTGGGGCTGCGCCTGGCCGGTGTCCGCCGCCGCGGCTCGCCTCGAGGTCAGTGCCATCCCCACGGCAGCCAGCAAGAGGACTAGGCCGACCAGCTTCTGGTAGAGCGCCGGCGCCACTTCGAGCGAGCCGCCCAGGAAGGCGAGGGGTATCGAGCCCAGTAGGAAGGGCAGGAGGGCTGGACCGGAGATGTACCCGCCGCGCCAGAAGCGGAACGTGACGAAGCTCGCGACCACGATGTTGAGGGCGAGCGCGGTCGGGCGCGCGACGTCAGGGACCACCCCGGTGAGCGCCATGATCGCCAGGTAAGCCGATGCGCCGGCATGGCCAACGGACGCGTACAGCAGCGCCGCGAGGAGGAAGAAGGCGGCCAGGAGAAGCGGATCGATCACCGCTGGGGATCGTAGTCAGCGCACGCTGGGCTCGCTGCGGTCATCCGTAGAATCGGCGCATGCCGTTCCGCACACCATGGGAGGCCCAGCCATGACCAAGATCTGGAGCGAGACGCCGGTTGCGCGGGTGAAGGAGCAGGTCGCGGACCTCGCCACGCTGGTATGGGTCGTGTTCTGGGGGAACCTCACCTGGCAGCTCTTCCAGCTCCTCGCGGGCTTCGCCCAGGCCGGCCGCACGATTCACTCGGGAGGCCAGGCCATGATCCAGAGCGGGCGGGACGTTGGGGAGTCGCTTTCTGGGCTGCCGCTGATCGGCGAGCAGGTGCGCGACGTCGTGCGCAACGCCTTCGCAGGCGCCGGCCGGCCTCTCGCCGAATTTGGGACGGACCTGGAGCGGTTCATCCTGGTGGTCGCGACGGTGCTGACCCTGCTCTTCGCGTTGGCGACGCTGGGTCCATGGCTGGGGCGCTACCTGCCCTGGCGCTGGGAGCGCCTCCGCGCCGTGCGTGCCGCCCATCGGGTCATTCGAACCACGCCAAAGGTCGGCAAGGTGAAGGTCGAGGAGGCGCTGGCGATGCGGGCCGTCACCCGGCTCGACTACGCGACCCTCCTGGAGTTCACCCCGGATCCGCTGGGCGACTGGGCGGGGGGCCGCCACGATCGGCTGGCCCGCGCGGAGCTCGCCAGCGTGGGACTGCGGCCCTAGCTCAGCTCGCTCGTGCAGTTCGGGCAGCGAGTGGCCGCGGTGGGGATCTCGGTGGCGCAGAAGGGGCACTCCTTGAGCGGGTGCTCCTCTTCCGGCTTCTTGAGGCGCGAGGTCATCGCGTTCACCGGCTTGACCACGAAGAAGAAGATCGCCGCCGCGATCAGGATGAAGCTGATGAGGGCGTTCAGGAACTTGCCATACGTGACAGTCGCGTCGCCAGCCTGGAACGAGAGCTCCGAGATCTGGCCGAGGCTGAGCAGCCCGAGCAGTGGCGTGAGGATGTCGGTGACGAACGAGGTCACCAAGGCCCCGAACGCGGCGCCGATCACGATGCCGACCGCGAGGTCGATGACGTTGCCGCGCAGGATGAAGTCGCGGAACTCCTTGAGCATCGGGTCCTCCTACCTGCGTGGATTCACGAGGCTCGGAGTATAGGGCGCGTCATGCAGGTCGGACCCCCGGAGCCATTGACCCCGACCTCGGCGGCCGGATAGGTGTGGACCTCGCAGCCAGAAGCCTCCAGGGCGACCCGGGTGACCGGGTTACCCTCGGCCATGATCGCGACTCCGGGACGCACGGCCAGGACGTTGCAGCCGAGGGTCGGAAACTCGTCGTCGGGCACCGCGATCGTGCGGATGTCCAGCTCGCCGAGCAGCTCCCACAGCCCGGCTGGGAGGAGCGGCGGGTAGATCACGGCGAGGTCATCGGTGACCGGCGAGATGACCGACAGGAGGTGGACAAGCTCCGCTTCGCCGCGCCAGAACGGCAGGTCGAAGATCCGGACGTCGCCGCCGACCAGCTCCGCGAGCTGTCGCGCACCGTTGTCGTTCGTTCGCAGTGAGCGGCCGATGCACAGCAGGTCCGGCCGAAGCCAGAACGTGTCGCCGCCCTCGACGGTGCCCGGCGCCTCGATCCGGCCGAGGGTCGGAATGCCTGCGGCCGAGGTCCACGCCTCGAGGAGCGCCGGCTCGCCGCGGCGGTTCGGCTTCCCCGGGCGAAGCGGGATCGCCCCGCGGTCCGTCACCAGCAGCGGGTCGAAGGTGTAGACGAGGTCGGGGTCGTCGGTCTCGACATCGAGCACATGCACCGTCGGGCCGAGCGAGGCCAGGAGCTCGGTGAACGCGTCGTGCTGGC
>DASSIB010000031.1:0-12500 GCA_035692365.1 Candidatus Limnocylindria bacterium | reverse complement strand
CCGCTTCAGCGCGCTCGTGCACGACATCACCCTCCGCAAGGAGCTGGAGATGCAGCTCCAGCATCAGGCATTCCATGACTCGCTGACCGGCCTCGCCAACCGGGCCCTCTTCCGGGACCGGGTCGCCCATGCGCTGGCGCGCCAGGCTCGCAGCCATGGGGCGGTATCGGTCCTCTTCTCGGACCTCGACGATTTCAAGACCGTCAACGACTCGCTGGGGCATGACGCGGGGGACCAGCTGCTGGTCGCCGTGGCCGAGCGCTTGCGCGCGGTGATGCGCCCCGAGGACACCACGGCTCGATTCGGCGGCGACGAGTTCGCGATCCTCCTCGAGGATACGGACGAGGCCGGCGCGCGCCGCGCGGCCGAGCGAATCCTGGAGGCTCTTCGCTCACCGTTCGAATTCCACGGCAGGCAGGTCGTGATGCGAGCGAGCATCGGCGCCGCCGTCACATTCGACAGCGGCATCGAGCCGGATGACCTGCTGCGCCAGGCCGACCTGGCGATGTACACCGCCAAGACCTCGGGGAAGGGGCGCTTCGCCTTCTACGAGCCACGCATGCACGAGGCCGCGGTGACGCGCATGGAGCTGAAGGGAGACCTGGAGGCGGCCATCGCGAACAAGGATTTCGAGCTGCACTATCAGCCCATCGTCGACCTGCGCAGCGGGCACGTGACCGGGGTCGAGGCGCTCATCCGCTGGCGCCACCCGGAGCGCGGGCTCGTCCTGCCGACCGAGTTCATCCCGATCGCCGAGGAGACCGGCCTGATCGTGCCCCTCGGGCGCTGGGTGATCGGCGAGGCGTGCAGGCAGCTGAACGCGTGGACTACCGAGGGGCGCCTCTCCGGCCCGCGCCTCGAGCGCCTCGCGATGTGGGTCAACCTCTCGGCGCGCGAGCTCCAGGAGCCGGAGTTCGTGCACACGATCGCCGACGCGCTCGAGTCGAGCGGCGTCCACCCCGAGCGCCTGACCCTGGAGATCACGGAGAGCGGCCTGATGACAGACCTCGACCAGAGCACCGCCACGCTGCACAGCCTGCGCGCGCTCGGCGTGCGGCTGGCGATCGACGACTTCGGCACCGGCTACTCATCGCTCAGCTACCTCGAACGGCTGCCGGTGGAGGTCCTCAAGATCGACCGCTCGTTCACCGCCGCGATCGGCCACGGGCGGGACGTGCCTGTGCTGGTCCGCTCCATCGTCAAGCTGGGCCAGACCCTCCACATGGAGGTGCTGGCCGAGGGGATCGAGACGGCCGAGCAGCTCTCCAAGCTGCGCGGCATCGATTGCCGCCTGGGCCAGGGCTTCTACTTCTCTCCGGCCCTCCCCGCGGCAGAGGTGATCGAGCTCCTCGCCCACGGCTGGCCGTCGGAGATGAGCGCCTAGCCCTTCGCCTCTCCCGCGAGGCGGCGGAGCACCGTCTGGAGCACGCCACCGTTGCGGTAGTAGGTGACGTCGATCTCGCCGTCGAGGCGGGCAATCGCCCGGAAGCGGAGCTCCCGCCCGTCGTCGGAGGTGGCCGTCACCGCCACTTCCTGATGCGGCCGCAGCCCATCGGCGATGCCGCCGATGGTGAAGCGCTCCCGGCCGGTGAGGCCGAGCGCAGCGGCGTTCTCGCCCGGGAGGTACTGCAGCGGCAGGATCCCCATCCCCACCAGGTTGGACCGATGGATCCGCTCGTACGACTCCGCGATCACGGCGCGCACGCCGAGCAGGTACGGACCCTTGGCGGCCCAGTCGCGGGACGAGCCGGACCCATATTCCTTGCCGGCCAGGAGGACCAGCGGCGTGCCGTCGGCCGCGTATCTCTGCGCGGCGTCGAAGATGCTCATCCGCTCCCCGCTCGGCAGGTGCTCGGTGACGTTCCCCTCCGCATCCGGGGTCAGCAGGTTTCGCAGCCGGATGTTCGCAAAGGTGCCGCGCATCATCACCTCGTGATGGCCGCGTCGTGCCCCGTACGAGTTGAACTCGCGCGGCTCGACGCCATGCTCCACCAGCCACGCTCCGGCCGGTGAGGTGCGGGCGATGCTCCCCGCCGGGGAGATGTGGTCGGTCGTGACGCTGTCGCCGACCATGGCGAGGACCCTGGCGTCGGCTACGTCCGCCAGTGGAGCCGGCTCGGGGCCGATCCCCTCGAAGAACGGCGGCAACGCCACATAGGTGCTCTCCGCGTCCCAGGCGTAGCGGTCGCCGGGCGGGACGGGCAATGCGCGCCATCGGTCGTCGCCATCAAAGACCGACGCGTAGTTGCGGGTGAAGATCTCCGACCGAACCTGCGCGGCCACGACCTCGGCGATCTCGGCGGCCGCAGGCCACAGCTCGGCGAGCATCACCGGCTGCCCGTCGCGATCGGTCCCCAGCGGCTGGGTGGTCAGGTCGATGTCAATCCGTCCGGCCAGGGCGAAGGCCACCACCAGCGGCGGTGATGCCAGGTAGCTGGCACGGGCCAGCGGATGGATCCGCCCCTCGAAGTTGCGGTTGCCGGAGAGGACCGCCACTCCGACCAGGTCGTTGCCCTCGATGGCGGATGCGACCTCGTCGGCCAGCGGACCGGAGTTGCCGATGCAGGTGGTGCAGCCGTACCCCACCAGGTCGAAGCCGAGCGCCTCGAGCGGCGCCATCAAGCCGGCGCCGGCCAGGTAGTCGGTCACCGCCCGGGAGCCGGGCGCGAGCGATGTCTTGACCCACGGAGGCGTGCTGAGCCCGCGCGCCACCGCGTTGCGGGCGAGCAGCCCGGCGGCCACCATCACGCTCGGATTGCTGGTATTGGTGCAGGAGGTGATGGCGGCGATCACGACCGATCCGGACCGCAGCTCGAAGCCCGCTCCGTCCATCTCGACGTGCACCGGCTTGTACTCGACCTCCGGGTAGTCCGGCGCCGCTTGAGCAGGCGCCATCGGTCGGTCGTCCGCGGGCGCTGCTGAGCTGAACGACGGCGGGTCCGATGCGGGGAAGGATTCCTCGCTTGCCTCGTCGACGAGCCGGTGCTCCTCGAGGCCATCGGCGAATGCAGCGCGGAACGAGCGGCGGAGGTCGGTCAGCGGGACGCGGTCCTGCGGACGGCGCGGCCCGGCGACCGACGGCTCGACGCTGCCCAGGTCGAGACCGAGCGATTCGTTGAAGCGCGGCTCAACCGAGTCATCGGTCCGGAAGAGGCCCTGCTCCCGGGCGTAGGCCTCCACGCGGTCCACCGTCTCGGCCGATCGGCCGGTCATGCGCAGGTAGCGCAGCGTCTCGTCGTCGATCGGGAAGAGGGTCGCCGTGGCGCCGAACTCGGGCGACATGTTGCTGATCGTCGCCCGGTCCGCCAGCCCGAGGCGCGAGAGGCCGGGGCCGTGGAACTCGACGAACTTGCCCACAACCCCGTGGCTGCGCAGCATCTCGGTCACGTACAGCACCAGGTCGGTGGCTGTCGCGCCCGGACGCAGCGCGCCGTCGAGGCGGAAGCCGACCACCACCGGCATCGGCTGGTACAGCGGCTGGCCGAGGAGCGCCGCCTCGGCCTCGATCCCGCCGACGCCCCAGCCGACCACGCCGAGCCCGTTGATCATGGTGGTGTGCGAGTCGGTCCCGACCAGGGTGTCGGGGAAGGCGACGAGCTCGCCAGAGGCATCGGCTCGGGCGGTCACCACGTCGGCCAGGAACTCGAGGTTGACCTGGTGCACGATGCCGGTCCCCGGAGGAACAACACGGAAGTCGGCGAACGCCTGCTGTGCCCAGCGGAGGAGGGCGTAGCGCTCGCCGTTACGCTCGTACTCGCGCTCGACGTTGCCCGCGAAGGCCAGCTCCGAGCCGAAGAGGTCGACCTGCACGCTGTGGTCGATGACCAGGTCCGCCGGCACGAGGGGATTGACCCGCGCGGGATCGCCGCCCATCGAGGCGATCGCGTCGCGGATGGCGGCCAGGTCGACGACGCAGGGGACGCCAGTGAAGTCCTGGAGGATGACGCGGGCCGGCATGAACGGCAGCTCGACCTCGCCCGGCTGCGAAGGATCCCAGGCGGCCAGTGCCCGCACGTCCGCGGGCGAGACGAGACCCGCGGGACCGGCGGCGTGGCGCAGCGCGTTCTCGAGCAGGATCTTGATGGTGTACGGCAGCCTGGCCAGGTCTACGGCACCGGCCGCCTCGAGGCGGTAGTACGCGTAGCTTCGATCGCCGACACGCAGCACGGCACGCGACTGGGCGGGATCGATCAGGGGAGATTGACTGGACACGGGACGCGCCTCCTTCGTCTTCCGCGCCTGGAGCGCGGTATCAGAGCGGTCGGCGCCGGACGGGTGCGCCCGTCCCGGGTCGAGTGATCAATTTGGAGTATACGCCCGGATTCAAGCCCCGTATTCTTCGCGCGTGGACGCCCAATCCTCAGCTCCCGCGCCGGTGCCGATCTGGGCCCGACCCGCGCAGCTCCTCCGCCGCATCCATCCCAGCCTGGCCGCGTCGGTTCGCCCTGACCTCAAGCTGCTGGCCAGGTTCCACCCGCAGCTGCCGATGGCCCTGCCACTCGCGGCGCTGGCGGTCGTGGTGGTCTTCACGGCTGCGCGCCTGACCATCAACCAGGTCTACACCGAGTCGCTCGTCTTCCTGGTGCTCGCCGCAGCGATCGGGATGATTGCGCCGGCAGCAGGCGTGCTCTTCGTGCTGCTCCACGCTGCTGCCGACCTGGTCCGGACACTCCTGGACCCTTCGTCCTTCTACGGCCTGTACGGCCCCATCGGCGCAGTCGCCGGCAGGCTTGTCTCCTTCTACCTGCTCTGGCTGCTCGTGGTCGAGATTCCCGTCGTGGGTCGCATGGTGCCGTTTGTCGTGATGGACTCCGACCGGCCGGCCAACCCGAGCGCGCGGAAGATGCTGGCCGTCGCGTCCGCGGCGATCGCCGTGGGCCTCATGGCCTGGATCTGGACCCAGGCCGCGGGAATCCTGATCCGCCCGGTCTTCACCTGGAGCGGCCTGAGCACCCCCAGCTACGATTCAATCGCGACGCTCCAGGTCTCGGGGATGATCATCGTGGTCGTTGTCGCGGCGGTGGCGGCGCTGATGGCGATCGTCCGCATCCAGCAGGCCGAGACGGAGGCGGCCGGCGACCCTGCCTTCGACGGCTTCGAGGACCTGGGCCTGGACGAATTCGAGGCCGAGCCGAGCGAGGGCCTCGGGCTCGCCGGTCAGCTGGTTCGACACGTGCTGGCCATCTTCCTGCTCGGCGGCCTGATGACCGGCTTCCTCGACCTCGCCATCCTGGGCGGGGTTGCGCTCGCCTCGCAGCCTGTCGCCAGCCGAGTGCTGCGCAACGACCAGCTTCGCCGGCTCCTGGGCGTGATCCCGTGGGTCGGGCGATTCCTGCTCGGATTCGCCATGACCTATGTCATCGGGCTGGTGATCAACACCGTTCGCTACGAGCCGCTGGCTGGATCGGAGTTCTTCCCGCTGGTCCTTACCGTGGCCTTCGGGCTGCTGATCTTCCAGGTCCTGCTGAGCGACCTCGACACCGATGACGATGAGCCCGACGTGCAAGCCGAGGCGGGAGACACGGATGTGGCCGGTACGCCCTCTGCCGCCAGCGTGATCGGCGCGGCGCTGGTCCTCTTCGCGATCGGGGCCATGCTCCAGCTCGCGTTCCCCGGCACGGCCTTCGCCGACAACTGCTCTGGCCTCATCGACTGCAACCCTGCAGCGGCTGCGGGAGCTGCCGCGGCCGCGGGCGCTGCAGCGGCAGCGGCGGGGGCGGCAGCGAGTCGGAGCCAGAACAAGAAGGCTAAGAAGCGCAGGAAGAAGAAGAGGAAGCCCCCGGTGGACCAGGTGCCGCCACCGCCCGACTCGGTGATGGGACCCGATGACGACAGCGTCCCGCCACCGCCCAACTCGGTGATGGGCGAGGGCGACGACCGATGAGCCGCGATTCGCCATGACCGTTGAAGAGATCCTCCCGCTCCTCGTCCCGCTGATCGTCCTGCAGCTGGCGCTGATGGGCGTCGGCCTCTACGACCTGACGCGGCCGGATCGCCGCGTGCGGGGCGGCAACAAGCTGGTCTGGGGCCTGGTGATCGCGTTCGTCCAGTTCCTCGGGCCGCTCGTCTACTTCCTCTTCGGACGCGAGGACGCGTAGCGCCGTGGCAGCGCCGCCGAACGAAGCGGCGATCATCTGCCGCGCCCTGACGAAGCGTTACGGCAGCGTCGTCGCGCTCGATGCGCTCGACCTCGAGGTCCCGTCCGGGAGCGTCTTCGGCTTTCTAGGACCCAACGGCGCCGGCAAGACGACCACGATCCGCCTCCTCGCTTCGCTGGCCCGGGCGAGCGGCGGCGAGGCCAGCCTGGCGGGTGTGGCCGTCGGGGACGGCGAGCCAAATCGCCGTGGCCTCTTCGGCTATCTCGACCAGGATCCCCGCTTCCACGGCTGGATGACGGCCCGCGAGCTGCTCGACCTCGTCGGCAGGGTGTACCGCATGCCCGATGCCGACCGCCGCACGCGGATCGATGAGGCCCTCGAGACGGTTGGGCTGACCGATGCCGCGCGCCGGCCGATCGCCACCCTGTCCGGTGGCATGCGGCAGCGACTCGGCGTCGCGCAGGCGATCCTCAATCGACCCCCGATCCTGCTGCTCGACGAGCCGGTCAGCTCCCTCGACCCCGAGGGACGCGTGGACATGCTGGCCGTCATCCGCCGGCTGGGCGGTGCCTCGACCGTTCTCTTCTCGACCCACATCCTCACCGACGTGGAGCGGGTCTGCGACCGGGTCGCGATCCTGGACCACGGACGCCTGGTGACGACCGGGCCGATGGACGAGCTGCTCGAGCGCTACGCGCGGCCCGTCTATTGGCTCGAGCCGGAGGACGACCAGGCAGCGGCGCTGGCGGGGCTCGTGACGGGCCTGCGGGCTGCCGCATTCGTGACGAACGTCGAGGAGACGACCGCCGGCCTGCGGGTCGCGGTGTCCGATGCGGGTGATGCCGGTCGCCAGCTGCTGGCGATGGTCACGGCTCACGGCGTCGCGCTCCTGGTCTTCGAGCGGCAGCGCCCGACCCTGGAGGACGTCTTCCTGCAGCTGGTCGGGCGCAAGGCGCACGAGGCGGGGGCGGCGGCGTGATCGGCCTCAGCTCGATGCTGCGCAAGGAGCTGCTGGAGCAGTGGCGCACGCGGCGGATGCTGGTGGTGGCGGTCGTCTTCACGGCTCTCGGCATCGGCTCACCACTGCTGGCGCGCTACACCCCCGAGCTGGTGAAGGCGCTCGCCGGCGACCAGTTCCAGATCGTGCTGCCGCCACCCACCGCTGCCGACGCTGTCACCCAGTTCCTCAAGAACCTCGGCCAGGCAGGGGTGCTCACCGCGATCCTGCTCGCGATGGGGAGCGTCGCGGTCGAGAAGGAGCGCGGCACCGCGGCCCTGCTGCTCACCAAGCCGGTGTCGCGCGGGGCGTTCCTGCTCGCCAAGCTGCTGGCGATCGGGACAACGCTACTGGTGGGACTCTTCCTGGCCGCGATCGCTGGCTACTACTACACCCTCATCCTCTTCGAGTCGCTGCCACCCCTGGGCTGGGCCGCGATGACGGGCCTGCTCCTCCTCGGCCTCGTCGCTTACGCGTCGCTGACCTTCCTGGGCAGCGTCCTCGCACGCTCATCACTGGCCGCCGCGGCGATCGGCATCGGCGCCATGATCGTGCTGGCCATCCTTTCGGCGCTGCCCTCGATCGGCCCCTTCACGCCCGGCGGACTCGAGGCACCGGGGGCCGCCCTGGCGGTCGGCAAGGACGCCGGCGCGATCATCGGGCCGCTGCTCGTCAACCTGGCCGGGGTAGCGGCGATCTTCGGCATCGCCTGGCTCGCATTCCGTCGCCAGGAGCTCTAGCCGACCACCTCGTCGACGACCAGGTCGCGGCCGTGGAGCCGGATGGTCCGCTGGTAGAGGTACAGCGACGGGACGAGGATGAGGGCCACGGCGAGCATCGCAGGCCGCGTGCTGCCGGCGGCGACCGCCAGCCAGCCGAGGAGCGGTCCCCCGGCGATCTGGCCCAGTGCGTCGGCCTGGGCGTTCATGGAGTGCACGGTGGCACGGACCTCCGAGGTCAGGCCCAGGTTGATCCAGGCGCTCGCGATCGGCATCGCCACGCGTCGAACGATGCGCGTCACGAGGTAGCTCAGGGCCGCCATCTCGAAGCTGACCGCGAAGCCGAAGGCCAGGACCGTTGCGATCAGGACCGCATGCAGGACCAGCAGCAGGCGCGCTGCGCCGATATGCGTCTCGGTGTCGATCCGCCGTCGGGCGAACTCGACCGCCGCGATGCTGGCCGCCAGCGAGACCAGGTTGATGAGCGCGAACCAGGCGATCACCGGCAGGTCGGGCACGGCGGGCAGCGGGAAGTTGCTGAGGATGTGGAGCTCGCGCAGCCGGTCGAACGCCTCGGAGCCCGCGCCGGCCACGAAGGAGATGGCGAGGATCGTGAGCAGCGCAGGCATCAGCCGCACGGTGGCGACCGAGCGGCGGAGCGTGTCGCCCATCGAGCGGACCATCGAGCGCCCGGCACGGGGTGCCGGTGACCAGTGGCGCTCCGGCATCACGACGACGAGCACCAGCGCCATGAGCAGGTAGCCGAAGCCGCCCGCCAGGATTGGGGCGTGGAGTCCCCAGGCAGCTGCCAGCGGAACGCTCGCCACGATCCCGAGCCCGCCGGCCAGCCATCCCAGCTGCGCTCCGCGGACATAGATCCTGCTGGTCTCCACGTTGCCGGTCTCGTCGCTGATCCAGGCCTGGGTTGCGCCCGAGGTGAAGGTGGAACCGATGCCCCACAGCACCTGGCCGACCAGGATCGTGGCAAAGAGCGGCCACGCGCCCCACACCAGCAGGCCGACTCCGATCAGGGCAGTGCCGATGATCACGCTCAGCCGTCGGCTGACGGTGTCCGCCAGGACGCCGGTCGGCACCTCGAAGATGAATGCGGAGAGCTCCAGGGTGGTGCCGACCAGGACCAGCTGGAGTGCGTCGAGCTGGGCGTCCTGGATCATGAAGAGCCCGGACGCCGTGATCACCATCATGAACCAGAAGCTCCCGGCCGCTTCCTGGCCGAGATAGACCAGGTACGCGCGGCGGGCGCCGGCCAGGGTCATGCCGGGTCGTCGCGGAGGCGGCTGTACAAGATCAGGTCGTGGTAGCCGCCGGCACGGTACTGCGCCCCGCGCTGGATCCCTTCGCGCCGGTAGCCAGCCTTCTCCAGAGATCTTTGTTCGGGAAGGTTCTCCACGTCGGTCGAGGCCTCGACCCGGTTGACCGACGTCGTCTCGAAGAGATACGCGGCGACCTGCCGCTGGGCCTCGGTCCCGTAGCCCTGGCCACGCGCCTCGGGGATCAGCGAGATGCCGATGTTCCACGCCGCGGACTCCGGATTCGGGCCGTACATCACTCGGTGCCAGCCGATGGTGCCGATTGGGGCGCGGTCCGCGATCCGTTCCACCACCAGCATGCCGTTGTGGTCGTTGCGCAACGGCCCTGCCGCCAGCACGTCGCGGGGCATGGGACCTGGCGGCTCGCCGAAGTCGTTGAACTCGCCCCGGATGGCGGGGCCCTCCCAGCTGTCGATGAGATCGGCGTCGGCCAGGACGACGTCGCGGAGCCGGACACGGTCAGGATTCATGCGTGCGCCAGTATCGCCCAGAGGTTGACGCGTGCCGTATCCTGCGCCGCAATGCCCCATCCGGGGCGCATGCCCACCACCCTGGAGGAGAGGACCCTATGTTTCGCCGCATCCTTGGAGCACTGATTCCCATCGTTCTGCTCGTCGCCTGCAGCTCTTCGGCGAGCTCAGGGGAGGAGAGCCCGGGAGGTGGCGGCGAGGAGAGTGCGGGAGCCAGCTCGGGCGGCGGCGAATCGGCTGCCGAAAGCGCGGCTGCCAGCACAGGCAGTGGGAGTGGCGACGGTCTCGCCAGCATCGACCTGACGATCACCGGTGGCGACTATGCCGGCCATTACGAGGTTGACATCACGTCAGGCGGCTGCTCGACCGGCGCAACCGGCCCGGGCACCTTCGCCGTCGCCAGCGTGACCGTGGACCCGGCCGAGGCGTTCGGTGGCCCGCAGATCACCCTCTATGACGCGGCCGCTGCGGCGAATGGCGACGATGCCGAATTCTCGGCCGCCTTCCCGTTCAACAACTACGCGTATACGGTCGAGGTCAACCCGTACCTGAGCGCGTCGCAGGGCAGCGACTTCGGCTCCGGGACGGCCACCCTCGACAACCGCGGCAGCTCGGCCACGCTGACGATCGAGGGGACGACGTCGGCCGGCGAAGAGGTCTCGGCCACGATCGAGTGCCACACGGTCACGAACTTCTAGATTCCTCGCAGCAAGAGGGGCGGCCGAAAGGTCGCCCCTCAGTCGTGCCCGGCCAATGCCGCCAGCGCCCGCATGGCGGTGTCGACCGGGTCGCGACCCGACGGCACGGGGATTCGCACCTGGTTCGAGCCCGCGGCGGGCCGGAAGCCAGCCAGCGTCAACGTCCGAACGACCGCGGAACGATCGAAGCGGGGCCACTTCAGAGTGACGCGTCCCGCTTCCGCGCGCACCTCCGGCACCCCCGCCTGCTCGGCGGCCATCCGCACCGCGACCGCCCTGAAGAGTCCCTCGACCGGCTCGGGCGGCGGTCCGAATCGGTCGCGAAGCTCGCCCCGGAGCGCCGCGACATCGGCATCGGTGTGGATCGCGGCGAAGCGGCGATAGGCCTCGAGCTTGGCCCCGGCATCGGCGATGTAGTCGTCGGGCAGATAGGCCGACCCCGGGAGATCCAGGCGCACCCCCGCCGGCTCGGGCTCGATCGCCCGGCCGCGCCCCGCGTCCACCGCCTCGGCCAGCATGCGGGTGTAGAGCTCGAAACCGACGGCGGCCATGAATCCGTGCTGCTCGGCACCAAGGATGTTCCCCGCCCCCCGGATCTCGAGGTCCGAGAGCGCGATCTGGTAGCCCGCCCCGAGGTCCGAGGCGGAGAAGATGGCGTGCAGCCGCTTCCGTGCGACGGCGGACAGCGGCTGCCCGCGCCGATGCAGCAGGTACGCGTGGGCCCGCCGGTCTGATCGGCCCACCCGCCCCCGCAGCTGGTAGAGCTGGGCGAGGCCGAGCGTATCGGCCCGGGCGATGATGATCGTGTTGGCGTTCGGGATGTCCAGCCCCGACTCGATGATGGTGGTGCAGACCAGGACGTCGAAGCGGCCCGCGTCGTAGTCGAGCATCACCCGTTCGAGCATCCCCTCCGCCATCTGCCCATGGCCGATCGCGACCTTTGCCCGCGGCACGAGCCTCCGCACCCGCTCGGCGGCCCCCTCGATCGTCTCCACCCGGTTGTGCACGTAGAAGACCTGCCCGCCGCGATCGAGCTCGCGGTTGATGGCGTCGCGCACCAGGCCGTCGTCGTCCTCGGCGATGCGGGTCAGGATCGGCAGGCGCGCCTCCGGCGGCGTCTCGATCACGGAGAGGTCGCGGATGCCGACCAGCGAGAGGTGCAGGGTGCGGGGGATCGGCGTGGCGGAGAGGGTCAGCACGTCCACCTCGCGGCGCATCGACTTGATCCGCTCCTTGTGGCCGACCCCGAAGCGCTGCTCCTCGTCGACCACCAGCAGGCCAAGGTCGGCGAACGCGATGTCCTTGGAAAGGATCCGATGCGTCCCGATCAGGATGTCGACCTCGCCGCCGGTCGTCGCCTCCACGATCTTCGTCTGCTCGGCCTTGCTCACGAAGCGGCTCAGCATCTCGACCCGCACCGGGAACGGCGCCAGGCGACGGCGGAAGGTGCCCAGGTGCTGCTGCGCCAGGACCGTGGTCGGGACGAGGACGGCAACCTGCTTCCCGTCCTGTACCGCCTTGAAGGCGGCGCGCAGTGCGACCTCGGTCTTGCCGTAGCCGACGTCACCGCAGACCAGCCGATCCATCGGCCTCCGACGGAGCATGTCTGCCTTGACCTCGGTGATTGTCCGCTCCTGGTCCTTTGTCTCGGTGTAGGGGAACGCCTCCTCCAGTTCGCGCTGCCAGGTGGTGTCCGGCGAGAAGCTGAACCCTGGGGCCGACGCCCGCGCCGCGTAGATCGCCAGCAGGTCCTCGGCGAGCTCGGCCACCGCGCGGCGCACCCGTCCCTTGGTGCGTTCCCAATCGGTGCCGCCGAGCTTCGACAGGGTCGGCGCCGGGCCCCCGCTGTAGCGCGAGATGCGCCCGATCTGGTCGGCCGGCAGGAAGATCTTGTCGTCGCCGGCAAAGTCGAGCTGGAGGTACTCCTTTGTGGCGCCGCCGTACTCGCGCTGGGTCATGCCGGCATACCGGGCGATTCCGTGGTCGATGTGCACGACCGCGTCCCCCACCGCCAGCTTCCCGATCAGGTCCCGGGTCATCGACCGCTTCGACGGAGTCAGCCGTCGGACGCGGGTCGCCCCGAACAGCTCGCGGTCGGTGAGGACCTGCAGCCGCGACGGTTCGTGGGTGAACCCGCCGGAGAGCGATCCGTGCACGAGGCCGATGGCGCCTGCCGGCGGGAGCTGC
>DASSIB010000030.1:0-44754 GCA_035692365.1 Candidatus Limnocylindria bacterium | reverse complement strand
CGACGAGCTGCTCCCCGGCGTCAACCGCCTGGTCCGCGTCAGCGTGGCCCAGAAGCGGAAGATCGCGGTCGGCGACAAGATGGCGGGCCGCCACGGCAACAAGGGCGTCATCGCCAAGATCCTGCCGGTCGAGGACATGCCCCTCATGCCCGACGGGACGCCGGTCGACATCGTCCTCAACCCGCTTGGCGTGCCGAGCCGGATGAACATCGGCCAGATCCTGGAGACGCACCTGGGCTGGGCGATGAAGGTGCTCGGCCTGAAGGCCGCCACCCCGGTCTTCGACGGGGCGACCGAGGCGCAGATCACGGCGTCGCTGAAGAAGGCGGCCGCGGTCAAGGGCTCAGTCGTGAGCGAGGACGGCAAGACGGTCCTGCGCGACGGGCGCACAGGCGAGCCGTTCGACCACCGCGTGACGGTCGGCTACATCTACATGCTCAAGCTCCACCACCTGGTGGAGGACAAGATCCACGCCCGCAGCACCGGCCCCTACTCGCTCATCACCCAGCAGCCGCTGGGTGGCAAGGCGCAGTTCGGCGGCCAGCGCTTCGGCGAGATGGAGGTCTGGGCGCTGGAGGCCTATGGCGCGGCGAACATCCTCCAGGAGCTGCTCACCGTCAAGAGCGATGACGTGATGGGCCGCGTGCAGACGTACGAGGCGATCGTCAAGGGAGAGGAGATCCAGCCGCCGGGAGTCCCGGAGTCCTTCAAGGTGTTGATCAAGGAGCTCCAGGCGCTCGGCCTCTCGGTCGAGATCCTGAACGAGAACGAGGAGGAGATCCGCTTCATCGAGGATACCGGCAGCTATCCGCTGCCGGACCTGGGCGGGATCAATCTCCAGGGGTTTGAGGAATAGTCGCGGGGGCGGCGTCGTGACGGCGTCGCGCCCCATCCATCGGTCCATTTCGAGCCGGGGCCTGGTCAGCCCTGGCGTACCGCGCCAGAAGCGGCGTCAGCCGCAGGAGCCGTAAGCAACCCATGCTGGAAGTCAACAACTTCGACGCGATCCGGATCAGCCTCGCATCGCCCGATCAGATCAAGAGCTGGTCGTCGGGTGAGGTCACCAAGCCGGAGACGATCAACTACCGCACCCTCAAGCCCGAGAAGGACGGTCTCTTCGACGAGCGTATCTTCGGTCCCACCAAGGACTGGGAGTGCTACTGCGGCAAGTACAAGCGGATCCGGTACAAGGGGATCATCTGCGACAAGTGTGGCGTCGAGGTCACCCGCAGCAAGGTCCGCCGCGAGCGGATGGGGCACATCAAGCTCGCCAGCCCGGTCAGCCACATCTGGTACTTCAAGGGAACGCCGTCGCGGCTGGGAATCCTGCTGGACGTCAGCCCCCGCAACCTGGAGCGAATCCTCTACTTCGCCCTGTATGTCGTCTCTCGCGTCGACGAGCACGAGCGCGAGAAGGCGCTGGCGCGGGTCGAGGAGGAGATGGCCGAGCGGATCGGACGAGCCGGTGAGCTGGTCGAGACGAAGAAGGCCGAGCTCGAGGCGGCGATCGCCGACAAGCGGGCACAGGTCACCAGCGACGCCGAGGCCGATGCGGCCCGCGCCGACGCGCTGATCGCCACCCGCAGCGAGGAGCTGGCGGCGGCAGGCCAGCAGGTCGAGGCGGCCCTCAAGGAGGCCGGCAAGACCGTCGCCGAGGACATCGTCTTCACCCCCACCGGGGAGGTGGTTGCGCGCGCCGGGGAGCCTGCCAAGGCTGCCCTGACCGCGCTGCGCAAGGCCGTCAAGGCGGAGGTCGAGGCGCTCGAGAAGGAGGTCAAGGAGGCCAAGGCCAACGCCGCCGAGCGGCTCCAGGCGGCCATCGCCGACCTCAGCGGCGGCATCGACGACGCGCTGGCCAACGAGAAGGCACAGGTCGCGCGCGAGACCGATGACGCACGGCTGGCCGCGCGCGCGGCGCGCGCCCAGATCGCCGACATCAAGGTGATGCAGACCCTGACCGAGTCCGAGTACCGCTCGCTGACCGAGCAGTACGGCCGCCTCTTCGAGGCCGGCATGGGCGCCGAGGCGATCAAGAAGATCATCGAGCAGCTCGACCTGGACGACCTCGCCCAGCGGCTGCACGTCGAGATGCGCCAGACCTCCGGGCAGCGGCGCAAGAAGGCGATCAAGCGGCTGCGCCTGATCGAGGCCTTCCGCAAGAGCGGCGCCCGACCCGAGTGGATGATCCTCTCGACCCTGCCGGTGATCCCGCCCGACCTGCGCCCGATGGTGCAGCTCGACGGCGGCCGTTTCGCGACGAGCGACCTGAACGACCTCTACCGGCGCGTCATCAACCGCAACAACCGGCTCAGCCGGCTGCTCGACCTCGAGGCTCCGGAGATCATCATCCGCAACGAGAAGCGGATGCTGCAGGAGGCCTGCGACGCCCTGATCGACAACGGCCGCCGCGGCCGTGCCATCGCGGGCACCGGCAACCATCGGCTCAAGAGCCTGTCGGACATGCTCAAGGGGAAGCAGGGACGCTTCCGGCAGAACCTGCTCGGCAAGCGCGTCGACTACTCCGGTCGCTCCGTCATCGTGGTGGGCCCGGAGCTGAAGCTGCACCAGTGCGGCCTCCCCAAGAAGATGGCGCTCGAGCTCTTCAAGCCGTTCGTCATGCGCCAGCTGGTGGAGAAGGGCTTCGCCCACAACATCAAGAGCGCCAAGCGCATCGTCGAGCGGGTGCGACCGGAGGTCTGGGACGTCCTCGAAGAGGTGATCCAGGACCACCCGGTGCTGCTCAACCGCGCGCCGACGCTCCATCGGCTCGGCATCCAGGCGTTCATGCCGGTGCTGGTGGAGGGGTCCGCGATCCAGATCCACCCGCTCGTCTGCTTCGCCTTCAACGCCGACTTCGACGGCGACCAGATGGCGGTCCACGTACCGCTCTCGACCGCCGCCCAGCGCGAGGCGAAGGAGCTGATGCTCTCGACCCAGAACCTGCTGTCGGCCGCCGATGGCTCGCCGGTCGTGTCGCCGACGCATGACATGGTGCTCGGCTGCTACTACCTGACCATCGAGGACAAGGAGCAGAAGGGCGCCGGCAAGGCCTTTGCCAGCGCCAACGAGGCGGTGATGGTCACCCAGCTCGGCCACGTCCACGTCCAGGCTCCGATCAAGGTGGAGCTCGAGGTGTGGGACGCGGCAGCCAACGATGGGGCGGGGGAGATGCGAACGGAGCTGGTCGAGACGACCGCCGGCCGCGTCATCTTCAACACCGTCATCCCCAAGGAGCTCGGCTTCGTCAACCGCGTGATGGATCGGAAGGGGCTCAAGGCCCTGATCGCGCAGTGCTACCGCGAGCTGGGCCCGGCCGCCACCACGCAGCTGGTTGACGGGATCAAGACGATCGGCTTCCACTACGCGACGGTGGCCGGAATCACGATCGGGATCGACGACATCCGCGTCCCGGCTGAGAAGGTCAAGCTCCTGAAGGACGCCGACGGCAAGGTGGGGGAGATCGATCGCGAGTTCCGCCGGGGCTTCATCACCGAGGACGAGCGCTACAACCAGACGGTCGATGTCTGGCGGAAGGCGACCGACGACGTCACCGAGAAGATGCTCGCCGGCCTCGACAAGCGCGGCTCGGTCTGGATGATCACCCACTCCGGTGCCCGTGGAAACGTGACCCAGGTGCACCAGCTGGCGGGGATGCGCGGGCTGATGGCCGACCCGTCGGGGCGGATCATCGACCTGCCGATCCGCAGCAACCTGCGCGAGGGGATGAGCGTCCTCGAGTACTTCATCTCGAGCCACGGAGCCCGCAAGGGACTCGCCGATACGGCCCTGCGCACCGCCGACTCCGGGTACCTGACCCGGCGCCTGGTGGACGTGGCGCAGGATGTCATCACCCGCGAGGACGACTGCGGGACCGATCTCGGGACCTGGATCACCCGCGAGGAATCGACCCAGATCCCCGAGCCCTTCGTCGATCGGCTGGTCGGCCGGATGGCCGCCCTCGACCTCGTCCACGAGAAGACCGGGGAGCAGATCGTTGCGCGCAACGACGAGCTCGACGAGGTCGCCATCGAGCGCATCGAGGCGCTCGGAATCGATCGCGTCAGCGTCCGCTCGCCGCTGACCTGCGCAGCACGCCACGGCGTCTGCCGGATGTGCTACGGGCGCAACCTGGCGACCGGGCGCCTCGTCGACCTGGGACAGGCAGTGGGGATCATCGCCGCCCAGTCGATCGGCGAGCCGGGGACCCAGCTCACCATGCGGACGTTCCACACCGGCGGCGTCGCCGGCGAGGACATCACGCAGGGCCTTCCGCGCGTCGAGGAGCTGTTCGAGGCGCGCATCCCGAAGGGGCAGGCGATCATGACCGAGATCGACGGGACGATCGAGGTGGTGCGCGCCGGCACGGACCAGCCGGTCGTGGTGCGGGTGACCCACAAGGACACCTATGACACGCCGATCAAGCTCACCCCGCAGCACGAGCTGCTCGTCGCCAACGGCGACGAGGTGACCGACGGACAGCTGCTGGCCCGCATCGGGGAGGGAGCCGACCTGGTCGAGGTGAAGTCACCGGCCGCCGGTCGCGTCACCAAGAAGGGCAGCACCCTGACCCTGCACTCGGAGGATGTGGACAGCCGCGAGTACCAGGTCCCGCACTCGGCGCGGCTGCGCGCCGAGACCGGTGACGACGTGCTGGCCGGTCACCCGCTGACCGAGGGATCCCTGAACCCGAAGGACCTCCTCCAGATCAAGGGCGTGGACACCGTCCAGCGCTTCCTGGTGGCGGAGGTGCAGAAGGTGTACCGATCGCAGGGCGTCTCGATCGCCGACAAGCACGTCGAGATCATCGTGCGGCAGATGCTGCGCAAGGTGACCGTCGACGCCGCCGGCGACACCGAGCTGCTCCCCAGCGAGCTGATCGACCGCTTCGAGTTCGAGGAAGTCAACAACCGGATCCTTGCCGAGGGCGGGGAGCCGGCGACGGCGCAGACCGTGCTGCTGGGCGTCACCAAGGCGTCGCTCAACACCAGCTCATTCCTGGCGGCTGCCTCGTTCCAGGAGACGACACGGGTGCTCACCGAGGCCGCCATCAACGGCTCGAAGGACCATCTGCTCGGGCTCAAGGAGAACGTCATCATCGGCAAGCTGATCCCGGCCGGGACCGGCGCCGAGTCGCGGGCAGCTGCCGCGGCGAAGGCGCGCGAGCTCTCGCCGGAGGAGGCCGAGGCGCTCCGCGAGCGTGAGGCGGCGATGACCTTCCTGACGGGCGACGAGGATGCCGAGGGCGACGGATCGCCCGTCGCCGACGCGCTCGAGGCAGAGGCTGCAGAGGCAGCCGCGGCGACCGCCGACGAGGGCTGATCCGAGGGGCGCCCGGCGAGCTCGCCGGGCGCCTCCTTCGGTTGACACTCGAGCGGCGCGAACCGTATACTCCGGCTTCGGTGTCCCGCTCGCGGGACGCCTTCGTGTGTGCCCTCCGGGGAGGGCGCCGTCAGCCCCTTGAGTGCCGGCCTCGGTACGCGCCGCCATCACTCGACGCCGACGCACGATCAGCCAACGGAGTGTGAGGTTCTCTCTTGCCGACGATCAGCCAGCTGGTCCGCAAGGGCCGTAAGCCGGCCGGGCAGAAGGTGAAGGCACCGGCGCTGCGCCGTACCTTCAACACCCTCAAGCAGACCGCTTCTGAAGGGCGTGGGGCGCCACAGCGCCGCGGCGTCTGTCTGCAGGTCATGACCCGCACCCCGAAGAAGCCGAACTCCGCGCTGCGCAAGGTCGCGCGCGTGCGCCTCACCAACGGGATGGAGGTCACCGCCTACATCCCTGGGGTCGGCCACAACCTCCAGGAGCACTCCGTGGTGCTGGTCCGCGGCGGGCGGGTCAAGGACCTCCCGGCCGTGAAGTACCACATCGTGCGCGGCACGCTCGACGCCGCCGGCGTCCGAGACCGCCGCCAGAGCCGCTCGAAGTACGGCGCCAAGTCGCCGGGCAAGGGATAGCGCAACCGTGCCCCGCCGTCCCACCATCGCGCGCAAGACCAAGTACCAGGAGCTCCTGGTCGGCACCGCGCTGACCCTGGACCAGTTCACCAACAAGCTGATGCACGGCGGCAAGCGTCAGCTGGCCGCGCGCATCCTCGAGGACGCACTGTCACGCTGCGAGAAGCAGGCGGGGCGGTCCGGGGTCGAGGTGATGGAGCTGGCACTCCGCAACGCGATGCCGCTGATCGAAGTCAAGCCGAAGCGCGTCGGTGGGTCCACCTACCAGATCCCCGTCGAGGTGCGCGCCGATCGACGCATCAGCCTCGGCATGCGGTGGCTGATCGACTCCGCCCGGAAGCGCAATGGACGCAGCATGGGCGAGAAGCTGGCTGCCGAGTTCATGGACGCCTCGAACGGCATCGGCAACGCCGTCAAGCGACGCGAGGACACCCACCGGATGGCGGAGGCCAACAAGGCCTTCAGCCACTTCAAGTGGTAGGCCGATGATGACCCAGGCATACCCGCTCCAGACGACCCGCAATATCGGGATCATCGCCCACATCGACGCCGGCAAGACGACTGTCTCCGAGCGGATCCTCTTCTACACGAAGAAGATCTACAAGCTCGGCGAGGTCCACGAGGGCGCCGCCACCATGGACTGGATGGAGCAGGAGCAGGAGCGGGGGATCACCATCACCGCCGCCGCCACGACCTGTTTCTGGCGAGATCATCGCATCAACTTGATTGACACGCCCGGGCACGTGGATTTTACGGTCGAGGTCGAGCGCAGCCTCCGCGTGCTCGACGGCGCGGTGGTCGTCTTCGACGGCGTGGCGGGCGTCGAGCCCCAGTCGGAGACGGTCTGGCGCCAGGCCGATCGCTACCGGGTGCCGCGCTTCTGCTTCGTCAACAAGCTCGACCGCACCGGGGCCGACTTCTGGCGCGTGGTCGACATGATCCGTGACCGGCTGGGCGCCACCGCGGTGCCGGTCCAGCTGCCGATCGGCACCGAGGGGGGCTTCCGGGGCGTGATCGACCTGCTCGAGATGCAGGCGATCACCTACGGCAGCGACCTTGGCGACCTGGTGGAGGTTGGCGAGATCCCTGCCGAGCTGGCGGAGGACGCTGCCAAGTGGCGCGACAAGCTGGTGGAGGCGGTCGCGGACCTCGATGACGACATCGCACATCGCTTCCTGGAGGGGCAGGAGGTGGACGCCGACTCCCTGCGCCGCGCCCTGCGCGCCGGCACGCTGGCCTCCAAGATCATCCCCGTCCTGTGCGGCTCGGCCCTCAAGAACAAGGGCGTCCAGCCGATGCTCGACGCGGTGATCGAGTACCTCCCCTCGCCGCTCGACGTGGCGGCGGTGATCGGCACCGACCCGCGGAGCGGCGAGCAGGTGACGCGACACGCTGATCCGGCAGAGCCGTTCGCCGCGCTCGCCTTCAAGATCGCGGCCGACCCCTTCGTCGGCAAGCTCGCCTTCTTCCGCGTCTACTCCGGGACGCTCAAGACCGGCTCCTACGTCTACAACGCCACCAAGGGCGAGAAGGAGCGGATCGGGCGCCTGATCGAGCTGCACGCCAACCATCGCGAGGAGATCGAGTCGGTCAGCGCCGGCGACATCGCCGCCGCGGTCGGGCTCAAGGTCACCTTCACCGGCGACACGCTGTGCGACGAGGCGAAGCCGATCGTGCTCGAGAACATCACCTTCCCCGAGCCGGTGATCGAGCTGGCGGTCGAGCCCAAGACCAAGGCGGACCAGGACAAGATGTCGATCGCCCTGCAGCGCCTCGGCGAGGAGGACCCGACCTTCCGGGTCAGCAGTGACGAGGAGTCGGGCCAGACCCGGATCGCCGGCATGGGCGAGCTGCACCTCGAGGTGATCGTCGACCGTATGCTGCGCGAGTTCAAGGTGCAGGCCAACGTCGGCCGCCCGCAGGTCAGCTATCGGGAGACGATCCGCAAGGCCGTCAAGGGCGAGGGTCGCTTCGTGCGACAGACCGGCGGCAAGGGCCAGTACGGGCATGCGGTCATCACCCTCGAGCCACTGGATCGCGGGGGCGGTGTCGAGTTCGTCTCGAAGATCGTGGGCGGCTCGGTGCCGAAGGAGTTCTTCAAGCCGATCGAGCAGGGCATCCGCGACGCCCTCGCGGGCGGCGTGGTCGCCGGCTTCCCGGTGATCGACCTGCGGGCGACCCTCATCGACGGATCGTTCCACGAGGTCGACTCGTCGGAGATGGCCTTCAAGATCGCCGGCTCGATGGCCGCCAAGGACGGAGTCAGCAAGGCCGATCCGGCGATCCTGGAGCCGGTGATGAAGGTCGAGGTCGTCGCCCCGGAGGAGTTCATGGGCGACGTCATCGGCAACCTCAACAGCAAGCGCGGGCACATGGACGGGGTCGACGAGCGGGGCAGCTCGCGCGTCATCACCGCCCACGTCCCCCTGGCCGAGATGTTCGGCTACGCCACCGAGCTGCGCAGCATGACCCAGGGCCGTGCCACGTACTCGATGGAATTCTCCCGTTACTCAGAAGTCCCGGCCAACCTGGCCGCCGAGCTGATCGCGAAGTCCAAGAGCTAAAGGAGCGACGAAGGACACACCATGGCAAAGCAGAAGTTCGACCGCAGCAAGCCACACGTCAACGTGGGCACCATTGGTCATGTCGACCATGGCAAGACGACCCTGACCGCCGCGATCACCAAGTACCTCGCCCTCCAGGGCGGTGCTGACTTCCGCGCCTTCGATTCGATCGATAACGCTCCTGAGGAGCGGCAGCGCGGGATCACGATCGCGATCAGCCACGTCGAGTACCAGACGGCGAACCGTCACTACGCGCACGTGGACTGCCCCGGCCACGCGGACTACATCAAGAACATGATCACCGGCGCCGCCCAGATGGACGGCGCGATCCTGGTCGTGTCGGCCGCGGACGGCCCGATGCCGCAGACCCGCGAGCACATCCTCCTCGCCCGCCAGGTCGAGGTCCCTTCCCTGGTCGTGTACCTGAACAAGGTCGACATGGTCGACGATGAGATGCTCATCGACCTGGTCGAGATGGAGGTCCGCGAGCTCCTCACCAAGTACGACTTCCCCGGCGAAGAGACCCCGGTCATCCGCGGCTCGGCGCTCAAGGCGCTCGAGTCCACCTCGACCGACCAGGACGCCCCGGAGTACGCCTCCATCAAGGAGCTGATGGACGCGGTCGACAACTACATCCCGACCCCGGTGCGCGAGGTCGACAAGCCCTTCCTGATGCCGATCGAGGACGTCTTCGGCATCAAGGGCCGCGGCACGGTGGCCACCGGCCGGATCGAGCGCGGCGTGGTCCACACCCGCGACACGGTGGAGCTGGTCGGGATCCATGCCAAGAGCCGCCAGCTGGTGGTGACCGGCGTCGAGATGTTCAAGAAGACCCTCGACGAGGGGCAGGCAGGCGACAACGTCGGCCTCCTCCTGCGAGGCATCGAGCGCGAAGAGCTGGAGCGCGGCCAGGTGATGGCCAAGCCCGGCAGCGTCAAGCCCGGCACCAAGTTCAAGGCCGAGGTGCTCGTCCTCACCAAGGAGGAGGGCGGCCGCCACACGCCGTTCTACGCCGGCTACCGTCCGCAGTTCTACCTGCGCACGACCGATGTCACCGGTGCCATCTCGATGCCCCCCGGCGTGGAGATGATCATGCCCGGCGACAACGTGAACATCGACGTCGAGCTGATCACGCCGATCGCGATCGAACAGGGTCAGCGCTTCGCCATCCGCGAGGGCGGGCACACCGTCGGCGCCGGCGTGATCACAGCGCTGAGCTGATCAGACGATGGCCAAACAGCGCATCCGCATCCGGCTCAAGGCGTACGACCACAAGCTGCTCGACCAGTCGGCCGAGCAGATCGTGGAGACGGCGCAGCGGACCGGCGCCGGCATCGCCGGCCCGGTTCCGTTGCCGACGCGGATCGAGAAGTACACGGTCATCCGCGGCCCGTTCGTCCACAAGGACGGCCGGGAGCAGTTCGAGATCCGGACGCACAAGCGGCTGATCGACATCATCGACCCGTCGACGAAGACGGTGGATGCGCTGATGCGGCTGAGCCTGGCAGCAGGCGTCGACATCGAAATCAAGATGTGATTGGGGAACGAGAGAAGCAGTGCCGGCAGGATTGATCGGGCGCAAGCTCGGGATGACGCGGATCTTCGGTGACGACGGCAGCGTCGTCCCGGTGAGCGTCATCGAGGCGACGCCCAACAGCGTCACGCGGCTCCGCACGACGGAGCGGGACGGCTATGCCGCCCTGCAGGTCGGCGCGGGCTCCGCCAAGCGCCAGAGCAAGCCGGTTGCCGGCCAGTTCAAGGAGCTCGACAAGGAGCTGCAGCGGCCGCGCCACGTCCGCGAGTTCCGGGTCGAGTCGACCGACGGCTTCGAGCTCGGCCAGCGGATCGACGTCAGCCTCTTCGCGGCCGGCGACCTCGTCGACGTGACCGGTGTAAGCAAGGGGCATGGCTTTACCGGCACCATCGCCCGGCATCACTTCAAGCGCGGTCCGAAGACCCACGGCTCGACGAACATCCGCCAGCCCGGCTCGATCGGCGCCGGCACCACGCCGGGCCGCGTCTTCCGTGGCACGCGGATGGGCGGCCATATGGGCGACGACCGGGTGACCGTCAAGAAGATGCAGGTCGTGAAGGTCGACACCGAACGCAACCTGATCCTCGTCAAGGGCGCCGTCCCGGGCGCGCGCAACGCGGTCCTGCTCGTGCAGAAGGCGAAGTGAGCATGGACAAGGCATCGATCCTCAACGTCAGTGGGTCCGAGGCGGGCAAGGTGGACCTCGCCCCTTCGCTCTTCGCCGCGCCGGTGAACGAGGCACTCATCCACCAGGCGGTCGTCCGCCAGCTGGCAGGGCAGCGCCTCGGCACCGCCGACACGCTGACCCGCGGCGAGGTCCGAGGCGGCGGGAAGAAGCCTTGGCGCCAGAAGGGGACCGGCCGCGCCCGACAGGGGACCCGCTCGGCCCCGCACTGGAAGGGTGGCGGCGTCGTCTTCGGCCCGCACCCTCGTGGCTACGCCCAGCGCATGCCGGCCAAGATGCGCCGCGCCGCGCTGCAGGGCGTCCTGAGCGGGAAGGCGGACGACGGCGCGCTCCGCGTCGTCGAGGGGTTCGGCCTCGAGACGATGGGGACCAGGGCCTTCGCGGAGCGGCTCGTGGCCTGGAAGACCGAGGGCAAGGTGCTCGTGGTGCTGCCTGCCCGCGACCCGATCGTCGAGCGCTCGTGCCGCAACCTGCGCGAGGTGCGCGTCCTGCTCGCCGACAGCCTGAACGTGGTCGACCTGCTCGAGGCGGACACGATCGTCTTCACTGCCGACGCCCTGGCACGCGCCCAGGAGGTGTACGGATGACCGCCGTCAGCGTCCACGACATCCTCATCCGCCCGGTGATCAGCGAGAAGAGCGTCGCCCAGACGGAGCGCAACAACTACACGTTCATGGTCGGACGGGATGCGAACAAGTTCCAGATCAAGGACGCCGTCGAGGCCGAGTTCAAGGTGACCGTCCTCGGCGTCCGCGTGCTCTGGGTCAAGCCGAAGCAGAAGCGGCGTGGCCGCCGAACGATGGGCACCGTCCCCGGCTGGCGCAAGGCGGTCGTGACCATCGCCGCCGGGCAGAAGATCGAACTCTTCGAGGCCGTGTAACGCTGATGCCACTTCGCAACTACCGACCCACCAGCCCTGGCCTGCGCCAGATGACGCGCTCGACCTTCGACGAGATCACGACGGATGAGCCGCACAAGCCGCTGACCGAGCGCCTCGTTCGCAAGGCGGGACGAAACAGCCAGGGGAGGCTGACCGTCCGCCACCAGGGCGCCGGCCATAAGCGCCTCTACCGCGTGATCGACTGGAAGCGCGACAAGTTCGGCGTGCCGGCCACGATCGCCACGGTCGAGTACGACCCGAACCGCTCGGCCCGCATCGGCCTCCTTCATTACGCCGACGGCGACAAGCGCTACATGCTCCTGCCTCACGGCCTGGGAGTCGGCGACGTCGTCGTCTCCGGCGAGGACGCCGAGGCTCGCGTCGGGAATGCGCTTCCGCTCGGACGGATGCCGCTCGGCACGCAGATCCACAACGTCGAGATGGTCGCCGGTCGCGGCGGCCAGATCGTGCGCAGCGCCGGCAGTAGCGCCCAGCTGCTCGCCAAGGAGGGCCAGATGGCGACCATCCGGCTCCCCTCCGGCGAAGTCCGACGGGTGCGCGCCAACTGCATGGCCACCGTCGGCCAGGTGAGCAACCTGGACCACGAGAACCAGAACATCGGCAAGGCGGGACGGAGCCGCCACATGGGCCGCCGGCCCGAGGTCCGGGGCGTCGTCATGAACCCGCGCGACCACCCGCACGGCGGCGGTGAGGGCAAGTCCCCGACCGGGATGCCGCCCAAGACACCATGGGGCAAGCCCGCCATGGGGCTGCGCACCCGCAAGAACAAGACGACCGGCAAGATGATCGTCCGTCGTCGATATGGACGAGGGTAGGAGAGCGCGATGAGCCGTTCCGTCAAGAAGGGACCCTTCGTCGATGCACGCCTCCTCGGCCGCATCGACGAGATGAACAAGCGCAACGAGCGCAAGGTGCTGAAGACCTGGTCGCGCCCGAGCGTGATCTTCCCGCAGATGATCGGGCACACGATCGCCGTGCACGACGGCAAGCGCCACGTGCCGGTCTTCGTCACCGAGAACATGGTCGGGCACCGCCTCGGCGAGTTCGCCCCCACCCGTCACTACCGCGGCCACGGCAAGGCCACGGATCGCTCCACGGCACTGAAGTAGGAATGCTCTGACATGCGAGTCATCGCCACCGCCAAGTACATCCGCATCAGCCCGCGCAAGGTGCGCCTGGTGACCGACCTGATCACCGGCAAGCCGGTCGAGGAGGCTGCCGCCATCCTGCGCTTCCTGCCGAACGCGGCTGCCCGCGACGTGGCGAAGGTCCTCAAGAGCGCGACAGCCAACGCCGAGAACAACTTCAACCTCTCGGCCGATGAGCTCCGCGTGCTGAGTGCCACCGCCAACGAGGGACCGACCCTCAAGCGATTCCGGCCCCGAGCGCAGGGCCGCACCTTCAGCATCCTGAAGCGAACCAGCCACATCACGGTCGCCGTGGCCGATCGAGAGGAGTCCTGATGGGACACAAGGTTCATCCCTACGGCTTCCGGATCGGGATCAACAAGCCATGGCTGGCGAAGTGGTACGCCGATCGCGACTACGCCACCCTCCTCCAGGAGGACATGAAGATCCGCGCCCTGGTCAGCAAGCAGCTGGCCAACGCGAGCGTCAGCCAGGTCGAGATCGAGCGCGGCATCAACCACGTCACCGTCACCGTTCATTCGGCCAAGCCGGGGATCGTCATCGGCAAGGGCGGAGCGAACGTCGAGCTGCTGCGCAACTCGATCGGGAAGCTGACCGACAAGAAGGTCAAGCTCGAGATCAAGGAGATCCTGCAGCCCGAGCTCGACGCGGTCCTCGTCGCGCAGAACGTGGCCGGCCAGCTGGAGCGCCGGATCGCCTTCCGCAAGGCGGTCAAGCAGACCGTGCAGCGCACCATCAAGGCTGGCGCCAAGGGCGTGAAGATCCAGGTCTCCGGTCGCCTCGGCGGGGCGGAGATGAGCCGCACCGAGTGGGACAAGGAGGGGCGCATCCCGCTCGGGACGCTGCGCGCCGATATCAGCTACGGCGTAGTCCATGCGCGCACCACCTACGGACGCATCGGGGTGAAGGTGTGGGTCTATCGCGGTGACCAGCTCGGCGAGCGACCCGGCTCGGCTCGGACCGAGCCCCGCGAGCCACGCCAGCGCACCGCCCGCACACGCACCCGCGCGACCCCCGCAGCCACCGCCGCAGCCGCAGAGGCGACGCCCGCCGGCGCCGCCGAGGAGGCCTAGTCATGTTGATGCCGAAGCGGGTGACTCACCGCAAGGTCCAGCGTGGCCGCCGCCGTGGGCTGGCAAAGGGAGGCACCACCGTCAGCTTTGGTGAGTTCGGGCTGATGGCCGAGGAGGTCTGCTGGCTGACCAGCCGCCAGATCGAGGCGGCGCGGCGTGCCATGACCCATCACATCAAGCGGGGAGGCCGGATCTGGATCCGGGTCTTCCCCGACAAGCCGGTGACCAAGAAGCCGGCCGAGGTCCGGATGGGCTCCGGCAAGGGTGCCCCTGACCACTGGGTCGCGGTGGTGAAGCCCGGCCGGGTCATGTTCGAGATGTCGGGCGTGCCGGAGGAGATCGCTCGCGAGGCGATGCGACTGGCCAGCCACAAGCTGCCGATTCAGACCAGGTTCGTCGCCAAGGAGGGCGCGTGATCATGGATATCAACGAGATCCGGGGGCTGTCGGACCTCGACCTGCAGAGCGCGCTCGTCGATGCCAAGCAGGAGCTGTGGAAGATTCGCTTCGACCTGGCCACCCGCCAGGAGAAGAACTACAGCCGGCTGCCCGCGACCCGCAAGCGGATCGCCCGCATCCTCACCGTGATGACCGAGCGTCAGCACGCCGCCGACGACGCGGCTGCGGACATCGAGAAGGCCAGCTGATGGCAGGCAAGCGTCGTACCAAGGTCGGCCGCGTCATCTCGGACAAGATGGACAAGACGGTCGTGGTGAGCGTCGAGCGGCTGCGAAGGCACCCGATCTACAAGCGCGTCGTCCGGCTGTCCAGCAAGTTCAAGGCGCACGACGAGGAGAACTCGGCGCACGTCGGGGACACGGTGCGCATCGAGGAGAGCCGCCCGCTCTCCCGCCAGAAGCGCTGGACCGTCATCGAGGTGGTCGCCCGCGGGTCGGGCGAGGAGCTGGTGGACACCGCATGATCCGGCAGTACACACGGCTGCGAGTCGCCGACAACTCCGGCGCGCGCGAGCTGATGTGCATCACCGTCATCGGTCGCTCGAGCAGCGACACCGCCGAGGTCGGCGATGTCATCGTTGCCAGCGTCAAGCAGGCCTTGCCCAACACCGGCGTGAAGAAGGGCGAGGTGGTCCGCGCCGTCATCGTGCGCACCGCCAAGGAATATGGCCGCCCCGACGGCAGCCACATCCGCTTCGACGAGAACGCGGCGGTCTTGATCACGCCCCAGGGCAGTCCACGCGGGACGCGCATCTTCGGGCCCGTGGCTCGCGAGCTGCGCGAACGCAACTACATGAAGATCGTCTCGCTCGCCCCGGAGGTGCTGTGAGATGAACATTCGCAAGGGCGACACCGTGCTCGTGCTGGCCGGCAAGGATCGCGGCAAGCGTGGCGTGGTCGAGCGCGTCGAGCGCACGAAGCGCGGCCTCGGCGTGGTGGTCCCCGGGATCAACATGGCCAAGCGTCACCAGCGCCCGCGCTCGCGGACGCAGCAGGCCGGCATCCTGGACCTCCCCGTGCCGCTCCACCTCAGCAACGTGCAGGTCGTCTGCCCGCGCTGCGACAAGCCGACCAGGATCTCGCACCAGCTGCTCGAGGGCGGGACCAAGCGCGTCCGCGTCTGCAAGCACTGCGGCGAGCAGATGGAGGTGGCCCAGTGAGCGACGAGACTGCCGCCAAGCCGGCCAAGCCGGCCAAGCCGGCCAAGCCGGAGAAGCCGGTGCGTGCGCTCCGCCGCAAGCCGGCGGAGACGCCGGAGGCCCCTGCCGTCGCTCCGGCTGCGCCCGGTGGACTTCGGCGGCGCTACCTGGACGAGGTTGCGCCGGCCCTGCGCCGCGAGTTCGGCTACGTGAACGCGATGCAGATTCCGCGACTCGAGAAGGTGGTCGTGAACATCGGCCTGGGCGAGGCGATCCAGAACGCCAAGGCGCTTGACGCCGCGGTGGGAGACCTGACCCAGATCACCGGCCAGAAGCCGATCATCACCAAGGCGAAGCGCTCGATCGCCCAGTTCCGCCTGCGGACCGGGATGCCGATCGGTGCCAAGGTGACCCTGCGCGGGCAGCGGATGTACGACTTCCTGGAGCGCACCATGCGTCTGGCGCTGCCCCGCATCCGCGACTTCCGGGGGATCAGCCGCAACTCGTTCGACGGGCGCGGCAACTTCAGCCTGGGGCTGCGCGAGCAGCTCGTCTACCCGGAGATCGACTACGACAAGATCGATCGCCTGCGGGGGATGGAGATCAGCATCGTCACCACCGCCAGGACCGATGAGGAGGGGCTGAAGCTCCTCCAGCTCCTCGGCATGCCGTTCCAGGCCAGTTAGCGAGGATTCGAGTGGCCAAGAAGTCGATGGTGGTGAAGTCGCAGCGCAAGCCGCGCTTCGCCGTCCAGCAACACAGTCGCTGTGCCGTCTGCGGACGACCGCGCGGCTACATGCGGCGCTTCGCGCTGTGCCGCATCTGCTTCCGGGAGCGGGCCCTCGAGGGTCAGTTGCCCGGCGTCACCAAGTCGAGCTGGTAGCTCGAAGAGACCACCGGCCGCCACGCGGCCCCATCAGCGGAAGGCGCCGATGCCGATGGGCACGGGGCGAACCACCGCCGAGGAGAAACAGAAGCAAACATGAATGTGACTGACCCGATCGCCGACATGCTGACCAGGATTCGCAATGCGAGCCTGGCGCGGCATCGCGAGCTGACCCTGCCCTCGTCCCGCATCAAGCGCGACATCGCGCGGATCCTGGTCGAGGAGGGGTTCATCGAGTCGTACGCGACGAGCCAGGACGGCGTGCAGGAGCTGCTCACCATCCAGCTCAAGTACGTCGAGGGCAAGACGCCCGTCGTCAGCGGCCTGAAGCGAATCAGCAAGCCGGGGCTGCGGGTCTATGCCCGCAAGACCGAGATCCCGCGCGTCCTGGGCGGGCTCGGCACGGCCATCCTCTCAACCTCCCACGGGATCATGACCGGGCAGAGCGCCCGGAAGCTGAATCTCGGTGGCGAGGTCCTCTGCTACGTCTGGTAAGGAGCGAACGCGATGTCACGCATCGGTCGGATGCCGATCCCGCTCCCGTCGGGCGTGGAGGTAACGCAGGAGGGGGCGACCCTCAGCGTAAAGGGGCCGTTGGGCACCCTCGTGCGGTCGATCCACCCCGAGATGGTGGTGGAGCGCGGCGACGCCGAGCTGCGCGTGGTGCGGCCGAGCGACGAGCCGCGCCATCGGGCCCTGCATGGGCTGACCCGGACGCTGGTCAACAACATGGTGGTCGGCGTGACCACCGGCTTCACCAAGGGGCTCGAGATCAGCGGGGTCGGCTATCGGGCCCAGCTGCAGGGCACCAAGCTGGTCCTGGCGCTGGGCTACTCGCACCCGGTCGAGGTGGACCCGCCCGACGGCATCAGCTTCCAGGTGGAGACGCCGACGCGCCTGGCCGTGGTCGGGGCGGACAAGGAGCTGGTCGGCCAGACGGCCGCCTACATTCGCTCGCGGCGCAAGCCCGAGCCCTACAAGGGCAAGGGGATCCGGTACGCCGGCGAGCAGATCCTGCGCAAGGCCGGCAAGGCCGGCAAGGTCGGGGGAGCCAAGTAATGATCAAGAAGGTCTCGCGCGACCTGCTGCGGCGGAAGCGCCACGAACGGCTGCGGCTGCGGCTCGAGGGGAGCTCGGCGCGTCCGCGGCTCTCGATCTTCCGCAGCGCGAAGTACATCTACGCCCAGGTGATCGACGACAGCAGCGGGCGCACGCTCGCCTCGGCGTCGAGCCGGGAGGCGACCCTGACCGGTGGCCCGGGGAAGGTCGAGTCGGCCCGCGCGGTCGGCCGCGCCCTCGCCCAGCGGGCGAAGGCGGCCGGGGTCAGCGCCGTGGTGCTCGACCGCGGCGGATACCGATATCACGGGCGGGTTCGCTCGCTCACCGAGGGCGCCCGCGAGGGCGGCCTCGACCTGTAGCGGAGGAACCATGGCTCGCATCGACCCAACCAAGCTCAACCTGGAGGAAAAGGTCGTCCAGATCAACCGCGTCGCGAAGGTCGTCAAGGGCGGACGGCGCTTCAGCTTCAGCGCGGTCGTGGTCGTCGGCGACGGCAACGGGGTCGTCGGCGCCGGTCTCGGCAAGGCCGGCGAGGTGCCCGAGGCGATCCGCAAGGGCGTCGAGGACGCCAAGAAGCACCTCGTGCGCGTCCCCCTGGTCGGCACCTCGATTCCGCACGCCGTGAGCGTCGACTTCGGCGCCAGCACCGTCCTCCTGCGCCCGGCCTCGGCCGGCACAGGCGTGATCGCCGGGGGCTCCGTCCGCTCGGTGGTGGAGGCGGCCGGCATCCGCGACATCCTGTCGAAGTCGATGGGCAGCACGAACCCGGTCAACGTGGTGCGCGCGACCATCGAGGCGCTGCGCTCACTGCGCTCCGCCGACGACATCGCCCGCAGCCGCGGCACGACCGCTGAGCGGCTCCTCGGCAAGCGCGGTGCGGAGGCTGCCCGCCGTCCGCACGAGTACGTCGAGCGCCCCGCGCCCGCATTCGGTGGAGGCGGCCGTGGCAGGTAAGCGCAAGGCGGCGAGCAGCGGGCCGATGCTGCGCGTCACCTGGGTCAAGTCGACGATCGGCCACAGGGCAGGTGCCCGCGGCACGATCCGCGCGCTCGGGCTGCATCGTCTCAACGAGACGGTCGAGGTCGCCGACAACGCGGTGACCCGCGGCATGCTGCGCCGCGTCGCCTTCCTGGTGACGGTGGATGAGCCGGCGACCGCCGGGCCGAGCAAGGGGGAGGGCTAGATGAAGCTGCACGACCCACGGCCACGCCCCGGCTCGCACCAGCCGCCACGCCGCCTCGGCCGCGGCCACGGCTCGGGCCGAGGCAAGACCGCCGGCCGCGGCACGAAGGGGCAGAAGTCGCGAGCCGGTGGCGGCATCCCCGCCTGGTTCGAGGGCGGCCAGACACCACTCCACATCAGGACCCCGAAGCTGCACGGATTCAAGAACCGGTTCCGGGTCGAGTACGCCCCGCTGAACCTGGGGCGGCTGACTGAGGCGGCGGCCGGCACGCTGATTACGCCGGACGTGCTGCGGCATGACCAGCTCGTGCGCGACCAGAAGACCCGGCCGATGCCGGTCAAGATCCTGGGCGGGGGCGATGCCCCGCGCGGCGTTACGATCCACGCCCACGCGTTCACGCGTTCGGCCCTGGCCAAGCTCGCGGCGGCGGGCAGCACGGCGCAGCTGATCAGCTGGCCGGATGGGGCGCCGATCTCGTTCGAGCCGGAGGCCCCGGCCGATTCCGGGCCGACCGGCCAGCGCGCCAGGAAGGCGTCGGCCAGGAAGGCTTCTGCAAGCAAGGCGAAGGACGAGGCCGATGCTGAAGCAGCGGAGGCGGCCTCCGAATCTGGCGCCCCTGAGGCGACCCGGCCCGACAACGTGCCGGAGCCGGATGGCGACACCGAGTCAGTCAGCGAGACCGAGAGCGAGAGCGAGTCCTAGGTGATCGAGTCCCTGGTCCAGGCGTTCCGCGCACCGGACATCCGCCGCAAGATCCTCTTCACGCTCGGGATCCTGCTCGTCTTCCGTGCCCTCACGAACGTCCCGGTCCCGAACGTGGACCAGGCGCAGCTGTCGAACCTGTTCGAGACCAACCAGCTGCTGGGCCTGCTCGACCTCTTCTCCGGTGGTGGCCTGGCGACGGCGTCGATCATCGGGATGGGGGTGAACCCCTACATCAACGCCAGCATCATCATGCAGCTGATGCAGGGGGTGATTCCGAGCCTCGGCGAGCTGGCCCGCGAGGGCGAGTACGGGCGCAATCGGCTCAACCAGTACACCCGCCTGCTGACGATCCCGATGGCCTTCGCCCAGGGCTACGGGTTCTCCGTACTGCTCTCCGCGAACGGCGTCATCCCGGCGAACCCGCTCTTCAGCTTCGAGACGCTGTCCCTCCTCCTCTCCTTCACCGCCGGCACGATCCTGCTGATGTGGCTCGGTGAGCTGATCAGCGAGCGCGGCCTCGGCAATGGAATCAGCTTCATCATCTTCGCCGGCATCGTGGGGCGGTTGCCACACACGGCGGCGCCGATCGCGACCGGCCCGGACGGCCTGTTGCGGATCATCCCGTTCATCATCATCGCCATCGTGGTGATCGCCGGTGTGGTCTTCATCAACGAGGGCCAGCGGCGGATCCCGGTCCAGTACGCCAGCCGCGTGCGCGGGCGGCGCATGTACCAGGGCCAGACCCAGTACCTCCCCTTGAAGGTGACGATGGCCGGTGTGATCCCGATCATCTTCGCCATCAGCATCCTCCTCTTCCCGGCGCAGATCGCGTCCTACTTCCAGACCTCGACCATCGACTGGGTGAAGAGCGTTGCGGACTTCGTGGTCGCGAACCTGAGCCAGAGCAATCCGGCCGTGTACGGCCTGCTCTACTTCGTGCTGGTCGTGTTCTTCACCTACTTCTACACGGCGTTCCAGTTCCGGCCCGACCAGACCGCCGACTTCCTGCGCAAGAACGGCGGCTTCATCCCCGGCATTCGCCCCGGGAAGCCGACGGAGGAGTTCCTGGGCCGCATCACGAACCGCATCACGCTCGGCGGCGCCCTCTTCCTGGCCACCCTGGCCGTCCTGCCACTCCTGGTATCGGCCGCGATCCCCGGCACGGAGGGACTCCAGCTCGGCGGCACGAGCGTCCTGATCGTCGTCAGCGTCGTGGTCGAGACGATGAAGCAGCTCGAGGCGCAGATGCTGATGCGCCACTACGAGGGCTTCATCCGGTGACCGATCCGGGCGGCAGCCCGGCGGCGTCGGCCACCGGCCGGCGGATCCTTCTGTTGGTCGGCTCGGTCGGCGCGGGCAAGGGGACCCAGGCGGCGGCACTCAGCACCGAGCTCGGCCTGGCGCACCTCGCCTCCGGCAACCTCTTCCGTCAGGCGCTGCGCGACGGCAGCGAGCTTGGCGAGCAGGCCCGCGCCTACATGGAGCGAGGCGACCTCGTGCCCGACGACGTCACCATCCAGATGTTCATGCAGGAGCTGTCGCAGCCGGCGGCGATGCGTGGCGCGATCCTCGACGGTTTCCCGCGCACGGTTGCACAGGCGAGGGCCCTGGACGCGACGCTCGCGGACCGCGGGGAGCGGATCGAGCGGGTGATCTCGATCGAGGTCCCCGTCGAGGAGCTCGTGGCGCGTGTCGCCGGTCGTCGCGTCTGCCCCGAGTGCGGCACTCCGTACCACGTCGCGGGCGACCCGCCGCGTGTCCCCGGACGCTGCGACAACGATGGGGCGGAGCTGCAGCAGCGCGATGACGATCGACCCGAGGTGGTGCGCGCCCGGCTCGCGAAGCAGGTGCTGCCCATGCTCGAGGTGCTCGAGTACTACGACCAGACGGGGATCGTGCAGCACGTGGACGGCACCCAGCCGATCGATGCGGTGACGAACGAGATCCTCGAAGGCCTGCGCGCCGGATGGTGACGATCAAGCGCCCCGAGGAGGTGGCCCGGATGCGGCATGCGGGCGCCATCCTGGCCGATGTCCTCCGGGTCCTCGAGGGGGAGCTGCGCCCCGGAGTCACCACCGCGGAGCTTGACGTGATCGCCGAGCGAATGATCCGTGACGCCGGCGCGACCCCCTCGTTCCTCGGCTATGGCGGCTCGCGGGGAGTCATCCCCTTCCCAGGCTCGATCTGCGTCTCGATCAACGACGAGGTCGTGCACGGCATCCCGGCGCGCACGCGTCGGATCGGCGCCGGCGACCTGGTGGGGCTGGACATCGGCTGCATCTGGCAGGGCTGGCATGCCGACACCGCCCGCACCTTCGCCGTCGGGCCGGTCTCCGAGCGTCTCGCGCGGCTGATCGACGCCACGCGACGGGGGATGGAGGCGGGCATCGCCGCGGCCGTTCCCGGCAACCGCCTCGGCGATGTCGGCGCCGCCGTCCAGGCGGTCGCGCAGGAGCACGGCTACGGGATCGTCCGCCACCTCGTCGGCCACGGCATCGGCACGGCCATGCACGAGGATCCGCAGGTGCCGAACTACGGGCGCCCGGGGACGGGGATGCGGATCGAGGCGGGGATGTGCTTCGCGATCGAGCCGATGTTCAACCTGGGCGGCGACGACGTCGCGCTGCTCGATGACGGCTGGACAGTGGTCACCGCCGACGGCAGCATCTCGGCCCATTTCGAGGACACGATCGCCGTCACCGCAACCGGGCCGGAGGTGCTCACCCGTGCCTGAATGCCGCTCTGATCGGCGTTGTGCTCGGCATGGCGCCTCGTGTATACTCCCTTTTCCATGGTCGCCCCGTGCGGCGGCCTTTCCGTGTGTTCCCAACAGATTTGCAGCTGATCAGCAGTTCGAGGTTGCGTAGCGCTTGGCGAAGAAGGATGCGATCGAGGTCGAGGGCGAGGTAGTGCTCCCCTTGCCCAACGCGATGTTCAAGGTGCGACTGGAGAATGGCCACGAGGTCCTCGCCCACATCTCCGGCAAGCTGCGCCAGAACTTCATCCGCATCCTGCCCGGCGACACGGTCCGCGTCGAGCTGAGTCCCTACGACCTCACCAGGGGTCGCATCACCTACAGGATGAGATGAAGGTTTCTGCCTCCGTGAAGCCGCGCTGCGAGCGGTGCAAGGTCATCAAGCGCTCCGGCGTGGTGATGGTCATCTGCGTCATCCCCAAGCACAAGCAGCGACAGGGATAAGGCGCCGATGGCACGCATCGCCGGTGTAGACATTCCCCGCGAGAAGCGGGTCGTGATCTCGCTGACCTACATCCACGGGATCGGGCCGAGCTCGTCGCAACAGATCCTGACGGCGGCCAACGTGCCCCAGGCGACGCGCGTCCGCGACCTCACCGAGGAGGAGGTCAACCGCCTCCGCGAGGTCATCGACAAGCGCTTCAAGGTGGAGGGCGACCTTCGCCGCGAAGTGAGCATGAACATCAAGCGGCTGATGGAGATCGGCTCGTACCGGGGCCTTCGACACCGGCGCAACCTGCCGGTGCGTGGCCAGCGCACCAAGACCAACGCTCGGCAGCGGCGCGGTCCGCGCAAGACCGTCGGCGTTCGCCGCAAGAAGTAGCGACACAGGAGTTCCATGGCTGAGCGAAAGAAGGCGACCCGCACCAAGAAGCGCGAGAAGAAGAACGTGCCGACCGGGCACGCCCACATCCAGTCGACGTTCAACAACACGATCGTGACCATCACGGACATGACCGGGAACGTGATCAGCTGGGGCAGCGCCGGGCTGGTCGGGTTCAAGGGCTCGCGCAAGAGCACGCCGTACGCCGCCGCACAGACCGCCGACGGCGCCGCGAAGCGCGCCATGGAGCATGGGATGCGCCAGATCGAAGTCTTCGTCAAGGGCCCGGGCGCCGGCCGCGAGCAGGCGATTCGCTCGCTCCAGACGGCAGGCCTGGAGGTCACCGCCATCACCGACGTCACCCCGATCCCGCACAACGGCTGCCGCCCTCCGAAGCGGCGCAGGGTCTGAGCCGATGGCCCGCTACACCGATCCGGTCTGCCGCATCTGCCGCCGCGAGGGGCTCAAGCTCTTCCTGAAGGGGAGCCGCTGCTTCAGCAAGAAGTGCGCCTTCGAGCGCCGCAGCACCCCGCCCGGCATGAACACCCAGCGCCGCCGCAAGGTGAGCGAGTTCGGGATGCAGATGCGCGAGAAGCAGAAGGTGCGTCGCAGCTACTCCGTCCTCGAGAAGCAGTTCCGCAACTACTTCGCCAAGGCCGAGCAGCGCCAGGGGATGACCGGCGAGAACCTCCTCCGCATGCTGGAGATGCGCCTCGACAACGTCGTATACCGCATGGGCTTCGCGCGGTCTCGGGCCGAGGCGCGGCAGCTCGTCAACCATCGGCATTTCGCCGTGAATGGCCGGCCCACCAACATTGCAAGCTTCGGGACCAAGATCGGCGACAAGATCGAAGTCCGGGAGAGTCGACGCGGTCGCGAGATCTTCA
Organism: Candidatus Limnocylindria bacterium; assembly: GCA_035692365.1. Lineage (GTDB taxonomy): Bacteria > Chloroflexota > Limnocylindria > QHBO01 > QHBO01 > CF-167. The sequence continues at coordinate 21,001 of DASSIB010000030.1, read as the reverse complement.
AGACCGCCGCCGAGACGATGAAGTCGGCATCCATCCCCGAGTGGGTGAGCATCGATCCGTCCAAGCTGGCCGGATCGGTCATGGCCGAACCCGCGAGGGAGCAGATGCCGCTCGAATTCAACGAGCAGCTCGTCGTCGAGTACTACTCGCGATAGCAGCAGGAGTCAGACGCGTTCATGATCGAACTTGAGTCCACGCCGACCACCCGCATCGAGGAGGTCGAAACGCGCGGCGACCTGTCCATCTTCGAGGTCAATCCGCTGGCCGATGGCTACGGGGTGACGCTCGGCAACGCCCTGCGCCGCGTCCTGCTGAACTCGCTCGAGGGAGCCGCCGTCACCTCCGTCCAGGTGGCTGGTGTCTTCCACGAATTCAGCACCATCGATAACGTCAAGGAGGACGTCACCCAGATCGTCCTCAACATCAAGAAGCTCCGCCTCCGCTCGTTCGCGCGCCACGCCGTGACGCTCAAGCTGATGAAGCATGGCGCAGGCCCGGTCACCGCGGCCGACATCACCGAGTCGGCCGATGTCGAGATCGTCAACCCGGAGCTCCTCCTCCTGACCCTCGACTCGGACGCGGGGTCGATCGAGATGGACCTGACCGTCGAGACCGGCGTCGGCTACCGCCCCGCGGAGCACGCCGAGGACCTGCCGATCGGGATCATCCCGGTCGACGCGATCTTCACCCCCGTGCGCCGCGTGAACTTCATCGTCAGCGACACGCGGGTCGGGCAGATGACCAACTTCGACCGCCTCACCCTCGAGATCGAGACTGACGGGACGACCACTCCGAAGGCGGCGCTCTCGAGTGCCGCCGAGATCCTCGTCGCGGAGTTCAGCCGCTTCGCCGAGATCGGCCGGCGGCCGCTTCCCGGCGCCGAGGATGCGCCGGCGCTGGTCAGCGCCAACCTGCTCGATGCGCCGATCGAGGAGCTCGACCTGCCGATGCGCGCCTACAACAGCCTGAAGCGCAACAACATCACCAAGATCGGCCAGCTGCTGGCGCTCGGTGACGACGAGCTGCTGCGGATGCGCAACTTCGGCAAGAAGAGCCTCGACGAGATGAAGGAGCGCCTCGCCCTTCGTGGCTTCATCGTGCCGGAGAGCACGGGCGGAAGTGTCGACGAGTCGGACCTGCCGGCCGCGGCAGAGCTCGACGAGGCCGCCGCCGCAGAGCTCGACCGGGAGGGCTGATCGATGCCGCATCGGTTGGCCGGCCGCAGGCTCGGCCGCGCAAGCGACCACCGCCTGCACATGCTGGACAACCTGGCGGTGTCGGTGCTTCGCTACGAGAAGGTCCGCACCACCGAGGCGAAGGCCAAGGAGGTCCGCGGCCGCGTCGACCACATGATCACGCTGGCGAAGCGCGGCGACCTCTCGGCGCGGCGCCTCCTGATCTCGGCCATGCCGGACGAGCCCCTCATCATCGACAAGCTGATGGGCGAGCTGGCCACCAAATACGCCGATCGCAGCTCCGGCTACACCCGCATCGTCAAGATCGGGCCACGGCTTGGAGACGCGGCGGCCATCGTCCAGATCGAGCTGGTCTAGCTCAGGCCCGCAGCGAACTGGGCGGACAATGGAAGACGGACCGATGCCACCTGCTGGACGACGATGTGCACGGGCGGTGATCGAGTACGACGGGACCGACTTCGCCGGCTCCCAGTACCAGCCGCGCGTGCGGACGGTGCAGGGGGAGCTGGAGGAGGCGCTTAACAGACTGACCGGCGAGCGGATACGAGTCCGATTCGCCGGGCGAACCGATGCCGGGGTGCACGCCACCGGCCAGGTCGCGGCCTTCTGCCTCGCTCGCCGCCCACGCGGCGAGTGGATCGGGTGGCCGGAACTGCGGCGACGGCTGAACGCAGCCCTCCCGCCAGACCTGGCGGTGCGCTCGCTCCGTTCGGCGCAGGAGGGTTTCGACCCCCGGCGCGACGCCCGCTCGCGGGTCTACCGCTACCGAATCCGGATGGCGGGGGAGAAGCGGCCGGGGGACCGGCATCGGACGCTCGAGATCGGCGATCGGCTCGACGTCGCGGCCATGCGGGCCGTGGCGGCTGAGCTCCCTGGCGAGCGAGACTTCGCGGCGCTGGGGAGCAACGCAGAGGGTCGAACCGTCCGCCACCTGCGGGAGGTGTCGGTCGTGCAGCACGGAACCTCGGTGGAGGTCCGTGTCACGGCCAACGCGTTCCTGAGGCGAATGGTGCGCAGCATCGTGGCCCTCCTGCTGGAGGCGGGACGCGGAAGGCTGGCACCCGGATCGGTCGCCGGGCTGCTCGACGCCGATGAACGTGCCCTTCACGGGCGCGCGGCACCGGCGCGCGGGCTGACGCTCGAGCGGGTCATCTATTCGAATACGGCACCAGCCGCACCTGGATCGAGGAAGAAGGCAACGTGACAACGTACGCAGTCAAGGCGAGCGAGATCGAGCGGAGCTGGTTCGTGGTGGATGCCACTGACCAGACGCTGGGTCGCCTCGCCACGCGCATCGCCACGCTGCTCGAGGGGAAGCACAAGCCGATCTACACTCCCCACCTCGACACCGGTGACCACGTCGTGGTCATCAACGCCGCCAAGGTCAAGGTGACCGGCAACAAGCTGACCCAGAAGGCCTACTACCGCCACTCCGGCTACCCGGGCGGGCTGCGCGAGGAGAGCCTCGAGGCCCTGATGGCCCGCAAGCCGGAGATCGTGATCGAGCGGGCCGTGAAGGGGATGCTCCCGCAGAACCGCCTCGGTCGGGCAATGTTCAAGAAGCTCCATGTCTATCGCGGGCCGGAGCACCGCCATCAGGCACAGCAGCCGACGGCTGCCGAGCTGTAGGAGGAACGCACCGGTGAGCACCAGCTACGTCTACGGAACGGGCAGACGCAAGGAGGCAGTCGCGCGCGTGCGACTCCTGCCGGGCGACGGCAGCATCGTGGTGAACGGCAAGGACGCCGCCGACTACTTCGGCGGGACGCCCGGCCTGGCCACGCTGCGCCTGCCGTTCCGTGTGACGGAGACCGAGGGTCGCTATTCGGCCAGCGTCCTGGTCGCCGGTGGCGGCTTCTCCGGCCAGGCGGGCGCAATCCGGCACGGGATCGCTCGCGCGCTGCTGAGCGCCCACCCCGACGCACGCGCCGCGCTTCGGGCCGCCGGGTTGCTGACGCGCGATCCGCGGGCCAAGGAGCGGAAGAAGTACGGCCTCAAGCGAGCCCGCAAGGCGCCGCAGTACACCAAGCGCTAGCGGGGTCCGCCCGAGTGTTCCGGGAGGGGGGTCCGGGGCCCTTTGGTATCATCGGGTCCCTTGTTCGACGCCATCGCTGACTTCCTCGGGCTCTATCTGCGCGGCAGCTGGACGTCGGTTATCGACATCCTGCTGGTTGCGATCGTCATCTACTGGGTCTTCATCCTGATCCGCGGCACCCGAGCGGTGCGCATCGTCATCGGCCTCTCGATCCTCTACCTGGTCTACCTCGTCGCCGAGGCCGCAGATCTGCAGCTCCTCTCCAGGCTGCTGCAGACCGGCGCCGTGGTCGGTCTCTTCGCGATCGTGGTCGTCTTCCAGCCCGAGCTGCGGCGTGCCCTCGAGCAGATCGGGCGCTTCGGCTCGTTTAACCGCTTCTTCGTGAGCAGCGACAACTCCGAGGCGGAGCGCGTGGCCCGCGAGATCAGCCGCGCGGCGCGCCTGCTGGCCGGCTCGCGGCACGGGGCGCTGATCGTGCTGGAGCGCGAGACGGGCCTCGCCGACCTCGCCGCCGAGTCCGGGGTGCTCCTGCATGCCGACCTGCGCGCCGAGCTGCTGGCGACCCTCTTCTACCACGGGACCGCGCTCCACGATGGCGCGGTGATCATCTCCGGCGATCGGATCCTGGCGGCCGGCGTGCTGCTCCCGCTGTCGCAGAACGTCCTCGATTCGGAGCGTTACGGAACCCGGCATCGGGCAGCCATCGGGATCAGCGAGCAGTCGGACGCGATCGTGGTGGTCGTCTCCGAGGAGACCGGCTCGATCTCGCTGGTGATGCGCGGCCGGATCGAACGCAACCTGACCGAGGAGCAGCTCCGGAGGCGGATCCTCAATCTCATCCGGCCACAGGCTCCACGCCGCCAGGCGCCGCTCCTGCGCCGCTCCCTGGAGGGGCGTTGGGGAGTCGACAAGCCGGAGGCGGAGCCGCCGATCGATCCGGACGCACGGGTCGTCAAGGTGGCGAGCGACGAGAAGGCGATGGTCGCCGGCGGCGCGGCGGAGCCGCCGGAACCGGCCGCGGCTGCTCCCGCCTCGAAGCGCGCCTAGATGGCCTGGCTCTTCCGCAACTGGGCGCTGAAGCTGGGTGCGGTCGCCCTGGCTACGGTGCTCTACACCGGCCTCGTCTTCTCTGGCTCCTTCAGCGACAAGACGTTCCCCGGAGTTCCAGTGACGGCACTTGCACAGCCGGAGGGCACCTACCTGCTGACCCAGCAGCTCGGCTCGGTCGACATCAAGTACCGCAGCGCCACCGATCCGGGGACGACCGTCACCGCAGACTCCTTCGCGGTCACCATCGACCTTGCGACCTACGACATGTCCCTGGCCCCACAGGCCCAGTCGCTCGAGATCCACGTCAGGGCGCTGGACGACGGCATCGAAGTGCTCTCCTCCACGCGGAGCGCGGTCCCGGTGGCGATCGACCGTCTCGACGAGGTCCAGATCCGGGTCTCCGTCGACTCGGGTGACGTGCCGGCGGGCCTGGAGATCGGTACCCCCCGGCTCAGCGCCCAGCGGGTCAGCGCCAGCGGCCCGCAGAGCCTCCTCGATCGCGTCGACCGAGCGCTTGGCACCGTCCGCATCGACCCATCGGGGATCGACTGCTGCGGCCAGGTCGACCTCGTCCCGGTCGATATCAACGGGCGTCGGGTGGAATCGGTGGAGCTGAACCCGTCCACGGTGCGGGTCGAGATCGAGGTCAGCACCGTCGAGACGAGCCGCACGGTGGCGATCCGTCCGCTGCTGACCGGGGCGCCGGCCGCCGGCTTCGAGGTCGGCACGGTGACCGCCGATCCTTCGGTCGTGACTCTGCGCGGAGCTCCCGAGGTGCTGGCGGTCATCGGCGAGGTGCTGACCGAGCCGATCAGCCTGGCGGGCACGAGCTCAACCCTGCGCGCGACCGGCACGCTGGTCCTTCCCGAGGGAGCGCGGCTGGCCGACCCGGCGGCGGCTGCGCCGACGATCACCGTTCAGATCCGCGAGGTCATCGGCACGCGGACGCTGCTGCTCGGGCTCGTGTGCAGCGGGGCACCGTCCGGGAGCGCCTGCCTGCCAGCGACCGCGCAGGTGGCAGCCATCGTCAGCGGCACCGTCTCCGACCTGGACGCGCTCGATGTCGGCGACCTGACCGCCGTCCTCGACGTGGCCGGGCTCGGCCCCGGAGACCACCTCGTCCAGCCGAGCATCGCGCTGCCCGACGGGGTGAACCTGCTCTCGGTGTCGCCGATCTCGGTCACGGTAACGATCGTCCCGCCGGCCACGCCGGCGCCCTGATGGGTCGCCTCTTCGGGACGGACGGCATCCGCGGCGTCGCCAATGTCGACCTGACCCCGACCCTCGCCTACGACCTGGGGCGCGCCGTCGGGCACCTGCTCGAGGCGTCCGGGCAGCGGGTCGTGATCGGCCAGGACACCCGCCGCTCCGGCGACATGCTCGTCGCCGCCGTCTCCGCTGGCCTCGCGTCGGTCGGAGCCGATGCGATCCAGCTCGGCGTGGTAACCACCCCATGCCTCGCGCATGCCGCGGCAAGCGGTGAGTTCGCCGCGGGGATCATGGTCTCGGCCTCCCACAACCCGGCCGACGACAACGGCCTGAAGGTGCTCTCCGGCGGTCGCAAGATCGACGACGAGGTCGAGGAGGAGCTCGAGCGCCTCATCTTCCAGGCGGAATCCCTCCCCGGCATGCCGAACGGGCACCTGGGACGGATCACCCGCGAGACAGGGCCGATCGAGGCCTACCGAGCCATGCTGCTCGTGGAGGCCGGCGATCTTTTGCGGGGGAGGCGCATCGGCATCGACTGCGCGAATGGGTCCGCCTCGGCGATCGCGCCAGAGCTGCTGCGCGAGCTCGGGGCGGAGGTCACGGTGCTCTCGGGTTCCCCCGACGGGACGAACATCAACCTCGATTCGGGATCGACCCAGCCGCAGGCGCTGGCCGCCGCGGTCCTGGCCGGGGGGCTCGAGATGGGGATGGCATTCGACGGTGACGCCGACCGCCTGATCGCGGTCGACGAACGCGGCTCGATCGTGGACGGCGACGGTGTGATGGGGATCTGCGCCCTGGCGCGCCTCGCCGACGGGACCCTGCGCAACCGGATCCTGGTCACGACGGTGATGAGCAACGGCGGGCTGGATCGCGCGATCGTCGCGGCAGGGGGTCGCGTCATCAGGACGCCGGTCGGTGATCGCCACGTCTTCGAGGCGATGGAGCGGGCGGATGCAGCCCTCGGCGGCGAGCAGTCGGGGCACGTCATCTTCCGCGACGTCGCGAATGCCGGTGACGGGATCCTGACCGGCATCCTGCTGCTCAGGGCGCTGCGAGACACCGGTGCCACCCTCGCCGAGGGAGCCTCCCAGATCCGGCTCCTCCCCCAGGTGATGATAAACTCGGCCGTCCGCCACCGGGACCAGTGGGAGGTCGATCCGGAGTTCGCAGTCGCGGTGGCAGAGGCCGACGCCCGTCTTGGCGCGCGTGGACGGATCCTGGTGCGGCCCTCCGGGACGGAGCCGAAGATCCGGATCATGGTCGAGGGCGAAGACGCTGACGAGATCAACCAGATTGCACGGGAGCTGTCCGAGCTCGCCCGTGCGCGACTGAACTAGGAGCCAGCTCGAGCCATGTGCGGCATCGTGGGGTACGTTGGCCCGCGTGACGCGGCGCCGATCCTGCTGGAGGGGCTCCGCCGCCTCGAGTACCGTGGCTACGACTCGGCGGGGCTGGCCGTGCTCACCGAGGACGGAGAGGTGTTCGTCGAGAAGAAGGCGGGCAAGCTCTCGAACCTGACCGAGCACCTCAACGGCGGTGCCCCGGCCGGGCACCCCGGCATCGCCCACACCCGCTGGGCGACCCACGGTCGTCCGAACGACGCGAACGCGCATCCGCACCGTGACTGCAGCGGTCGGCTGGCCCTGATCCACAACGGGATCATCGAGAACTACGCGGAGATCAAGGCGCGACTGGTGGAGGCCGGGCATCGGTTCACGTCTGAGACCGATACCGAGGTCCTGGCGCACCTCATCGAAGAGCGCTACACCGGCGACCTGGTGGAGGCGGTCCGTGACGCCCTCAACCAGGTGCGGGGCGCCTACGCCATCGGGGTGATGCACCTGGACCATCCCGACCGGATCGTGGGGGCGCGCATGAACGTGCCGCTGATCGTCGGGCTGGGGGACGGCGAGGGATTCCTGGCCAGCGACGTGCCGGCCATCCTGGAGCACACCAAGAACGTCGTCATCCTGCAGGAGGGCGACATCGCCGACGTGACGTCCCACGGCGTCACCATCATCGGCATGGACGGCGTGCGCGTCGATCGTCCGGTCACCAAGATCCGCTGGAACATCGCCGCGGCGGAGAAGGACGGCTTCCCGCACTTCACCCTGAAGGAGATCTACGAGCAGCCCCACGCCATCGGCGAGGCGCTCCGCGGCCGCGTCGACGAGGCCGGCAACCTGCACCTCCCCGAGCTCGACGCGATCGTCGAGAAGCTGCGCGGAGTCGAGCGCGTGTACGTGGTCGGCTGCGGCACGGCGCGCTACGCCGGAGAGGTCGGCGCGCACCTGATCCAGAGCTGGGCCGGCCTTCCGGCGAGCGGACAGATCGGCTCGGAGATGCGCTACTCACCGCCGCCGATCGACTCCAAGACGCTCGTGATCAGCGTCAGCCAGTCCGGCGAGACCGCCGATACGCTGGCGCCTCAGAAGCTCGCCACGGAGCGGGGCGCGGTGATCGTGGTCGTCACGAACGTCGTGGGGAGCGCCCTCACCCGGGAGGCGGACGCGGTCTGCTACCTGCAGGCCGGTCCCGAGGTGGCGGTGGCCTCGACCAAGGCCTTCGTGACCCAGGTGGTCGTGCTCGAGATGATTGCCCTCTACCTGGCCGGCCTGCGCGGCACGCTCAGCGAACGGCGTCGCCGGTCGTTCGGGCTCGCGCTGCGCGACCTGCCGGGACAGGCGGCCGAGGTGCTGAAGCTCGCCCCGCAGGTGAAGAGGCTGGCCCGGCGCTGGGGCGCGGTGCGGGACGTCATGTTCGTCGGCCGGGCGCTCGGATTCCCGGTGGCGATGGAGGGGGCGCTGAAGCTCAAGGAGCTCAGCTACGTCCATGCCGAGGGATATGCCGCCGGCGAGCTGAAGCACGGGCCGATCGCGCTGCTCGATCCGCACACCCCGCTGGTGGCGATCGCGACGAGGAGCGCCACCTACGACAAGGTGGTCAGCAACGTCGCCGAGGTGCACGCCCGCCAGGCCCCCGTTGTGGCGGTCGCGACGATCGGCGACGAGACGATCGACCGATACGCGCAGGACGTGCTGTACGTTCCCGAGACCCCCGAGGAGATGGCTCCGGTCATCGCGATCGTGCCGCTCCAACTGCTCGCCTACGAGGTTGCGGTGGCCCGCGGCACGGACGTCGACCAGCCGCGCAACCTGGCGAAGTCGGTCACCGTCGAATAGCCCCGATCACGCCGCCTCGATGAGCCGCCACGAGATCGGCGTCGACCTGATCGACATCGACCGCATCACCGCGACCCTGGCCCGCTTCCCCGATCGATTCCGCGAGCGGGTCCTCACCGAGGGAGAGGCGCGGTACTGTGGCGCCAAGGTGGAGCGGATCGCCGGTCGGTGGGCCGCCAAGGAGGCGATCAGCAAGGTCCTCGGGCTGGGGGTCCGCGGGGTGGGCTGGCGGGAGATCGAGATCCTTCCCAACTTTGCCGGCGCGCCACAGGTGCGCCTCCACGCGCGCGCGGCGGCTCGCGCGGCGGCCCTCGGGCTCGAGGACGTGAGCGTGACCATCTCGCACGAGCGGCACATGGCCGTGGCGGTGGCGGTAGCCCATCGCGCTCCCGAGGCCTAGCCGATGGCGGTGGTCGCCCTCACCCAGGACTGGGTCGCCAGCCGCCTCCCCGAGCGGCCGGCGAGGGCTCACAAGGGGACCTTCGGGCGGCTCCTCATCGTGGCCGGCTCGCTGGAGTACGGCGGCGCGGCGCTGCTGACCGGGCTCGGCGCGATTCGCGCCGGGGTCGGCCTCGCCTGCCTGGCCACGCCCGAGACGGTCGGCATGCGGTTGATGGGACTCGTCCCTGAGCTGACCTCGATGCTGCTGGCCGAGGAGGCGCCTGGCCTGACGGCTCCCGCCGGCTGGCGCCAGCTTGCGACGGAGGCGGCCGGATACCAGGCGTTCGTCATCGGTCCCGGCCTCGGGCGGCATCCCACCACGCTGCGCCGCGCGCGCAACTTCATCGGTGAGCTGAGCCACCCGGCCGTGGTCGATGCCGATGGGCTGACGGCGCTGGCCGAGGGGCAGCGCTGGTGGCAATCGGTCCGCGCCCCCCTGGTCTTCACCCCGCACGCCGGCGAGTTCGCGAGGCTGAAGGGGATGCCGCCGGGCACATCGGTGGCCGATGACGACGACCAGCGCGCGGACGCGGCCCGTGATGCGGCGGCGCGCTGGGGCCAGGTCCTGGTGTTGAAGGGAGCGCACACGGTGATCGCGGCTCCAACCGGCGACCTGCTTCGATCCGACATCGCCACGCCGGCACTCGCCACCGCGGGGAGCGGCGACGTGCTGGCCGGCGCCATCGGCGCGTTCCTGGCGGCGGGGCTTGACCCGTTCGACGCGGCCGGGTGCGGGGTCGCCGTGCACGGTGCCGCCGGTCTCCTGGCGGAGGAACGAATCGGCCACGCCGGGGTGGTGGCGCGCGACATCGCCAACCTGCTTCCGGCGGCGATCGAGCAGCTGAGCCGCGGGAAGCGCGAATGAGCCTCTCCGGTGGTCGAAGCCCGCACCGCGCCTGGGTCGAGATCGACCACGGCGCGCTGGTGCACAACCTGGCGGTGGTGCGTCGGCTCTCCGGCGAGGGGCGCAGCGTCATCGGCGTCGTCAAGGCGAACGCCTATGGACATGGCGCGATCGAGGTGTCGCGCACCCTGCTCGCGCACGGCGTCGAGCGCCTCGCGGTGGCGACGCTGGGGGAGGCGCTCGAGCTGCGGGACGCGGGCATCACCGCGCCGCTGCTCATCCTCTGGGCGCTGGGGGCTCCGGAGGCGGAGCGGGCGGTCGCCGCCGACCTGGAGCCGGTCGTCTACGACGAGGCGGGGATCGAGCTGCTGGAAGCCGCCGCCGCCGCGCTTGGGCGCCGGGCATCGGTCCAGCTCAAGATCGATTCGGGGCTGGGACGGCAGGGGAGCGACCCGGCGGTGGCGGTCGAGCTGGCGCTGCGCATCGTGCGCAGCCCGCACCTGCGCCTGGCGGGGACCTTCAGCCACCTCGCCGTCCCCGGCGAGGACGAGGCGTACACCGACGTGCAGGTCCTGCGCCTGGCCCAGGCCCTCGATGCGATGCGCTCGGCCGGCGCGGATCCCGGACTCGTGCACCTCGCCGCCAGCGGCGGCATCCTGGCGCGCACTGGCACCTTCGGCGATGCGATCCGGCCCGGGCTCGCGCTCTACGGCATGGTCCCGGCCTGGGCGGCCGACCGCGACCCGGGACTGAAGCCGGTTCTCTCGCTGCGCGCCATCCCACTGCGCATCTTCAGCCTGGCTGCGGGGGAGGCGATCGGGTACGGGCTGCGCTTCCGCGCCGAGCGCTCGACACGCATCGCCACCCTCGGCATCGGCTACGGGGATGGGTGGCCGCGCGCACACGCCAACAACGGCTGGGTGCTGGTCCGTGGCGAGCGTCGCCCGGTCGTCGGCGCGGTGAGCATGGACGGCATCACCGTCGATCTGGGCGATCTTGATGATGTAACCTACGCCGACGAGTTCGTCCTGATCGGCGAGCAGATGCAGTCCCGCATCGGCGCCGATGAGGTCGCGGCCCAGCGACGCACCATCAACTACGAAGTGACGACCGCCCTTCGTGACCGCCTCCCGCGCGTGCATCTGCCGGAGGTCGCCACGGACGAGGGGTGAGGCCGTCGAGCGAGCGACCATGGGTGAGCGGACCGAATCAGGTGTCTCGTCAGGAGGGTCCAGCGTGAAGCGGGCCGATGCACTCGTCGATGAGCTCGAACGCCGCGGGATCGGGGCGCCGGCCGCAATCCTGATGGACGCCCATCGACCCCTCGTGCCGCTCCTTCGCCAGGGGGCCATCTTCCTTGGGCCGCTGCTGAGCCCGCTGCTCGGTGCGCGTCGCTTCGGCCTCGTGCGACGGGCCCTCGAGGACCCGGCCCTCTACGACCGCATCGCCGGCACGCTGGCCCGCGGGCGCAAGGACGGTATCCGCTAGATGCCCAATCTCGGCGAGCTCGCCTCCTACCTTGTCGGCCTTGTGACCGATGCCATCGGCTCCTCCGAGACCCGACTGGGCGCCGCGCCGACGATGGCGATCCTCGTCGTGCTGCTCGTGCTCCTCTCGCTCGTTGCCCGACCCGGCGCCCGCTGGAGCGGCTCCGGGCTCGGCGGGCTGGCGCGCGTCGGTCGGGTGATGGCGCTCGCGGCGGAGTCTGGAGCGGACGCCACCATCTCACTCGGCAGCGCCGGCGTCAGCCGCGCGGCGTCTGCCACCGAGCGCCTCCAGACGCTGGCGGCGCTGCCGCTGCTCGGCCGCGTCGCCGACGCTGCGGCCAGGGCCGGGGTCCCTCTGCGGGTCACCACCAACGATCCCGTGGGTGGGATGCTGGCCCAGGGAACGCTCGCGGGATCGCATCGGCGGACCGCGACGCCGGAGCGCGCCTCCTCGGCGGCGGTCGAGTACGTGGGGGAGGGTCGCGCCGCGGCTGCCGCGTTCGCCATCGCCACGGCGCAGCCGCACGGGGTCGCCGTGGTGGCCGGGGGGCTTGGCGAGGAAGGGCTGCTGGTGCTGGATGGGGTGCTGGGCGACGCCGAATGGAGCCTCGCCGCGACGGCGAGCGCCTCGCAGGCGGCCGGGCCACTGCTCGACGGCGATGGCACCCTGATCGGGCCGGAGCTGTTCCAGGCCGCCGGCGAGATCGGTGCCCGTGGGCATGCGCGGACCGCAGTCCTCGCCGCGAATCGGCTGATCTGGGGGGCGGTCGGGCTCCTCCTGGTCGGCTCGCTCCTCACCTGGGCCGGCGGGCCGGGGGTCGCTGCCTTCCTGACGGGGCGCTGAGCTAGATGCGGCGCTCGATCCTCACGGCCATCGTGCTGGTCACCGGCCTCGTGGTCCTGCTGGACCTGATGGTCGTGAATCCATCGCTCGATGCTGCGGCCGGGGCGGTCAACGAGCTGCTCGTGCTCCTCGCCGCCGCCGCGGCGGTCGGTGGTGGCGCGACCCTGGTGGCGCACCACGCCCGCAGCCTCGCCGCCGGGGACGGCGATTCGATCGGCTCGATCGCGCTGTTGCTCGGGATGGCGGCGATCCTAGTGGCGGGGCTGCGGCCCGGCTCGAGCGGGACGGCCGACCCGGCTGTCCTCTGGCTGGTGGCGGCGCTGCTGGCGCCGATCGCCGCATCGGTCTTCGCCCTTCTCTTCATCTTCCTGCTGGGTGCCTTCCGGCGCGGCTTTGCGCTCCGCGTGCGCGAGACGACGCTGATGGCCGGCGCGGCCACGGTGGTGATCATCCTGCTGCTGCCGGTCGGTGGCCAGGCCGGTGACTGGCTGGCGGCGAGCGCCGGCTGGGTGCGTGACGTGCCGCTCGCCGGCGTCTTCCGCGGGCTGCTGATCGGGATCGGGATCCTGGTGGCGGTGAGCGCGGCACGCTCGCTGCTTGCGATGGACGGCGATGACGAATAGCGCGGAGCCGGCCGTGCTGGACACGGAGCGCGTCGCCCGCCTGCGCCGCGCGGCTCCGGCGCTGCTCCTCCTGCTCCTGTTGGCGCTGGCCTCGCTGCTCTCCAACGGCACCGGCGGGCTCCAGCTGGCAAGCCCCGACCGCTCGCGCGTCGACCAGCTGCGGAGGGCGATCGGGGAGCTGCCGAACGACGCTCTGGTGCTGATCGCGTTCGACGCGGACCTCGGAACCTACCCGGAGATTCGCGCCGCGACGCGCGTCGCGATCGACGACCTCGCGGCCCACGATGCCCGGCTGGCGATCGTCAGCTTCACGCCGGACGGCCGCGCCATCGCCGCGGCCGAGCGGGACCGCATCGCGCGCGGCGCGGGGGAGCCGCCCGCTGATCTCGGCTTCGTGGCGGGCGCGGAGGCGGGGCTGGTGCGCAGCATCGCGTCGGTCGTCCCGGAGAGCGCGCAGGGTCCGACCGCCGACGCCATTCGCGACGCCGGCGGTGGTATCGGCGCCTTTGCCATGGTCCTCGTCGTCTCGGGGAGCGACATCTCGGCGCGGAGCTGGGTCGAGCAGGTAGGGAGCCGCCTTCCGGAGCTGCCACTGGTCGCGATCGCGCCGACCTTCCTCGACCCGGAGCTCGAGCCGTACCTGCGTTCCGGGCAGCTGACTGCACTCCTCGCAACGCTGCGGGACGGCGTGGCGTACGTGGAGGCCGCCGCGGGCAGCGCGGGGTCGAACCCAGGGCCCACCCCCGGGCCGCTGCCGATGCTGGTCGGCATGCTCGCCGCCATTGCCGTCCTGGCCGAGGCGGCCCTGCGACGGTTCGCCCGCCGCAGGGGTCGCCGTCCGAAGGGCCGTGCTCCGGCATGAATGGATTCAGCGGCGCGGACTTCGGCGGGACCCTCGCCACCTGGGTGGCGGCCATCGTGACGATCGCGGTGTGGTCGTACCTCGCCGGCTGGCGGCGCCTCTTCGTGGTCATGCAGCACCTCCTCGCCGGCCTCGCCACCGGCTACCTCGTGCTGCTGGCGATCACCGACGTGCTCGTGCCGCGGCTGCTTGTACCTCTCGTGGAGCGCCCGAACGAGAGCGCGCTGCTCGTGCCGGCGCTCCTGCTGGCGGGGATGCTGGTCGGCGCCTCGTGGCTGCCGCGGCCCGCGATGGCGCCGGTGGGGGCGATTCTCGTCGGCGGGATCGCGGCATATGCACTGGGCGGCGCCGTGGTGGGGACGATCCTCCCCCAGATCGCCGCCGCGCTGCCGGCGGGCCGCGTTGCATCGGGAGACCTGGCGGGTGAGCTGATCTCGCTGGCGATCACGACCCTGGTACTCCTCGCCTTCCTGCATGGCGCGCCGCGCGGGAGGCTCACGACGCGGGCCGCGACCGTTGGGCGCTGGCTGCTGGTCGGGGGAATCGGCGGCTGGATCGGCTTCCTGGTGGTCAGCCGCCTCTCGCTGCTTGTCGACCGGATCGGGTTCCTGCTCGGCGATTGGCTTACCGTGCTCCGATGACGACCGAGGCCCGCCCGCGTGAGATTGGCCGCGCCACCGCCGAGCTGTCGCTGCTGGTGGACATCGGCTCCGCCTGGACGAAGGCGGCCGTGGTCGGACGCGCCCTGGGCCGATGGCGGATCGCGGCGCACGCAGCTCAGCCCTCGGCATGGGATGAGTCCGAGCTGATTGCCACCCTGGCCGCACGGCTGGCCGGCCGTGCGGATCCCCGCGTCTCCGGACGGATCGCGACCCTCCTCGCCGATGCCCCGCGGATCGCGGTGCACACGCCCGCCCGGCCGGGCCGGATCGCCCTGGCTGCCGTCTCCTCGGAGCTCTCCGGCCAGGCGGCACGGCGCGCCGCGGAGGCGGCCGGCTGGGTCGTGGTGGAGGCAGTCACCGTCGATGACGGGCGGCCCGTGGTCGATCGACTCGGGGCCCTCCAATCGGCCGAGGTCGATGCGTGGCTGATCGCGGGCGGGTTCGACGAGGAGGGTGGCGAGGGTGCCCTCGAGGTGGCGGGCCTCGTCGCCGCTGCTCGCGGCGGCGGTCGATCGCCGGTGGTGTGGGCCGGCTCGGCGGGGCTGACCGAGCGCGTCGGCGCCTTCTTCGAACCCGGCGTGCTGCGAGCGGTCGCGAATCCACGCCCCTCTGCCGAGCGGGAGAACCTCCTTCCACTGCGACGCTATCTCGACGGCCTGATCGAGCGGCTGGTCGAGCGCGGAGCCGCGCGCCAGCTGGCTCCCATCGGCTTCGGCCGGGCGGTGGCCGAGCTCGCGCGCGCGTCGCGCCTGCGGGTCGTGGGCGTGGACCTCGGCGCTCGCTACGCCACCTGGGCAAGCGCCGACGAGAACGGGATGGCCGAGAGCCGCGTCGTCGCGCTCGGCGGCCTCGCATCGCCGACCCTGACCGCGCAGGGAGGCCCGGCGCGCATCGCGCACAGCCTGGCGCTGGCGATCGACGAGCTGGCCGTGGCGGACGCCCTGCAGAACCTGCGCGCCAGGCCGGGCTCGATCCCGCAGACCGATGAGGAGCTCGCCGTGGTCCACGGCGCCGCCCGCGACCTGCTGGCCGACCTGGCCGCCAATGGTCCCCAGCCCGCGGGGATCGATCTGCTCATCGGCTCCGGGCGCACGATCGGGAACGCCCCCCTGCCGGCGCAGTCGATGCAGCTGCTGCTGGACGGCGTCCGGCCGATCGGGATCGTGCAGCTCGCGATCGACCCCGCCGGCGCGCTGGGACCGCTGGGCGCGCTGCGCGACGACGAGATCGTCGAGGGCCTGGGGACCCTGCGTGACGACCTCCTGACACCGCTCGGGGCGGCGGTCGTCTGCAGCGGCGGACGTTCTGGCCACGCGTCGATGCGCGTCACCGTCCACCGCGTCGGCTGGCGCTCGCTCGGCCCGATCGAGGTGCGGCCCGGCCAGCTCGAGGTGGTGCCGCTGCCGCGCGGACAGGTGGCCGAGCTCGAGATCGAGCTCGATCAGTCTGTGAGTCTCGGCTCCCCGCGACGCGCGCGCCGTTTGCGCGCATCGGTCAGCGGCGGCGCCGTCGGTGTGGTGCTCGACGCGAGAGACGCGCCACTCCTCCTCCCGCGACGCAGCGACGACCGGCGGGCCGTCCTCGGCGCCTGGCGTGACACCTTCCTGCGCGAGGTCCGGCCTCCGAGCGAGGGGGCGGCATGATCGAGGCCTCGCTCCATCGCATCCACCTGCCGCGCGGGACGGTCGTCAGCGCGCGGGTCGGCGCCGAGATCAAGCCCGACGAGGTGATCGGGCTGCGGCGAGGAGCGATGGCCCCCGTTCGGGTACCCGTCACCCGCGTTCTGCACCGGCAGCCCGGCGACATCGAGGAGCTGCTCGTGGTCCGGCCCGGCGAGCGGGTCGAGGCGGAGCAGCCACTGGCGATGGTGGAGGGAGCCGGCGTGGTGCTCGCACCGGTCGCGGGGCTCGTGCTGGCGGCCTCCGGACGCGACGGGTCGCTTCTCCTCGCCCCGCTCGGCCCCGAGGAGCCGGTCATCGGCCACGTCCGCGGCCGTGTTCGCGACGTCGAGGAGGGTTCGCTGGTGATCGAGGTGCCGGCGGCCCGGCTGCGGGGCATCGGCGGGAGCGGCGAGGCGGTGCACGGGGAGCTGGTGGTCGGGGTTCCGAACCCCGGGGACGAGCTGCGAGCCGCGGCGATTGACGCCGGTGCCACCGGAAAGATCCTGGTCGGTGGATCGCGCGCCTCGGCCGAGACGCTCACGCGCGCCCGGGCGATGGGGGTCGCCGGGATCGTGCTCGGCGGCGTGCTGGACAAGGAGCTGCGCGACTTCGAGGCGATCCAGCGCCGCCGGCGCGAGGCGGGCGGCATGACGGGCTCGTTCGGGATCCTGCTGGTGGAGGGCTTCGGCAAGGTCGGGATCGATCCCCAGCTCTTCAGCTGGTTCCGGGCGCACGCGGGGCGTGTCGCCAGCCTCTTCGGCGCCGATGGGCTGCTGTACGTGTACGACGCCGCACCGCTCCCATCCCGCCGCGCGCTGGCGAAGGTCGGAGATCGCATCATCGCGAATCGGCGCCCCTTCCAGGGGCGAGGTGGCGTGCTCGTCGCGCTGCTCGAGGATCTCCACGCGGCCCAGTCCGGGATCCCGACGCGGATGGCGCTCGTCCGATTCGAGGACGGCCGCCTTGCGCCTGTCCCGCTGGCCAACATCGAGGCCACGGTCCTGCCCGAGGGCCGCTGACCGGCCGCTCCCGTATTCTTCGGTCCATGCAAGCCGCCGGTGATCTCCGTACTGCCGCGCCGGAGGAGACGCGGGCCATCGGCCACGCGCTCGGCTCGCATGCGCACGCCGGCGCGCTCGTCGCCCTCATCGGCCCGCTGGGAGCCGGGAAGACTGAGCTGGCCAAGGGAGTGGCCGAAGGGCTCGGCGTGACGAGCGTGGTGAACAGCCCGACCTTCGTGCTCATGAACGAGCACCTCGGCCGGCTGCGCCTCTTCCACATCGATGCCTACCGCCTCGACGATCCCGATGAGGCGCTCGCCGCCGGCCTCTTCGACGACCGGCAGGCCACCGGGGTGGCGGTGGTGGAGTGGGCCGATCGCCTCGCCGATCGCCTCCCGGCGGAGCGGCTCGAGCTCACACTGGTGCCCGAGGCGGACGGGAGCGACCAGCGACGGATCAGCTGGCGAGCGGTGGGGCCGTCGCACCTCCGCCTCGCGCAGGACGCGCTGGTGCAGGGATGATCATCGCCATCGAGAGCGCCTCGGGCGACCCGTCGCTGGCGCTCGCGTCGTCCGACGGGGTGGCGTTCGCCGCCGATGGCTGGACGGGCGAGGGACGCCAGGCCAGCGAGCTGCTGCCGCGCCTCCTGGTCCTGCTGGCGCGCGCCCGGCGCGAGCTGCGCGAGGCGACGGCGCTGGCGATCGGCGTCGGCCCCGGCTCGTTCACCGGCCTGCGCGTCTCGATGAGCCTCGCCAAGGGGATCGCGCTCGCGCTGCGCCTGCCGCTCGTCGGCGTCCCGAGCCTGCAGGCCTGGCTCGAGGCCGAGCATCGCGCCGCGGCCGCGGTCGCCCGCGCCGGCGCCCAGGACGCGTACCTGCTGCTGCGCGGCGATCCCGAGCCGCGGATCGTTGCCGCCGCGGAGCTGTCCGGCCTGCTGAAGGGGTCGATCCTGGCGGCTCCGTCGGAGCTCGCCGCATCGTTCCAGCTGGCCGGTGCGCTGCCGCCGCACGAGGCCGCCGCCGCGGTGGCGCGACTCGGGGCCGCGCGGCTCCTGACGGATCCACGTGGCGACGATCTCGCCACGATCGAGCCGTGGTACCACCAGGCGCCTCGAGGCGTTCCCTCGACCGCGACGGTGAGCCGATGGCCGTGAGCGCGCCACTCGTCGTCGGGCCGATGCGGATGGCAGACGTCGCGGCGGTCCTCGAGATCGAGCGGCTCAGCTTCAGCGCACCGTGGCCCGCCTTCGCCTTCGAGCAGGAGCTCACCGCCAACCGCCTCGCCCACTATCGAGTGGCCCGGCTCGGGGAGCGCGTGGTCGCCTTCGGCGGCATCTGGCTCATGGTCGATGACGCCCACATCACGACCTTCGGCGTGCACCCCGACCATCGGCGGCGTGGCGTCGGACGGCGCCTCCTCCTCGAGCTGGCGGACGTCGCGCTCGAGCTCGGCTCGGCGCGGCTGACCCTGGAGGTGCGGGTCAGCAACGAGCCGGCGCAGGCGCTGTATCGGTCCTTCGGCTTCGTCGAGGCTGGTCGCCGGGTGGCGTACTACAGCGACGACGGCGAGGACGCGCTGGTGATGACGACGCCCGATCTCGCCGGGGACGGGATGCGGGCACTGCTTGCGGCCGAGCGGGCGCGGGCGGCCGAGGACGGCCTCGGATGAGCGGCCCACGGGTGCTCGCCATCGAGACCAGCTGCGACGAGACCGGGGTCGCGGTGGTGAGCGGCGGGCGGCGGATCGCCGCCAACCAGGTCGCAACCCAGATCGCGCTGCACGCGGCCACGGGCGGGATCGTGCCGGAGGTGGCCGCGCGGCAGCAGCTGCGCTGGATCGTGCCGACGGTGCGCGCGGCGATGGCGGAGGCCAGGGTCGACTGGGATGACCTCGACGCGGTGGCGGTGACCTGCGGTCCGGGGCTGATCGGCTCGCTGCTGGTGGGGGTGAACGTCGCCAAGGCGCTGGCCGTGGTGCACGACCTGCCGCTGGTCGCGATCAATCACATCGAGGGGCACATCTACGCCAACTGGCTGACCGATGCACCGCCCGGGGAGCCGCTCCCGGCGGAGCCGCCGTTTCCGCTGCTCTGCCTGGTCGTGAGCGGAGGACACACGCAGCTGGTGCTGATGGCCGATCACGGCCGCTACCGCCTGCTGGGACAGACCGTCGACGACGCCGCCGGGGAGGCCTTCGACAAGGTCGGCCGCCTCCTGGGACTCCCGTATCCGGGTGGCCCGGCGATCAGCGCCGCCGCGGAGGGGATCGCGGCCGCGACCCGCTTCCCGCGGGCCCGCACCGCCGGTCCGTACGATTTCAGCTTCTCAGGCCTCAAGACCGCCGTCCTGCGCGAGGTCGCCGGCTACCGCGACCGGAGCGAGCCGATCCCCGTCGATGGCCTCGCGGCGGCCTTCGAGGAGGCGGTCGTCGATGCGCTCGTCACCAAGACGGTCGCCGCTGCCGAGGAGCACGCCGTCGCCGCAGTCGCGATCGGGGGCGGGGTGGCCGCGAATCGGTCCCTGCGACGCGTCCTGCGGGAACGGCTCGACGCGCTCGGGCTCCCGCTCCTCGTGCCACCCCCGGCCTGGTGCACCGACAACGGCGCGATGATCGGAGCTGCGGCGGGCTTCCGCTTCGTTGCGGGGGATCGCGCCGGGCCGGCGCTCGAGGCGATCCCGAACCTCTCCCTCGCCTGGACCGAAGCATGACCGGACCGCTCGCGCCCGAGCGCCTCGTCCCGCCCACGCCGGGGCAGCTGCGACGCCTCCTCGCCGCGGAGCGGCTCCGGCCGCGGAAGGCGCTCAGCCAGAACTTCCTGACCGATGCCGCCGCTCTCGACGCGATCGTCGCCGCCGCCGAGCTGGCGCCGGGCGACCGCGTGGTGGAGGTCGGTCCAGGCCTGGGCGTGCTTACCCGGCGCCTCCTCGCGGCAGGGGCACGGGTCCTCGCGGTGGAGCTCGATCCGCGCCTGGCTGCCTACCTGCGCCGCGAGCTGGGCTCCGCCCCGGGGTTCGAGCTGATCGAGGCCGACGCGCTCTCGCTCCATCCGCGGGAATGCTTCCCCGGCGAGGACTTCAAGCTGGTCGCGAACATCCCGTACCACATCACCAGCCCGCTGCTGCACGCCTTCCTCGAGGGGGATCGGCCGCCGCTGCTCGCGGTGCTGCTGGTCCAGGCGGAGGTCGCGACCCGGGTTGCGGCGGCGCCGGGCCAGATGAGCTACCTCTCGGTCTTCGTCCAGAACGTCGCGGACGCGGAGATCGTCGGACACGTCGATGCGGCCGCCTTCGAGCCCGCTCCCGAGGTCGACTCGGCGATCCTGCGGCTGCGACGGCGCCCGATGCCGCAGATCCCGGTGGGCGCCGGTCGTGAGCCGTTCTACCGGCTGGTGCAGGCAGGATTCCGGCAGCGGCGCAAGCAGCTCCACAACGCGCTTGGTCGTGAACTGCCGGTACCGCGCTCGACCCTGAACGACGCGTTCGCGGCCTGCGGCATCGACTCGGAGCGGCGGGCACAGACGCTCTCCCTTGCAGAGTGGGAGTGCCTGGATACGCACCTCTCGCCCCTCCTCGCCGAGCCCGAGCCGAGCGAGGCGTGATGCCGTCGGCAGCGCTGAGCCTGGAGGCGCCGGCGAAGCTGAACCTGTCGCTGCGGGTCGTAGGGCGGCGTCCGGACGGCTTCCACCTGCTCGAGACCGAGATGGTGCTGCTCGAGCTCGCCGATCGCCTGCTGCTCCTCCCCGGTGCCACCGGCCTGCGGGTCGAGGCGGCGCCGGGCGACGAGATCCCGCTGGACGCCAGCAATCTCGCCTGGCGCGGCCTCCTGGCGGGCCTCGGTGGCCCGCCCGAGCTCGCCTGCCTGGCACTCGAGAAGCGGATCCCGGCCGCAGCCGGTCTCGGTG
>DASSIB010000029.1:0-14165 GCA_035692365.1 Candidatus Limnocylindria bacterium | reverse complement strand
ACGTCGCCGCGGTGGCGATCTACGGCGGCTCGAGCATGGACCGCCAGGTGACCGCCCTGAAGCGCGGCGTCCCCGTCGTGGTCGGGACGCCCGGCCGGGTGCTCGACCTCATCCGCCGCGGTGAGCTGCGCCTCGATCGGGTGCACACCGTGATCCTCGACGAGGCCGACCGGATGCTCGACATGGGCTTCATCGTCGACGTCGAGACGATCCTGTCGCGCTGTCCGCGCCAGCGGCAGACGGCCCTCTTCTCCGCAACCATGCCGTACGCGATCCTGCGCATCTGCGATCGGTTCATGGACAAGCAGGCAGAGCACATCATCGTGCGGCCCGAGATGCGGACCGTCGAGACGGTGCGGCAGCTGGTCTACTTCGTGGCCGAGCAGGACAAGGCCGCGGCGCTCACCGAGCTGACCGACACCTTCGGGTTCGATCGGCTCCTCGTCTTCCGTCATACCCAGATCGGGGTCGACCGGCTGACCGCCACCCTGGCCCGCAAGGGGAGGAACGTGGCGGCGCTGCACGGCGGCCTCTCGCAGCGCGAGCGCGACCACACCCTCGCCGCCTTCCGCTCCGGCAAGATCCAGTTCCTGATCGCCACCAACGTGGCATCGCGCGGGCTCGACATCACCGACCTGCCGTTCGTCCTCAACTACGACATCCCCGAGGACGCCGACACCTACGTCCATCGTGTCGGGCGGACCGCGCGGGCCGGTCGGGAGGGGACCGCCATCACGCTCGTCGGCGAGTGGGATCTCGACGCCTGGGAGCAGATCCGCAAGGAGGTCGGGGTCGAGGTCGAAGAGGGCGAGCTGAAGCTCTACAACCGATCCTGAGGTGAACTCCGCGACGGCGGGCACGGTACCCTTGGCGCTGATGTCGAGCCCCCCTCCGGTCCTCCCGCAGCACGCGACGCCCGCCGAGGTGGTCATCACCAGCGTCGACTGGCTCTTCGAGCCGTACTGGATCGGCGATCGCCTGATCGCGCGGCTGGACGGCGGGCAGGTGAGCCTGTCCGACGGTGAAGGGAAACCGGCGCGCGCCGAATTCGCCGAGGCGGCCGATGAGCTCCTGGCGGCGATCGACGCAGACGCGGCGGTGATCGACGGCATCTGGACGGCGCAGCCCTTCGTGGGCGACGGTGTCGGGGCGCAGCGGTGGGCCGAGACGATGGCCGAGGAGGGGCTCGTCGACGAGCCGCCTGATCCGATCTCGATGGAGACGCGGCGGGCCTTCGTGGCGGTGGACCTGGTCGAGCTCGACGGGCAGTCGCTGGCCGACGTGCCGTACCAGGAGCGCCGGCGCCTGCTGGCCTCGGTCGTCCAGGAGAACGTGCGGGTCCGCGTCACGCCGGCGGTCAAGCTCCCGATCCAGGCGTGGCTGCATGCCTGGCGCGGCAACGGCTTCACGCACTACGTCGCCAAGCACGTGAACTCGCGCTACCGAGCCGGTGAGCTGGTCGAGGACTGGTTGATCGTCTCCGCGGAGCCGGAGCGCGGTCCGACGATCTCCGGTCGGTTGATGGGCCAGCGCCCCAGGAAGCTGCGGCGCATCGAGGACTGAGGCGCCCGCGGGGAGGGGCCGCCCCCGGGCCATGCCTGCTAGGCTTGCGGCGCCCGAGGAGGCCTCACCGCTGACGACCAATCGATCCACGCCAACCCCTTCGGCACTCGACGCGAGCGGGCTCGCGGAGGTCCGCCGGGTGGGCCAGGCGGACCTCATGGTCGGCATCCCCAGCTTCGGCAACGCCGACACCATCGGCTTCGTGGTCCGCGCCGCCACAGCCGGGATGGTCCAGTACTTCCCGGACCTCAAGCCGATCCTCGTCAACTCCGACGGCGGCTCCCCTGACCACACGCCCCGCGTCGCGATCACGGCCGAGAGCCCGGAGTACATCGAGAAGATCATCCTCGTCAGCCCGCGCCACAAGCTGCAGCGGATCACCTTCACCTACCACGGCCCCTCCGGGAAGGGGACCGCGGTGCGAGCCCTCTTCGAGGTCGCGCGCGAGCTCGGCGTGAAGGCGATGGTGATGGTCGACTCCGACCTGCGCAGCATCGCGCCGGAGTGGATCGAGCTGCTGGCCGGGCCGATCCTCAAGGGCGGCTACGACTTCGTCGCACCGCTGTACGCCCGCTACAAGTACGACGGCACCATCACCAACTCGATCGCCTACCCGCTCACCCGGGCGCTGTACGGGGCGCGCATCCGCCAGCCGATCGGCGGCGAGTTCGCGGTGAGCGGCGACCTGGTGCAGCGCTACCTGGAGCTCGACAGCTTCGACGACCTCACCGCCCGCTTCGGGATCGACGTCTGGATGACCCACTCGGCCATCAACGAGGGGTTCGCCGTGTGCCAGACGCGGCTCGGCGCCAAGATCCACGACGCCAAGGACCCCGCCTCCGACCTGGGGCCGATGTTCCGGCAGGTGGTCGGGACGCTCTTTGCGCTCGCTGGTCGCTACGAGGACCGATGGCTCAAGGTTCGTGGCTCGCACGCGATCCCCGAGTACGGGTTCGAGCGGGTGATCGCGCCGGAGCTGGTTGAGGTCAACCACGAGAAGCTGGTCGACACCTTCGAGACGGCGCGCCTCTCGCAGGCGGACGCCTGGGAGCAGATCCTCTCGCGCGAGCAGCTCGACCGCGTGATGTCGATCGAGATCCCCGCCGTACCGACCGCGTTCCACTTCCCCGCCGACCTCTGGATCCGCTGCCTGTACGACGCGCTCGTCTCGTACAACCGGCCCGGCGCCGACCGGGAGCGGCTGCTCGCCTCACTCACTCCGCTCTACTTCGGGAGGACCGCAGGCTTCATCGCCGAGACGATCGAGATGACGACCGACCAGGCGGAGCGCGTGATCGAGGCGGTGGCGCGCGAGTTCGAGGAGCTCAAGCCATACCTGGTCACCCGCTGGCGCGAGATGCGCGGCGCGGCGGCGGGCTGATGGCACGCACCCGGGGACAGCCGTACCGCATCCTCCTGCCGCTCGCCAACCCGCGCACGGCTCGCGACCTGGTGCGGATCGGCGCCGGGGTGGGGCACGGCCGCAGGACGGAGATCACCGCGCTCGGAATCGTCGAGGTGCCCGATGGCGTGTCGCTGAGCGAGGGGGCGACCCACGCCCGAACGGCGCGCCGGCTTCTCCAGCGCGTCCTCGATTTCGGCGACGAGGAGGGCGTCGAGATCCGGACCATGGTCCGGATCAGCCGCCGCGCCGCCGACGGGGTGATCGAGGCCGTCGCCGAGGAGAGCGCCGATCTGCTGATCTTCGGCTGGGGCGGTCCGCCGTCCGCCGCCAAGGCCGCGCGATCGACGAGCGCCCGAGGCAGGCAGCCGGCCCCACCCGTCTTCTCGCCGACCATCGACGCCGTGGTGCGCGAGTCGCCGTCCGACATCGCGGTCGTCAAGCAGCGGGGCCTCGACCAGGTCAGTTCGATCCTGGTGCCGGTGCGCGGCGGCCCGCACGCCGAGCTGGCGATGCGCCTCGCCCGCGACCTCGGCAAGCGCTTCGGGGCGCAGGTCGTGGTGCTGCACGTGGTACCGAAGGGGATCGGTGAGCGGGCTCTCCATCGCGAGCAGGTGGCGCTCGATCGCTTCGTGGCCGAGCATCGCGGCGGTCGCAAGGTGATCGGCCTCCTGCGGGAGGCGACATCGGTCCGGGCGGCGATCCTGCGCGAGGCGAGCAACCACCAGCTGGTGGTGATGGGCGCATCGGCCAACCCGTCGACCGTGACGCCGGACGGCCGCTTCCTGTTCGGGGTCGTGGCCGAGGCGGTCGCCTCGCGCGCCAAGCCAACCGTGGTGGTGGTCAAGACGAAGCAGGAGCTGGCGGTCTCGACATTCGATGCGCTTCGGGCCGCCGAGGGTTCGCTGCCGGCAGCCGACGCATTCGTCGAGGACAGCCGCGCGCTGCCCACCGTCGTCGATCGCTGGTTCGCCGAGAACACCTTCCACGCCTCCGAGTTCCGCGACGTCGCGAAGCTGGTCGAGCTCAAGGAGAAGCAGGGGCTGACGATCAGCCTGGGACTGCCGGCGCTCAACGAGGAGAAGACGATCGGCCTCGTCATCAAGCGGGTGAAGGCCGCGCTCATGGATCGCGTCCCGCTCCTCGACCAGCTGGTCGTGATCGACAGCGACAGCACCGACCGCACGCGAGAGATCGCGGCTGACCTGGGCGTCCCGGTGGTGCGCCATTCGCGGATCCTGCCGGAGACCGGCTCGTTCGTCGGCAAGGGCGAGGCGCTCTGGAAGAGCCTCCATGTCCTCGATGGCGACATCGTGGCCTGGATCGACACCGACATCCGCAACATCCAGCCGCGCTTCGTGCACGGGCTGCTGGGGCCGCTCCTGCGCGAGCCGCGGATCCAGTACGTCAAGGGCTTCTACCGGCGGCCGATCCGCCAGGGGGTGACCCTCTTCGCCGAGGGCGGGGGACGGGTCACCGAGCTCATGGCGCGGCCCCTCATCAACCTCTTCTTCCCCGAGCTGTCGGGGATCATCCAGCCACTCTCCGGGGAGTACGCCGGGCGGCGCGCGGTCCTCGAATCGGTCCCCTTCTTCACCGGCTACGGCGTGGAGATCGGCCTCCTCATCGACATCGCCGAGTCGGCGGGGCTGTCCGCCATCGGGCAGGTGGACCTCGAGCGGCGGATCCATCGCAACCAGCCGCTCGCCAACCTGTCGCAGATGAGCTTCACCATCCTGCAGGCCGCGATCAGCAAGCTCGAGGAGCGGCACCGGATCGAGCTGCTGACCGAGGTCGGCCGCGGGATGAAGGTGATCGGCCAGGAGAAGGACCGGTTCAACCTCGAGGTCCGCGAGGTCGCCGACTCCCTTCGCCCGCCGATACGGAGCGTCCCCGCCTACCAGGAGCGGCGGCGCTCGCTGAAGCGCTGATGGCCGGATCGCTGCGCATCCTGGTGGCGCCCGATTCGTTCGGCGGTGCCCTCGACTCGGTGGCGGTGGCCCAGGTGATCGCCGCCGGCTGGCTGCGAGCCCGGCCGAACGACGAGGTCATCCAGGCGCCGATGGCCGACGGCGGCGAGGGGACCCTGGCAGCCGTCGCGGCCGCCGTCGGGGAGCGCGCCCGGCGACGATCAGTGCTCGCACACGACGCGCTTGGCCGCCCGATCTCGGCCGACTACCTCCTCCTCGACGACGGCCGGGCCGCGTTCATCGAGATGGCGGCCGCCTCGGGGCTGGCGCAGCTCACGCCCGAGGAGCGGACCCCGGCCTCGGCGCGAATCGCCAGCACCCGCGGCACCGGCGAGCTGCTGCGCAGCGCCCTCGACGCCGGGGTGCAGCGCGTGATCCTGGGGCTGGGTGGCTCGGCCACGAATGACGGCGGGAGCGGGCTGCTGGCGGCGCTCGGCGTCCGGTTCCTGGACCTGGCCGGCGGCGAGCTCCAGCCCGGCGGCGCGGCACTGGCCGAGCTGATCGTGATCGACCCGTCCGGGCTCGACCCGCGCATCGCGAAGGTGGAGGTGGTGATTGCCTCCGACGTGACAAACCCGCTGACCGGCCCAGCCGGAGCCGCGGCCACCTACGGCCCGCAGAAGGGCGCCGACCCTGCGGCGGTGGCGGAGCTGGACGCCGCCCTCGGCATCTACGGGGCTGCGATCGAGGCGACCACCGGACGGGCCGTGGCCGAGGTGCCGGGGGCTGGCGCCGCCGGCGGAACCGGTGCTGCGCTGCTCGGCTTCACGAATGCGACGCTGCGGCCCGGGGTCGAGGTCGTGGCCGAGATGGCTGGCCTCGACGGCTCGCTGGACGGGGTGGACCTCGTGATCACCGGCGAGGGTCGCGCCGACGAGCAGACCCTGGCCGGCAAGGCAGCCATGGGCGTCGCGACCCTGGCCGGACGGAAGTCGATCCCGGTGGTGCTGCTGTGCGGCACCCTCGGGCCGGGCTCCGAGGCGCTCGAGGTGTCGGGCCTGTTCCAGCTGATCCAGCCGGTGGCGGATCGTCCGATGAGCCTGGCCGAGGCGATGGCCGACACCGATCGGCTGCTGACCAACGCGGCCGAGCGCCTGGCGAGCAGCGTGGGCATCGGCCTCGCGCTGGCGGAGCGAGCCTGATCCCTCGACCGCGTCGCGGCCCCAGTCCCCAGAAGCTGGCAGCGGACCGGCGCGCGCGCAGGCGGCTCGCGGACATCGTGCTCGAGCGCCTCGGCGAGCGGTACGACCGCCCGACCTGGGCCGGGCCGCGCGTCGACACGGTGAGCGAGCTGGTGCTCACCATCCTGTCGCAGAACACCGCCGACACGAACTCGTTCACGGCCTTCACCGCCCTCCGCGCGCGGTACGCCTCGTGGGCCGAAGTGCTCGACGCACCGCTTGACGAGCTCGAGCAGGTGCTGCGGCCCGGCGGCCTGGCCCCGACCAAGTCGCGGCGCATCAAGGCGGTGCTGGCCGAGGTCCACGACGCGACCAACGGCAGCTGGGACCTCTCGTTCCTGGGCGAGTGGCCCCTCGAGGAGGCTCGCTCGTGGCTGATCCAGCTGCCGGGGATCGGCCGCAAGACGGCGGCGATCGTGCTCCTCTTCGGGTTCGGCCGGCCGGCACTGCCCGTCGATACCCATGTGCACCGGGTGGCGCTGCGCCTGGGTCTCATCCCGCCCAGGACCGATGTCGAGCGCGCTCACCTCCTCCTCGAGGCCGCCCTCCAACCGGACGAGATGTACCCGTTCCACGTGGAGCTGATCCGCCACGGCCGCGACACCTGCCGGGCGCCGCGACCGATCTGCGGCCTCTGCCCGCTCACCGACGTCTGTCCGTACTTCGAGCTGGCGCGACGCGGCAAGGCTCCGGTGGCCCCGATCCCGCGTGTGCCCGCTGGCGGGTCGCCGCGCTACCACGACGAGCTGATCCACGGCTGGGCGCCCCCCGAGCGTCCGCGCTCATAGGCTCCGGCGTTGGCATGCGCGCGGCCGAGTCTGTTATGTGCCTGAAATCGCCCCACCGCTTCAATTGGGACGCGCGGTCTCTCAGCGCCCCATCCGGGCCGAGGCCGTATCCGTGCAAAGGAGAGACGGGAATGGATCTAAATCCTGGCGGCATCATTGCGTGGCTCGTCGTCGGCCTGGTAGCCGGCTGGCTGGCGGGGATGGTCATGAAGGGCAACTACGGGGTTATCGGCAACATCGTGGTCGGGCTCGTCGGCGCCTTCGTCGGTGGCCTGGTATTCACCCTGCTCACCGGCGGTGGGGAAGCCGGCTTCTGGGGCAGCATCGCCGTCGCCTTCGTCGGCGCGGTGATCGCGATCTTTATCGTGCGGGCACTTCCCGGGCGCTCACCCGTCTGACCCCGGCGGCTGCGCGAGGCGGAGCTCCCTCTCCCCTCGCGCAGCCGACTATGCGGGGCTAGTGCTCGACCACTCGCTCCATGGTCTTTGCCTCGGCGATCCAGCCGGCAACGACCGCCTCCGACGGGATGCGACGAATCGTGTTGCGGCCCGCGTCCAGCTCACCGAAGGTCACCGCCAGGTTGGCGGCATTGCGCTGCGCGAGCTCGGCCGGGGAGTCGACGCCGGCCGCTTCAAGCAGGTCTGCGTACTCACTGCCGACGCCATCAATCCGCATAAGGTCGACGTGGTTGGCCCATTCGAGGATCAGCTTCTCGCTGATCCCCGTCGCGGCGGCAAGCGACGCGCGGCCGTTCTTCTTGCCGCCCCTCGCGAGCAGGTCGTCGGTGGTCACGACCCCGACGCCCTGTAGCTTCTCGGCGTGGGCCGGTCCCACGCCCTCGACATCTACGATCTTCAAATTGAGTCTCCTCTCGTGCTGTGCGTGGCCCGCCGGGCGGGCTCGTCAGCTGCGCCTCGTCAGCGCCTGCCGGTGAGGCCGCGAAGGATTCCGCGCAGGATGGTGTTGAAGGTGCCGCTGCGGGTGAAGCGCGCGCCTTCCTTTGCGACGTCCCCCCAGTCGACGCCGCCTTTCTCCGGCGGGCGGGTCGAGCGCTTTCGGCCGCGGGTGCCGGAGCTCGGCTCAGCCTTGCCCCCATCGGCCGTCTCGGCTGCGGCGTCCGTGGCCGCTGCCTGCGTCTGCAGCATCTCCCTGGCGGTGACCGCGTCGACGTCGGACGCGTACCGGGGGGTGAGCGGCGAAGCTGCCACCACGGCCTTTAGGGCCGCCGGCTCGAGCTGCGCCATGAGGGACATCGGCGGTCGCATCATCGTCCGCACAGTTGGCATCGGGATCCCCTTCGGGTTGAGGCCGGTGACCAGGGACTCACCGATGCCGAGCTGGGTGAGCTCGTGCTCGACCTCGTAGAAATCGCTCACCGGGAAGGTGCGAGCGGTCGCGCGAACGACCTCCAGGTCGTCGGGGGTGAAGGCGCGCAGGGCGTGCTGCACCCGATTGCCCAGCTGCCCGAGCACCTCGGCCGGCACATCCGTGGGAGCGTGCGTCACGAAGAAGACGCCGACACCCTTTGACCGGATCAGCCGAGCGACCAGTTCGATCTGCTGCAGGAACGTCCTGTTCGCGTCGCGGAAGAGGAGGTGCGCCTCGTCGAAGAAGAAGACGAGCTTCGGCTTGTCGAGGTCTCCGACCTCGGGCAGCGACTCGTAGAGCTTGGCGAGGAGCCACATCATGAAGGTCGAGAAGAGGGCCGGCCGATCCTGCATGTCGGCCAGCTCGAGGACGCTCATCACGCCCTGGCCGTCGCTCGTCGTCCGCAGCAGATCGGCGACCTGGAACTCCGGCGCTCCGAAGAACGCGTCGGCATCCTGCTGCTCGAGCTCGACGATCTTGCGGACCATGACGCCGACGGTGGCCGTGGCCACGCCGCCGTACTCCTCCATCGCCGCCTTGCCCGCATCCGAGTCGAGGAAGTTGAGGAGCGCGCGCAGGTCGCCGAGGTCTACCAGCGGAAGACCCTTGTCCTCGGCGTACTTGAAGGCAAGCGCCAGCACGCTCTGCTGCGTCTCGTTGAGCTCGAGGACCTTGGCGAGCAGGATCGGCCCGAAGGACTGGATCGACGCGCGCAGGCGAACCCCGGGCTTGTCCCGGACCAGGGTGAAGAATTCGACCGGAAAGGCCCGTGGTGCGAAGTCGGAGAGCTTCATCGTCTCCACCCGCGCGGCGACCTTCTCGTTCGGCGGGCTCGGGGCGCCGAGGCCGGAGATGTCTCCCTTGATATCGCTGATGAAGACGGGGACGCCGGCCATCGACAACTGCTCGGCCATCACCTGCAGGGTCTTCGTCTTGCCTGTGCCGGTCGCGCCGGCGACGAGGCCGTGGCGATTGAGCATCGCCAGCGGGAAACGGATCACCGCATCCGGGAGGGTCAGGCCATCGTGCATCGCGGCGCCCAGCTTGACCTCGCCACCGTCGAACCCGTACGCCGTCTTGATGGCGGTGTCGAAGGAGTCGGTCACCAGCCGAGTATAGGACCGGCTGCTAGACTGCCCCTCCGTCGCCATTTGGCCGAAGTAGCTCAGCGGTAGAGCAACGGTTTCGTAAACCGTCGGTCGTGGGTTCGAGTCCCACCTTCGGCTCCACTCCCCGCCCCGGACTACGATTGCTCCGTGAGGCTTCGCAGGGAGGTCGGCTGGCGGGCCATCGGCACGAGTGCAGCGATCGTGGTCGTCTCGCTATCGGTCACGACCATCGCCGTCTACCTCGTCGAGGAGGGCGCCGGGGTTGCCGATGCCTCGATGCTGTACCTCCTGGCGGTCGCCCTGGTGGCGTATCTGCGCGGCAGCTGGACCGCGGTCGCGACCGCGATCGGCGCCTTCCTCACCTACAACTTCCTCTTCCTTCCGCCGCGCTTCACCTTCCAGGTCGCCGACCCACAGCACATCCTGACCCTGATCCTGCTCCTCACCGTCGGCGCCGGCATCGGCCGGCTCACCGGGCTGCAGCGCGACCAGGCGGAGCGATCCGAGCGGCGTGAGCACGAGGCGCGGGCGCTCTTCGGCGTGAGTCGCGCCATCACGTCGGCGAAGCGAATGCAGGACGCTCTTCCGATCCTGGTCACCGGCCTCGCCGCCGACGCGCGGATGTCCCGCGTCTGGATCGGGATCGGCTCGAACCCGGCGCGGGAGCAGGTCGTGGCGACGAGCGATCCGGCTGCCGAGACGCCGGTCTACGGTCCGCACAGCATCGTGCGCCGGGGAACCGGCAAGGGCGCGCCCACCTGGGTCCGACTCAGCCCGCCCGGGCCGGCATCGGCCCACCGCGACGCCCTGGCGCTCTACCGGCTGGAGCTGGCCGATGGCAGCGAACCGATGGGCTCGCTCTGGGCCGCGCGCGATCCGCGCCTCGGTCCACCCAGTCATGAGGAGACACGCCTGCTGACCGCGGCCGCCGACCAGATCGGGCAGGGCATCATGCGCGATCGGCTCTCGGAGCAGGCCACCGAGCTCGAGGTCGCGCGGCGCAGCGAGGAGCTGAAGGCCGCGCTGCTCGACTCCGTCTCGCACGACCTGCGAACGCCCCTCTCGACCATTCGGGCAACGGCCGGGTCGCTCGCCGACCCGAGCCTGGCCCTGTCGGACGAGGAGCGCCAGGCGATGGCGCGCGAGATCGATGCGGAGGCGGACCGCCTGGCGATCCTGGTCGGGGGCCTCCTGGACATGAGCCGCATCGAGGGCGGGGGCCTGCGACCCGCGCCGGAGCCGATGCCGATCGGCGAGGTCGTGCAACCCGCCCTGCAGCGAGCCCGAGCCGCGCTCGCGCCACGTCCGCTGGAGGTGACGATCCCCGAGGACCTGCCCCCCGTGGCGGTCGATCCGGTGCTTGCCAGCCAGGTCGTCGACAACCTCCTCGAGAACGTCGCGCGCCACACCGCACCCGATGTCCGGGTGCGCATCTCGGCGGCCGGGGAGGGCGACACCGTTCGGGTCCGGGTCGAGGACGGTGGAGTCGGCGTGCCGCCGGATTCGATGCCGCACATCTTCGAGAAGTTCTATCGCGTGCCGGCGCGGCGCGGATCCGCGCGGCAGGGTACCGGGCTTGGCCTGGCGGTGGTAAAGGGGATGGCGGAGGCCATGGGAGGCTCGGTGGCGGCGTCGTCGAGCGAGCTCGGCGGCCTGGCCATTGACGTGTGGCTCCCAATCGCGGGTGGACTCCCGCTCGAGGCGGAGGGGCCGGCGTGACCGAGGGGCGCGCGAGCATTCTGCTGGTCGAGGACGACGACAGCACTCGACGAGCCGTCGCCGCAAACCTGGAGGGGCACGGCTATGGCGTCCGCGCGGCGGCCGATGGCGAGGAGGCGCTGGTGCTCTGGGAGCTGCGCCGTCCGGACCTGATCCTGCTCGACCTGGGCCTCCCCGGCATCGACGGGATCGGGGTCCTCCGACGGGTGCGGCGTGACGCCACCACCCCGGTGATCATCCTCTCGGCGCGCGGCGAGGAGCGCGACAAGGTGGAGGCGCTCGACGAGGGCGCCGATGACTACCTCGCCAAGCCGTTCGGCATGGCCGAGCTCCACGCAAGGGTGCGCGCGGCCCTGCGTCGCAGCCTGGCGAGCGACATCGACCCCACCGGGGTGCTCCAGATCGGCTCGCTGCGGCTGGACCCGGATCGCCGGCAGGTGACCGTCGCGGATGCCGAGGTGCGCCTCACCCCCCGTGAGTACGAGCTGCTGAAGGTGCTCCTCGCCAACGCCGGCCGGGTCGTGACCCGCGGCCGGCTGCTGCGCGCCGTCTGGGGAACGGCGTACGCCGAGGAGGGGCACTACCTGCACGTCTACGTCGGCCAGATCCGCCGCAAGCTGGCGGCCGTCGACCCGGATGGCGCGCTGACGGAGCTGTTCGTGGCCGAGCCCGGCGTCGGCTACCGCGTGCGAGGGGATTCTTGAGCCGATCTTGAGCGGCAGCCACCCTCCGGGATGCCATTCCCTCTTGGAGGGCGGCGCAGGCTGGAAGTATGGCAACCCAGGTTTCCGGCGCCGCCGGTGCGCTGGATCTGCCTCAGGACAGCGCCGCCGACCTCGAGCACGAGTTCGATCTGGTCCGCAGCGCCATCGCGCTGCTCGCCGCCGGCGGCGCCAGCCGGATCACGCTGGTCGGCCTGCCCCTCGACAGCCGCGCGCTGAGCGAGGTGGGCTCGCTCGTGCGCTCCAGCGGGATGGCGATGCGGGCCGTGCGTGGCACCGTCGGATGTGACATCACGGTCGAGGCTGGCGGGTGACGGCTCCCCCGGAGCCTGGCGCCGAGGGCCAGGTCCAATCGGACGACCTCAGGGAACTTCGTCCGGTTCGCGGCGGCCGGCCCGGCGACCGCTACGTGAAGGTTGTCGAGCCCTACGCCGCCGAGTTCCGCCGTCGCGCCCCCGGCCACCTGGTTGCCTCCGAGCGGGTGCTCGAGCCGGAGAGCGGCCTCGGGAGGGTCGCCGACCTGCTGCGGCGCATCCTGATCGGGCGACGCATCGCCACGGCGAAGGAGGCGCAGGAGCGCCTCGGGCCGGTGAAGGGGCTGGCCATTTTCGCGTCGGACAACATCTCATCCTCGGCATATGCCACCGAGGAGATCATGCGGGTCGTGGTGGTGGCAGGGGCCAGTGCGCTGGCCGCGACCACCCTGCCGCTGACGTTCGCCATCGTGGCCGTGCTCCTGATCGTGGTCACCAGCTACCAGCAGACGATCCGCGCCTATCCGAACGGCGGCGGCTCCTACGTCGTCGCGAGCGACAACCTGGGGGTGTTCCCGGGTCTGGTGGCCGCAGGCGCACTGCTGACCGACTACGTGCTGACCGTCGCCGTCTCGGTGGCAGCGGGAGTTGCGGCGCTGACCTCCATCTTCCCGGCCCTGTACGAACCGCGCGTATGGGTCGGCGTCGCCTTCATCGGCATCCTGTGGGTCGGGAACCTGCGCGGCCTCCAGGAGAGCGCGAACATCTTCGCCGTCCCCACCTACATCTACCTGGTGTCGATCCTGGGCCTTATCGCCTACGGTGGCTGGCTGGCAGTGACTGGCGGGCTGCCCACGTACAGCGCGCCGCCGGACGTTGTCGGTGCGGTGCCGCTTGAGGGGCTGGGGCTCCTGCTCGTCCTGCGCGCATTCGCCGCCGGCTCGGTGGCGCTCACCGGGACCGAGGCGGTCTCGAACGGGGTCCAGGCCTTCCGACCACCCGAGGCACGCAACGCGGGACTGGTGCTGGTCCTGATGGGCGGACTCTTCGCCACGATCTTTATCGGGATCAGCTTTCTCGCGTCGCAACTCGGGGTGATGCCCGATCACAGCGAGCAGGAGACGGTGATCAGCCAGATCGCCCGGACCCTCTTTGGCAGGGGCACTCCTCTCCATTACCTGATCCAGCTCTCCACGGCGTTCCTGCTGGTCCTGGCTGCCAACACGGCGTTCGCCGGATTCCCCCGGCTCGCCGGCATCCTGGGCAAGGACCGATTCCTGCCTCGGCAGTTCCAGTACCGCGGCGACCGGCTGGCATACAGCTTCGGGATCATGGTGCTGGCCCTGTTTGCCGCCGCGCTGGTGGTCGGATTCGGCGGCAGCGTGACCAACCTGATCCCGCTCTACACCGTCGGGGTCTTTATCGCCTTCACGCTCAGCCAATCGGGCATGGTCGTGCATTGGTGGCGCCTGCGCCACGAGGTGCGCGGGTGGCGCTGGCGGGCAACTCTCAACGGGGTTGGGGCGCTGGCGACCGGAGTGGTGGCGATCATCGTGGGGGTCGCCAAGTTCGCCCTCGGTGCCTGGATGGTCCTGTTCCTGATCCCGCTTCTCGTCGGCCTGATGTGGTCGATCGGGCGGCACTACCGCAGCGTGGAATTGGCCCTAGCGGTCGACCTTGCGAGCGGCGCCCTGCCGCGACGGGTCGCCCCGCGGGTGCTCGTTCCCGTCAGCCGGATCGACCTCGCCACGCTCAACGCGCTCGCCTTCGCGACCTCCATCTCAGCCGATGTCACCGCCGTTCACGTGTCCGACGACGCCGATGACCTGGCCCGCATGAAGCAGGAATGGGAGCTCTGGGGTGGGCCGGTGAGCCTCGTGATCCTGGAGTCGCCGTATCGGGCACTGATGGGCCCGCTGATGGCGTACATCGACGCGACCGATCGCGCCGACCCGACGCAGCCCACGACCGTGGTCCTGCCCGAGTTCGTGCCGAGCCACATCTGGGAGTACCCGCTCCACAACCAGACGGCGCTGCGCCTCAAGCTGCGCCTCTTCTTCCGTCGCAACACGGTGGTGGTGGACGTCCC
>DASSIB010000028.1:0-2757 GCA_035692365.1 Candidatus Limnocylindria bacterium | reverse complement strand
ACCCTACCCGCCTGTCAAAGACGAGCGCCCGTCCGATGACGCGGACGAGCCTGCGCGAAGGTCACGACGGACCGTTCAGCCGGCCGCACTCGGCGGAACGGCGTGTGACGCGGCGCGACGGTACCGCCAGGATGAGTCCCGACCGGTTACGAACGAGCGACGGCCACGGATCTTTGCGACAGCTCTCCTGGCCCGTGCCGGGCTGCGTTGAGGGCCTCTACGAGACGCGGGTGCCCGGCGGGATGTCGCTGTCCAGCGTGACCAGCCCTAGCTCCTCGCCGGGGCCACGCCCGCCGGCCGCCAGCAGCATCCCGCGTGACTCGACCCCACGGATGCGGGCCGGCTTCAGGTTGGCGACGATGACGATCCGCTTCCCGACCAGCGTTTCGGGCTCGTAGAACTCGGCGATGCCAGACACGATGGTCCGCTTCTCGCTGCCGAGATCGAGCTCCAGCCTGAGCAGCTTCTCCGTCTTCGGGACGCGCTCGACGGCCAGCACGATGGCGACCCGCAGATCGATCTTGCCGAAATCGTCGATGGTGATGGTGGTGTCAGCCTGCTCGGCGGCCGGTGCTGCCGCCGCAGGCGCGGCTGGTGCCGGTGTCGCAGGCACGGCGGCCCCGGCCGGCTGCGCACCCTCCGCTGGTTGCTCGCTCACGTCTGTGCCCTTTCAGAATCAGGTGTCCCGGAATGGTACGCCGAGGCAGAAGTCATGCACGTCCTGGCTTGCGCGGTGCCGAATTCATGGATTCAAGCCGACGGCCACCGGGGTCAGGGGATAAATCCTAATGCCGTCTCGAATGAGATGGGACGGAGCGGCGCGGCAGTGCGAGGTGATGGGTTGGCTTGACAAAAGGTGGAGCCGGCAGGGCGGATCGTGGAGGATGGAGGTGCAAGACACCATCTTCAAGCGAGGCCCTGATGGCTCCACGACGAAGCGTACCATCCGGCGGCGGCGTTGGGCTGGCCCGTCGCCTGCGCCGGTGGCTGGCGCCGGAACTGAGCAAGCTGCGGCCGGTGACCGAGGCGAGCGCGGCGGCGTGTCGCGCCGAGCACGGGCGTAAGCACTTCACCTCGTACCAGCAGCTGTGCCTGTTGCTCTTCCACGGCCTGGCCGGCCAGAGCAGCCTGCGGCAGAGCTACGAGCAGTTCGCCGCCGCGCGGGGGCTGGTGACCGTCAGCGGGCTGGCCGCGCCCGATGGCGCGGACCGGCTCGGGGTGAGCTACTCGCAACTGGCCGCCTCGAACGGCACCCGCCCGGCCGCGGTGCTGGCCGGCGTGGTCGCCCACCTGGCGGCCCGCGTGCGCCGGGCCGGCGGGGGGCGGCAGGGCGGCGACCCGCTCCTGGAATCCTTGGTCATCCAGGACTCGACGTTCCTCCGGCTGAGCCTCCGCCTGGCCGGCTGGTTGCCGGCGCTCAGCCGCGCCGATGGCTCGGGGGTGCGGGTCCAGCTCTGGCTGCGCCCCAGCCTGGACCTGCCCGAGGTGGTCGAGCTGACCTCGGTCAAGGTCAACGACCACCGGTCCTGGGACCGGACGGTCCTGGGCGACCCGGCCCGCCTGGCTTCCCTGGTCGGGCAGACCCTCGTCGTCGATCTCGGCTACTACAGCCACGTCGGCTTCCGGCGCCTGGTCACGGCCGGCGTCCACCTGGTCACCCGCCTCTACCCGAACACGCGGGTCACCGTCGAGCACGACCGCCCGATCCAGCCGGCCCTCCCCGACGTCGATGGCGGGCGGATCATCGTGCTCGCCGACCAGCGGGTCACCCTCGGCAGCCCCAACAACCACGCCAGCGTCGTCCTGCCGGGCCTGCGGCTGGTCACCGCCGACGTCCTGCCGCGCAGCAAGACCGGCCATCGCACCCCGACGCCCCGCCGCTACGAGATCGTCACCGATCGCTGGGATCTCACCGCCGCCGAGGTCGTCCAGGTCTACCTCTGGCGCTGGCAGATCGAGCTCTTCCTCCGCTGGCTCAAGCGCCACCTCCGACTCCCCCGCTTCCTCGGCTTCTCCGAGAACGCCGTCGAGCTCTCGGTCCACCTGGCCATCCTCGTCCACCTCCTGACCCTGCTGGCCGCCCGCGCCCTTGGCCTCGCCAGACGCTCCCCGCTCCTCCTCGCTCGCCTCGCCGCCGCCTTCCAACACCTCGACCCGAGCGACCACACGTCCACGCCGACGACCCCCGTGCAGCTCCCTCTCCCCGGCTTCGATCGCCCCCCTCACGCCCCCTTCTAGCTGATACGTCTCTCCGTCGCATCGGATTCGAGACGGCATTAGGATAAATCCCCTGCCTACCATCGCAGCGTCCCTACGGGACGGGGACGGGCGTCATTGTCCGTCGCGGAGCGACTGAATGACGGTAGACGTGGGTTTCAACCCACGGCCGCAAATGCGCCACACAACGATTGACGATACACTTCAGGCATGCACTATGAGCTGTGGGATGCTGCGTCGGCGAATGTGCTCGCCGTGTTCGACTCTGAGGCCGAGGGGCTCGGAGTCGTTCGTCAGTTGCTCGCGTCCGGTTGGGACCCTGAGCATCTGTCGTTAGGCATCGACTTCGACGAGTCCGAAATCGGCGACGACGAGTCCCTACCCCCCGTCCTACACGGTGCGGCACTCGCGAAACGTGCCAACGAGAGCATGATCCAGGATTCGCCGCACCGAGCGTAGCCTGCTCTTCAGCCCTGGTATCCTTCGGCGTCGCGCGGCACCATCGGGCGCGACCATCGGGAGGCAGGGAGGGGCCATGCA